>NZ_CP067976.1:1004790-1339720 GCF_018141665.1 Wolbachia endosymbiont of Spodoptera picta
AAAGAAGCTAGTTAAATTTGTCAAGCAATTTTTTCATGACCAGCTAGATAAATAGCTACTTCTTCAATTTGATTGAAGTAAAAAACTGGTTTCCATTGCGGTAAATAAGCAACATTACTGAATCTTTGCCGTCTTTCTTTACTGCTGAATCAATTTGTTTTTGAAAATCATTAGTATTTTCAATATCGATTCCATCTAGTTGAATAATTATATCACCTTTCTTAATAACACGTAGTGTAGAATTACTACTACTATCTACACTAGTAACTACTACACCCTTTGTGGGTGCATTGTTTTTTAGTTCTTTTGGCAAATTTGAAACGGTTAAACCACTTATATAACTAGATGTTGATTTATTTTCTTCTTGATTATTACCTGAATCATCGTTTGCAGATTCCTCGATTGCAACCTTGATATTGACTTCTTTACCTTTTCTAAGTAACTTAACCTGTACTTTCTTTCCGGGCTCAGTTCGTGAAACCATATGAGGTAATTGCGTCATTCTATCAATTTTTTTGCCGTCAAACTCTAATAGTATATCACCTACTTTGATTCCTCCTTTCTCTGCAGGACTGCCCTTTACTACGCTTGCAACTAATGCACCTTTGATATCTTTTAAACTCAAGGATTCAGCAAATTCTTTTGTTATAGGCTGAACTTGCACGCCAAGCCAACCATGTTTTATTTTTTTACCACTTTTTAATGTGTCAATAATTGAAATAGCTAGATTAGATGGTATAGCAAAGCCTATACCCACGTTACCGCCAGACTCAGATGGGGAATAAATAGCAGTATTAATACCTATAACTTTTCCATTTAGATGAAATAGTGGTCCCCCTGAGTTACCTCTATTAATTGCAGCATCAGTTTGAATAAATTCATTCATAGTACCAATACTAATGTCTCTAGATCTTGCAGACACAATCCCTGTACTTACAGAGCCACCCAAACCAAAAGGGTTGCCTATTGCAATAACTGTATCACCAACTCTTGCTTTGTCAGAATTACCAAATTCAACACAAGGAAGATCTTTATCAGAATTAATCTTAAGCACAGCAAGATCAGTTTTTGCATCATAGCCTAAAACTTCTGCTTTGAAATAAGTATTATCGTTCATAGTAACTGTAATATCTTGGGCATTTTTAATAACGTGATAGTTGGTTACTATGGTTCCACTTTTATCTATAATAAATCCAGACCCAAGTAACGTCACTTCTCTATTAATGCTAGGAGCTCTATCGAAAAATTGATCAAAATGCTCGAAAAATTCTCTAAAGTCATCAAAGAAATTATTTCTTGGCGTAAAGGGAATTTTAGTTCTACTGTTATTTTCTTGCTTAACTATTTGCTCACTTGAAATATTTACAACTGCGGGAATAAGTTCTTCCACTATATCAGCAAGCCCTTTATTACAACTACATACAGGATCTGCAACTGTTTTTGCAAACAGATTAGCATATGAAGAAAATGAAATTAAAAAATATGCAAATATAGATAAAATAAATGCTTTACTTTTCATAAACTATTTCCATCCCTTGTTCAAAATATCTAAGAAATTATTATTTGGTGAAAGCACAAATTTAGTATTACCCTCAGCAAATGATTTACTGTAAGCTTTCATAGAGCGATAAAAGTTAAAAAACTCTTCATCAACCTTGAATGCCTCATTATAGATTCTAGTTGCTTCAGCATAACCACGGCCTCTTATTTCATGTGATTCTTTTACTGCACTAGAGACAATTCCCCTTTTTAATTTATCAGCTTTTGATCTAATTTCTTGTCCAGCTTGTTCTCCTTCTGCTCTAATTTCTTTTGCTTCCTTTTCTCTTTCAGTTTGCATGCGGCGGAATATTGCAGAACTATTTTCTTCTGGTAGATCTGCTCTCTTAATTCTTACATCTATTAT
The DNA here is from genome assembly GCF_018141665.1 of Wolbachia endosymbiont of Spodoptera picta. NCBI lineage: Bacteria > Pseudomonadati > Pseudomonadota > Alphaproteobacteria > Rickettsiales > Anaplasmataceae > Wolbachia > Wolbachia endosymbiont of Spodoptera picta. The sequence goes on from NZ_CP067976.1 coordinate 1,006,697, forward strand.
CTCTATGCCAAATTTTCCAGCTTCAGAATAAACTCCACGTTGAATTAATTGCATCACTTCTGATCTCTTTTCATTCAACAAACTAATTAATGAAAATCTTCCTATATTCTCCCTTATGTGAGCTTCTATGACAGGATATAATCTTCTAACTAGCCCTGATTCATTTTTCACAGTTTGATAAAAAGTAATAGGATCTATTATTTTATATTTTGCATAAGCATCTACTATAATACGCTTTTGATCTGCAGTTATCACTTCCCTTGGAGTTTTATCAGGACTTAAATCTAAAATTCTCTTATCAAGAAATTCTACGTTATTTATAAATGGCAATTTAAAATATAAACCACTGTCCCTAACATCTTTTACGACTTTACCGAGTTGTATAACTATTGCTTGTTTTGTTTCTTGAACAACGAAGATTGAATTAGATAATGCAATCAATAACACAACAAATACAAAAGCAAAAACAATTTTAATATTACTACTCATGACTATTTTCCTAGATTTGTAAGGGGTAAATAAGAGAACATACCTTTCAGATCGTCTGTTATAACAAACTTATCTACCTTGCTAAAAATATTTTCCATAGTTTCAAGATAGATACGGTTCTTAACAAGAGAAGGATTTTGTCTATATTCTTCATGAAGAGATAAAAAGCGATTTGCATTACCTTTTGCTTCATTTATTATTTCATTCTCGTATGCTTCTGCATCTAATTTTATCTTTATTGCTTCACCTTTTGCACGAGGTATAATATCATTACTGTAAGCGTATGCTTCGTTTATGGTACGCTCCTTATCTGCGCGAGCACTTTGTACATCCCTAAATGAGCTAATCACCTTTTCTGGTGGATCAATTTTTTTCATTTGAACGGATAAAATCTCTATACCCATTTGATATCCATCAAGAATCTGTTGCAATAAAATTCTAGTATCTCTGGAAATTTCAGCCCTGCCTTGACCTTCGAGTGCAAAAGAGATCGTATTCTTACCTATTATTTCTCTCATAGCACTTTCAGCAGCATTTTTAACGCTAAAACCAGGTTTATAATCCCGTACTTTGAATAAATAATCTTTAGCATCCCTGACTCTCCATTGGACCTCAAAGTTAACGTTGACTATGTTCTCATCTCCGGTAAGCATCACTCCTTCACCACGATCTGTATCTCGCCCATAAGAGCTGCTTATCCCAATTTCTTCACGATTTACTTCTTTAACGTTCACTTTAAAAACCTTGCCAATAGGGTAGGGGAAGTGATAACGCAAACCAGATGTTTCTGTATTGGAATATTTGCCAAAAGTAAGTTCTATACCTTCCTCACTCGGATGGACAATATAGAAACCAGTACAAAAATAAAACAACAAAACAATGAAAATGATGAAATAAAGTTTTTTCCCTCTATTTCTGGTTAAGCCATTAAAAAAGCATCTTATATCAGACACAGCTTTACTTAAAATATCTTCATTACCTGGACCTGACGGTTTCTTTCCAAGATTCCAAGGATTACGCTCATCCATAAAAATTATTAATTGTATAACTAATACGCTGATATTACTTAATCTTATCAAAAAATGCAAAACTATTTTGTTTACAAATTAATGATCAGATTGAAGGATGTGATCATACACTTCCTTTTTTTCTATATGTTATGGTCAATTCTACAGAATTTCTAGCTTTTTTTGAATTCTTTATTGTCGTTTTTGATAAGTATCGTTAGTTGTATATTAATTATTAACATAAAAGACAATGCCTGGGATTTAGGAAACTTAATTTTAATCAAGTAGCTGCATAATAAATCATTGTCAAGTGATGGAATGACATTATCTACTATGCAAATTACAATGTTCAAACAATTGTGTATCTGAGTTTTGAGATGACGAAACTAGAGTTGTATAATCTATACATATTTGTGATAACTTCTCACCTTCGCTCAAATAACTTTTCAATGTCGCTTAATTTCATTTCTATATAGGTTGGCCTTCCGTGATTACATTGTCCAGAATAAGGTGTCTTTTCCATTTGCCTCAATAATTCATTCATCTCCTCCAATTTCATCTTTCTGCCTGCTCTTATTGATCCATAACAAGCAATTGTGGCTAGTATTTTATTCACCTTATCCTCTATAGGTAATGTATCTTCTATTTCTGTTAGTCTATCCACTATATCAATGAGCATTCTCTTTGTGTCTACTGCTCCTAAGATTGCAGGAACTTCTTTTACTATGATCTTATTTTCTGATTTAATTTCAATCTCAAAACCCATCTCAAAAAGTTTATCTTTATAAGTTTTAATCATCTCCATTCCAGCTTGATTTTTGATTTCAACCATTTCAGGCAAAAGAAGTTTTTGTCTTTTTATACTTGATTTCTCCTTTAAGCACTCGTATACTAGTCTTTCATGGGCTGCATGCTGATCTACTATAATTAGTTTGTCTCTTACCTCAGCAATAATATAAGTATTGTAGATTTGACAGTGTGCAAACCCAAGTGGATAGTCCCTTATTAGATCGGTTTGTTTCCTTTCCAAAATTGTAGTTTCTGCTCGTGTAGGAGATTTTTGCATACCAGTATAATCAAACGATTTTGAATGTTCTGATAAGCTTTTTGTCTCTATATTTGGAGAAGTAAATTCTCTCATTAACTGGTTTTCAAAAGGATCCGACCTTCTTCCATAAAATTCATTTTTAAGACTAGACCTACTAAAAGGATCTGATGATAGATGATTCGTTGTTGTTCCAGTCTGGGCCAATACAGTTTCTACAAGATCTATTCTCTTTGATAGCACTTTTATTAGCCCCCTTCTCACTATTTCATATATTAGCCTCTTGTTCTGAAACCTTACCTCTGATTTATTTGGATGAACATTTACATCAACTTGATCATACGGTATCTCTAAGTGCAGCGCTGCAAAAGGATATCTATTGTTTGGAATAAGGTCGTGATACGCATAACGAATTGCACCAATAAGTAGATTATCTTTAATTGGTCTACCATTAACAAATGTATAGATCTGAGTTGAATTGCTACGATTGACAGTAGGTTTACAGATGTATCCTGTAAGCCTAATGCCATCTTCTTCTTCACTAATTTGCAAAGAGTTTTCATGAAATTCTTCTTCTACTTCGCATAGCCTGCTAAATAATGAGGTCTGCTTAGCATACTTAAGAAGCTTCTTATTATCGGAGATAAGAGTAAACTCAATTCCATAATTGATCATTGCTAAGTTGTTTACAATATCAACAATGCTTTGTGTTTCTGCCCTTTCGGTTTTGAGAAATTTTAGTCTATTTGGTGTGGCAAAAAATAAATCTCGTACTTCAATATATGTTCCTATCGATAAAGGATAAGGAACAAGCTCTCCTATTTTTTCTCCCCCCTCATACCTTATAGACCATGCTTGATCTGCTTTGCTTGCCTTAGATGATAATTTTATTCTGCTTACTGCTGCAATTGAAGGCAAAGCTTCTCCTCTAAAGCCAAGATGCTTGATCTCTATCAATTCACTGTCACTCAATTTTGAAGTAGCATGGCGCATAAACGCAAGTTCTAAATCATCCTTTTTTACTCCGCTACCATCATCGATTACAGTAATGAGGTTACGCCCACCACTTTCTATCTTAATTTCTATCTCTGAGCTTCTGGCATCTATTGCATTTTCCACTAATTCCTTTACCACACTTGCAGGCCTTTCTATTACTTCTCCTGCTGCTATACGATTTATGGTTTTTGTATCTAAAAGAACTATTGCCATTATAATGTTGGTTTTTCTTTTACTGCTTGAGTTTGCTCCTCTCTCCATTTTTTTAATCTATCTGCAATTTCACTATTAGAAATCGACAATATAGATGCAGCAGTAATAGCGGCATTGCATGCTCCACTCTCTCCTATAGACATTGTTGCAACTGGAACACCTTTTGGCATCTGCACTATAGATAATAGACTATCTAGCCCATTTAATTGTTTGCTATGCACAGGAATACCGATAACAGGTAAATAAGTAAGCGATGCAGTCATACCAGGTAAATGAGCCGCTCCTCCTGCACCAGCTATAATAACCTTAAAGCCTTTTTCTTGAGCAGACTTAGTAAAATTAAAGAGTCTCTCTGGTGTTCTGTGTGCGGATATTATAAATACATCATGTGAAATTTCCAATTCTTTTAATAGGTTAATAGCATGCACCATAGTGCCATAATCCGACTCGCTTCCCATAATTACAGCAATATCCTTTTTCATTTTTTCTGTATTAGACATGATTTTATTTACTAACCAAATAGTATTTCAGAAGCAACAGATATTTAAATTAAATTACGAATATGATATAGCATTCTCATTAAATAGAAACTTTAAAAATTGAAATGAATCCCTATATTAAAATATAGAGGTATAAATTTCGGATATTAAGGGTCTATTCATATCTATAAGAGTATTAGAGACTTACCTTTTGACAATAGGGCAAAGATCTCTACAGTTAAATCCTTTTATTTGTTTCTTTGCAACTACTTTTTTATATATGTTTCAAAACACTTTCTTTACTTCCGCTATGTTTTTTACTTCATTTATTAAAATAATCTTGCCATTTTGAAAACATTGTTGATTCACTGAAGCCACTTTTTAGGACCTGTAACACTATGTAAAATACATCCTAAATCAACTATGTTTTTTTTAATTTTTCATTTGTATAATTTTGCAACTTTACCCAACCATATAGATAATAAAAACCCGTTTGTCATAGAAACAGAATTCTATATCAAACAGCTATTGCCTGCTTAAGCCAATGAATATGTGAACAAGCACTTTAAGTTTGTGTGGACGCACAATATTCATTTCAATTACTGCTATGTAAATTTTAAACATTCAAATTAATTGCCTCTTTAAGCCTTGCATTAGCAATTACTATAATTTTACGCATTAGAGCTGTTATAGCTACCATCTTCTTCTTACCACTTTCAACAAGCTTAGAATAAAAGGTGCCAAGTGCAGATTTGGACCTTGCAGCAGACATGGCAGATGTAAAGAGCTTTGAACGAACATTACTTCTACCTCCTATAATCCTTCGGTAACCAACAGTTTTACCACTTTCCCTAGGATGAGGTGCTACTCCGGCAAGACTTGCTACTTCTTTTCTACTTAAGTAGCCAAGCTCTGGCATTAAACACAAAAAATCTTGTGATAACTTTTTGCCTATTCCAGGAACTGTTTTAAGGATTTTTTGACGTTGTTGTAGCTCATGGCTTTCATCAATAATTTTTTGTATAGTGTCATTGAGTTCGTTTATTTGATTATTGAAAAATTCAATGGTCTTCTGGCAACTTTCCTTTATATGGTCATTTTCAGGAGCTTCCAGTCTACACTTTTCCTGAGCTCTCATTTGCGTAATGTCATCACGACGTTGACAAAGTGCAACCAGGGTTGATTGTTCTTTTGATTGTAGGTACAAATAGAGAGAGAGTTCTATGGCGTTCAAATCCATATTGAGCAAGAGCCCTCGCATCTGATTTATCAGACTTTGCTACAGTTCCGTGAGACAAGATAAAGCTTTTTACTTTACGAGTATTAGCTCGATGTACTGCAATATTCTTGTCAATAAGAAAATGTGACAAACCAAGCTCATATTTTCCTGTGTTTTCCAAAGTTACTAAAGAATTAGGTAGAATATCTGAAAACTTTTGAAATAATTGTTGCCAAACATCAGAATCATTGTCAAATTTGACAGCGTTCTTCTGTTTGTGAATTGCAACGACATTTTTAAATTTTCCGATATCAATGCCAATAAAATTTTGATAAGATGTAACCATAACAAACCTCGATAGTTTTAGTTAATTTAAGATTGTAAACGGGTGCATATATATGTCCCAAGCAACTATTCAAACGTATCGAGAGATGGGCTAGTGTACCTTGATTTAAACGGTTGTAGTACCAATATTCTTCCGGTCGCACACGCCCATGATAGTCCTATTCCTATAGTGAGTAGGGCTATCTTATCCTCTTTTATATCACATTTTCAACTTACAATATTCTTGATTTTGTTTCTTTCTACAGAACTCTACTCAGTTTTTCTCCTACTCATCTTGCTCTGTTTTCATAATTTACATACTCTATCTCCGGCTTTATTCCTTTCTTGAGATCATGTACAGTCTCTAAAACGAGTTTGTAAAATGATTATTTCTGTATTTTAAACTTTGCAATTTCAACTTATTCTCTTTAATAGTAAGTTTTTTACAAAATAATAGTTTGAAATTACTAGTATTTTGATAAAAATTATAGTCAATTTAAAACTTTGAGTATCAGATAATTATTGACAAGTTATATACTATTAATATATTGGTATATTAAATATTATGATATAATATTTAATAAAGCTAGTTGGTATGTGAGAGTAAAAATTATGGAAACAATATCATTAAACAATCTGGATAGTGAAGCAATAAAAAAAAAATTGCTTGGCATAATAAGTAAAATTATAGGAAAAAATACTTGGACTCAAGCTTGTGCGGCTGAGAAACTTGGTATTGATCAACCAAAGGTGTCACAAATTAAAAGTGGTAAGATAAGTGGTTTTTCTTTAGAGAGACTGTTAGGTTTTTTGAAAAAGCTTGATCATGAAATAACAATTACAATAACAGAAAATCAATCAGTAAAAGCTAAAGAAGAAAAAGTAGAATGTAGAATTGGATCTCAATAGATCTGAAGTTGACATCTTATTTTTTGTGATATAGTATAAAGCTTATCAAGGTAGTATTTTATGGTTGAGTCTATTGTAGAAAAGTGTGTAGAACAGGTACACAACCGTTTTAAATTGGTTCTGCTAGCAAGTCAAAGAACGCATGATTTGAGTACAGGGGCAAGCGATCCCGTTGAAATGGTTAAGTTTAAAGATCATAAGGATACGATAGTTTCTTTATATGAAATAGCGGAAAAGAAGGTGAATACTCATGAGTTGTTTAACCTTTTGGTCAAAAGGTGCAAGGAGCACATGAAAGGAAACACAGATAATACTTATATTAATAGTCCAAGTAAGCTAGCAAATTTGTTAAATTTTTCTGATCATCAACTTAACACAAGTCTGGATGTAAGTCAAGAAAGCCATGATGATGAAATAGATGATCAAGATAGTGGTGAAGAAGTACCGATTTAGAAATCTGCAGAGGTTATAATAGTTTATAAATGATTAGTATTGCTATCTATGTGCTTTTGTTCTGTATGAGTGTAATGTTATGTTGTATAGTATTTAGGTCAAGTGATGTTTACAATAAGATTTTAGCATTCAATAATTTATCAACACAATTAGTTTTACTCATAACAGCAATATCGATTGTTCTGAATGATTTTTTTTTAATTGATATAGCATTACTATATGCTAGCATTAGCTTTATATCAACTATAGCGCTAATGAGATTAATGTTGTTTTGATAATTTATGGTAGCATCCATTCTCATATTTTTAGGTGTTTGTTTAATAGTCATTTCAAGCGTAGGAGTAGTAGTATTTCCTGATTTCTATACTAGACTACATGCTGCAGGTATTGCAGATTCTAGTGGCGCAATGTTGTTGTTGATTGGTTTTGCTTGGCAAAATGAATTTTCAATCAATACTATTAAAGTTATATTATTAATTTTTATAATATGGATAGCCAATTCAACTAACAGTTATATTTTAGCGCGTACTTATTATAAAAGTAAAGACTATTAAAGAAGGTTAAGATGCTAGAAACACTGAATCTAATATTACTTTTGCTGTTACTCACGGTTACAGTTTTTATAGTTCTTTCGAAACATTTGGTTGTAAGTGCTGTTCTAATGTGTGTATTTAGTGCACTTATTGCACTTATGTACTTGATTATGAATGCGCCAGATGTTGCAATTACTGAAGCTTCTGTTGGTGCAGGATTGAGCACAGTCTTTACGTTTGCAGCACTCTCTTTGGTAAAGAATTACAAAGCAAATTTATCTCATAGCCCCACAACACTTTTTTTTATGTTATTTTTGACTGCATGTTTATCATACTTTATGATTCAATTACCAGATTTTGGCAGTCATAATGCTCCAGTTCACTTGCACGTTGCTCCTTATTATGTAGAAAGTACTGAAAAAGCTATTGGTATTCCTAATATAGTGACAGCTGTTTTAGCAAGCTTTCGTGGCTATGACACATTTGGAGAAACTATAGTAGTTTTTACTGCTGCACTTTGTATAATGTTAATATTAGAAGAGAAAGAAAGTGATTAAAGATCCGGTATTAAGTGCAGTAACATTTTTGATGATACCTTTTATCATTTTGTTTGGTTTATATATACAGTTTCATGGTGACTATACTCCAGGTGGAGGTTTTCAGGCGGGAATAATTATTGCTTCTGGGATAATATTATATTCTATGTTATTTGATATACCTACAACTTTAAAAGCAATACCTTACTCTATTATCAAATTTACTAACGTACTAGGTATTTTAACCTATGGAGGAGCTGGTATTATAACAGTTTTATTTGGCCAAAATTTTTTATCCTATAGTATATTGTCAGCTGATAGTAGAACAGGTCAAAAATTGGGTATTTTCTTAGTGGAGCTGGGTGTATTGCTTACCGTTTCTTCTTCCATGTTAATCATATATATAAATTTTGCTCGCAAGAAAAAACAATGACTCTATATAATTATGTAGGCATTACTATATTAATGGTGCTAGGTTTCTATATCATTGTAAATGATAAAAACTTAATCAAAAAAATGATGGGATTAAGTGTCTTACAAGCATCTGTTTTGTTGTTTTACATATCTTTAGGGTATGTAAAAAGTTCTTTACCTCCTATATTGACTTCAAATTTTCACTTATATACCAATCCTATACCTCACGTCTTAATGCTTACTGCTATAGTGGTTGGAATTGCAACATTTTCAGTTGGATTGTCCATAGTAGTAAGAATAGAGAGATTAGTTGATTAATAAAGAGTGTGAATAAATTGATAGTATCTTAAACTATATGAAGTAGCAAGTAACTATAAATTAAGAATAAAACTATAAGCTTGCTAATTGTAAGTTTATTTGATAAATAAGAAATAAAATTATAAACTGTAAAGGTAATGATGTCAACTATTAATGGTACGGAAGATAGGAAAAAGATCATCAAAGATCTTGTAACCAAAAGTATAAGAAAGGGCGGTTTTATCACTTTTGATGATATAAATGATAAGTTATCAGATGAAAATTTTTCAACTGATTTTATAGATGATACTATAGCTTTATTGCAAGACTCTGGAATTAACATACTCGAAAGTAGTGAAGATGAGGAAGAAGCTCCTTCTAATGATGATGGTAATAAGCTTGATGATGAGACATCGTTGAATACTACTACAACTTTAGTGCAAAATGATGATCCAGTAAGGATTTATTTACAGGATATGAGCTCTGTAAAGCTTTTGTCACGAGCAGATGAAATTAAGATAGCAAAAAAAATTGAATCTGAAAAGCATAACATGTTACGTGCAATAATTGAAACATCAGTGGCATTCAAAATAATCAAAACATGGCGTGATGATTTAAGTGGTGGAACTTTTTTACTGAGAGAAATTATAAATCTGGATGCAATTTATAACTCTGATTTTAATATGGTAGACAAAGAAGAAAGTGAAGTTGAAGATGTTAGAGATTGTGTTAATGATGAGGAAAAAGGTAATGATGAAAAGGGAAATGAGAGTGAAGACATAAGTTCAGCTAACTTAAATATTTCTGTTCTTGAAATGGAAAGTGATTTATTGCCAAAGGTTATCACGGCATTGGATGAGATCATTGCTTTAACAAATGAAGCATTGGTATTGAAAAAAAATTCTAAAGATTTCTCTAATGAGCTAGAAAATTTATATAATCAAATATGGTCTGTAGCATTACAAATTCAGTTTAGTGATGCTGCTATTACCAGAATTACACAAAAACTTTACGAAATAAGTAGACTAATCACGTTTGAAGAAGCTAATCTTATTACTGAAGCTAGAAAGTACGGTATTGATAGAGAAAGTTTGTATAATGTTTATGATGATGTGCTTTTAGAGCACGAGTTGAGTGAAATAAGTTTTCTCAAGATTAATGAAAATCAATCTCTTTTTACAGGTGAATTAAAAAATAAATTCTTAAGGTTTATAAACGATAGCTATGAGTATATAGCTAGTGCCTTAAGCAATATTAAGAGTTATGTACAAGGAGATAAAGTTCAGGAGTTTAAGAAGGTAATCAAGAGAATACAGAAACATGAACAAGAAGTCTCTCAAGCAAAGCAAGAAATGATTAAGGCTAATTTAAGGCTGGTGGTTTCGATTGCTAAAAAGTATTCAAAAAGAGGACTTGATCTGCTTGATTTGATACAAGAAGGTAATATTGGTCTTATGAAGGCTGTGGATAAGTTTGATTACAAACGTGGGTATAAATTTTCGACTTATGGTACTTGGTGGGTAAAACAATCAATCACTAGGGCAATACCTGAACAGTCTAAAGTAGTTAGAATACCAGTACATATGGTGGAAATTATCAGTAAAATCAACAAAGCATTAAGAAAGATGACTCATGAAATGGGTAGAGAGCCTACATTAGAGGAATTGAGTATAGAATTGGCGATGCCGCTAGAAAGAATACGCAAAGTTATGAAGATAGCAAGAGATCCGGTAAGTCTTGAAGCTCCAACAGGAAAGGATGATAGTAGTACCTTCGGTGATTGTATAGAAGATAAGCGAGTTTCTAAACCAGAGGATGCTGCAATACTTGCCGACTTGCGTGGCATTACGACCAATGTTCTTGCAACTTTAACACCAAAAGAAGAAAGAATTTTAAGGATGCGCTTTGGCCTTGGTAAAGATGGAAAGGAGCATACCTTAGAAGAAGTAGGAAAAATTTTTAATGTTACACGTGAAAGAATTAGGCAAATAGAGGCAAAAGCACTACGTAAGTTGAAACATCCAAGCCGTGCTAAAAAACTTAGAGGTTTCTTTTAAGGCAGAAGGGCTGCTCAAAAAATAGGTAAAATTCAGCCAAAGTTCTATAATTTTACCCTATTTTTCTTTTTTTATAGGCTTTATAGAGCAGTATGATTAGATATTGAATGTTATGGCAAATAAAAATAATAACTCTAATTCAAAGTGTAAAAATTTTTGTGTTCTGGGTGATAGTTTATCTGATAATGGTGTAATTATTGAAATTTTAATAACTTATCCTTTGTAAGAAACGTGAAACTTAATGCCCCTTTTTATTAAGGAGGATTTTTAGCAATGGCCTTACTGTTGTTGAATATGTAGCAAAGTATTTAGGTTTAGAAGAATTTGAGTCATCATGGAGATGCTCATTTTTTGATCGATACTATGAACAGCAAGATCATAACTATGCGATTTTATATGCAACAGCATCTGAAATTCTTAACCCTATTTTTTCTTATTTCCTCAATAAATTTCGTTTAGTTAATCAGCTAAACGCAGTAATTAAACATCATCCAGACGTAGGTAAAGGAGATTTTATTTTTCATTATAATCGAGGAAATAATATTATGGGTGCCACTGCTTATAACAATGTTAAAGCAGAAAAAGTATTGAAATAAAGCGGTTAGTGAAATATGTAATGCATTTGGTTCTAAATTAATATGGTGTAAAGCATGTGATTGTTGCAAATGTGACTGAGGTTGGTTTGATACTAGCTTTAATAAAGACGAAAAGCAAGAGAGCTGGCTGCAAAGCTTACACAGAGTTTCAATACAAAATTAGCTAATGATTTAGATTATATGAAGAAAGGTGCAGATCTTGAAATAAAAGCATTCGATCTTAACTCTAAAATGAAAAGTATGCTTGTTAAATATAAGAGCAAAGGGTTAAATGATCGAGATGCATACCTATCAAACATCGTAGACCAGTTTGGGGTAGGGTGATTTGGAAAAAGTATGAAGATACTCTTGTTGATATTTAAAGGAAGGCTTGATACTTACTATAATTCTGGATGCAGCACAGAAATACTAAAGGATTATTTCTTTTTTGATTATTTTTATCCAACTGCAGAACCTTATTGTGAAGTTGGTAATGAAATGTATGAGTTGATAAAAAATTAGATTTCTTTTAAACATCTTTACGGTTTATAGTAACTATCTGCGTAGCTGAATGGTAAAGGGAGGGGGGTAAACAAAGTAATCTAAAATATAGAGAAAATACAACGGTGCTTGATACAATAGCTATTGCGATTTTATCCTCTTTTTGTCATTTTAGTGCTAGAATGACATTCTGCTAGTGAAGTTTATTCTTTGATATATTAACTATAAATATAGAGAAGTCTTACTAAATAAAAAGGTAAAAGGAACCTCTGAGTAGTGAAATTTTGACTCTATATTACTGTAAGTGGTGCTGTAATAATGTTCTAACAAGCGCGACTTGGCTGAGTATAGAAAAAATTTAAAAAACCGCTATAATTTTACGTAATTTACCAATAAACACCTAAGTTTTTACTGGATTTTGTGATTGATCCTACAGTCAAAAACAAATTTTGAGTCATAAATACTTTTAGTGCCATAATAAAATAGGTAGGTTTGTCAAGTAAAGTTCTTTATTTCATCAGATGCGCTGCCAAATTGTTATGCAAGCAAGTTTTTTAGTTTTCGTATATCCGAAGTAATTCTTGTGCATTGGCCTTGATTAGAGTCGGACATTCTCTATCATTTAATAATGAATGCAATATTTCAATTGCACCTTTAATGTCGTTACTGTGTATCTTTACTATAGCGATAGCTTCTTGGCTTGAATAAGGGTACACTGCATTTGATTCTAAATTACTAATTTTATCTCTATTTGTTTTTTCATCGCTGGAGTGAAGTAAGCTCATTACTTCTAAGTATTGTGCTAACTCACGCAAAACATCAGGAGCATCTTTATCGTCTGCCAAATCATTATAAATAATAGATGCCGTGTCTGTTGGCATTGAATCTGAGATATGATTGAATGCGCGTTCAAAATTTGCTAAATATTCCCAATTTGAATCTATTTCTTCTAGCAGTGACTTATTATCTTTTTTTAAGAATAATACTTCGTAAAACTTGTCACCTGCAGTTATAGATTGTTTTGTGTTATCAATGTTACGCAATAAGTATAATGTGATGCCAACTAACATTGGCGCGAGTGCAAGCAGAAAGATGTATTTTTTCATGGTAATATTCCAAATAGTTATATATTTATACATTAATGCTTTTGATTTGCAAAAACATATTGACATAGTGATTATATCACATAATAATATTCTTAGAGTTGTTTGAATAGTTGGAGATTAAAATATTTCTAAAGTAGAAATAAAGACAGCAGTATTAAGCTAAATTATTTTTTGTCGGATTTATCCGATGTACCCTCAACCTTTTATAGGTTGAAGTCTAAATTTGAGAGTTTGATCCTGGCTCAGAATGAACGCTGGCGGCAGGCCTAACACATGCAAGTCGAACGGAGTTATATTGTAGCTTGCTATGGTATAACTTAGTGGCAGACGGGTGAGTAATGTATAGGAATCTACCTAGTAGTACGGAATAATTGTTGGAAACGGCAACTAACACCGTATACGTCCTACGGGGGAAAAATTTATTGCTATTAGATGAGCCTATATTAGATTAGCTAGTTGGTGGAGTAATAGCCTACCAAGGCAATGATCTATAGCTGATCTGAGAGGATGATCAGCCACACTGGAACTGAGATACGGTCCAGACTCCTACGGGAGGCAGCAGTGGGGAATATTGGACAATGGGCGAAAGCCTGATCCAGCCATGCCGCATGAGTGAAGAAGGCCTTTGGGTTGTAAAGCTCTTTTAGTGAGGAAGATAATGACGGTACTCACAGAAGAAGTCCTGGCTAACTCCGTGCCAGCAGCCGCGGTAATACGGAGAGGGCTAGCGTTATTCGGAATTATTGGGCGTAAAGGGCGCGTAGGCTGGTTAATAAGTTAAAAGTGAAATCCCGAGGCTTAACCTTGGAATTGCTTTTAAAACTATTAACCTAGAGATTGAAAGAGGATAGAGGAATTCCTGATGTAGAGGTAAAATTCGTAAATATTAGGAGGAACACCAGTGGCGAAGGCGTCTATCTGGTTCAAATCTGACGCTGAAGCGCGAAGGCGTGGGGAGCAAACAGGATTAGATACCCTGGTAGTCCACGCTGTAAACGATGAATGTTAAATATGGGAAGTTTACTTTCTGTATTACAGCTAACGCGTTAAACATTCCGCCTGGGGACTACGGTCGCAAGATTAAAACTCAAAGGAATTGACGGGGACCCGCACAAGCGGTGGAGCATGTGGTTTAATTCGATGCAACGCGAAAAACCTTACCACTTCTTGACATGGAAATCATACCTATTCGAAGGGATAGGGTCGGTTCGGCCGGATTTTACACAAGTGTTGCATGGCTGTCGTCAGCTCGTGTCGTGAGATGTTGGGTTAAGTCCCGCAACGAGCGCAACCCTCATCCTTAGTTGCCATCAGGTAATGCTGAGTACTTTAAGGAAACTGCCAGTGATAAGCTGGAGGAAGGTGGGGATGATGTCAAGTCATCATGGCCTTTATGGAGTGGGCTACACACGTGCTACAATGGTGTCTACAATGGGTTGCAAGGTGCGCAAGCCTAAGCTAATCCCTAAAAGACATCTCAGTTCGGATTGTACTCTGCAACTCGAGTACATGAAGTTGGAATCGCTAGTAATCGTGGATCAGCATGCCACGGTGAATACGTTCTCGGGTCTTGTACACACTGCCCGTCACGCCATGGGAATTGGTTTCACTCGAAGCTAATGGCCTAACCGCAAGGAAGGAGTTATTTAAAGTGGGATCAGTGACTGGGGTGAAGTCGTAACAAGGTAGCAGTAGGGGAATCTGCAGCTGGATTACCTCCTTAGGCTTTGTACGTAATTCACCATTTCAAATAATAGTGTCATTATGTACTATACTGCTGTCTTTACTTCTACTTTATTTTTTAATTTCTCGATAACGAAATTTTATGAGTAATAGGCCTCTTTCCCCACATTTACAAATATATAAAGTACAAGTTACTAGTTTTTTTTCTATTATGCATAGATTGACTGGTATCTTGCTATTTCTTTTATTAATCATACTTTCTTGGTATTTTATATTATATGTTTACTCCCCTAAGTTAATTATAGTAAGGTGCTTAAATGCATTATTGTTCACTCCTGTTGCTAAATTAGCTTATATCTTGTGCTTTGTAAGCTTTATGTATCATTTTCTTAATGGTATTCGTCATTTATTGTGGGATGCTGGGCTTAATTTAGAAATTGCTAGTGTTTTAAAAAGTGCTATGTTACTAACAATAATGCTATTTCTTTCTACTATGGCTTTTTTATTTATATTTATATGAGTCAATCTGTAAATTCAGTACATCATTGGTGGATCCAGCGTGTTTCTGCGGTGATTTTGTTATTTTTATTTCCTTGGTTTATTTACTCATTTTCTTGCACATTTTATGTTGATGGCCCTCTATCTTTTAATGAAAAATTATTTCAGGCTATTAATCATCCACTAGAGCTTTTGTTTTTTGTTATACTGGTGTTTTGCATTTTTTGGCATGCAGTTCTTGGAATGCAGGTAGTGTGTGAAGATTATATAGACAGCGTACCTCTAAGGATTTTTACAATTACATGCATAAAATACTTATCAAGCATTACTTATATAGTCCTTGCTTTTACGACTTTTTTCTTTTATAGGCATATTTTCTTGTAAAATTGTTAGTTTTGTGTTAATATATTATTAGTTTACTAATTTTATTATTGAACTATAGCGATTTTGGTTTGACAACATGTTCGGAGTGTTAAAAAAAGCAGTAACAGATTTTACACTTAAAGCAAAAGGTTTATTTGCTTCATCTGAATCTCAAGTTTATGTCAAGGATCTTAGAAAGGTAATGACCTATACAG
Source organism: Wolbachia endosymbiont of Spodoptera picta (assembly GCF_018141665.1). Taxonomy (NCBI): domain Bacteria; kingdom Pseudomonadati; phylum Pseudomonadota; class Alphaproteobacteria; order Rickettsiales; family Anaplasmataceae; genus Wolbachia; species Wolbachia endosymbiont of Spodoptera picta. The sequence goes on from NZ_CP067976.1 coordinate 1,022,609, forward strand.
ATGGAAGAAAATGCAAATATCCAAAGAATTACGATCAGATTGTAGAATCTGGGAAAGTTATAGAAAGTAAGAATAGTGATGGTGAGACTATATATAAACTTTCATATGGCGAGAGAGATCGAAAGCGGTCAAGTTTTGAATTAACTTTTGTCAAGGAAACGGACGATAGGTCTTATTTTACTATTGACTTTTTAGTTAATCGGGAAAAAAACAAGGATGTTAAGCATTATGATGGCTACTATAAACCATTTGAGTTTTCAAAAATCGATCTTGAAAAACATATTCCAATTTTTGAAGCTAAAAAAACTAATGATCCTAAATATCCGTTTAAATTAACTCACTCTTCTGTGCTAATGAAAAAGGTAAAAAATGGAGAGGGTAAAGTTCAGGGATTTGTTGATGAAAAGGGAAGAAATGGAGAATTACTATACACTAGTAATTATAAAAAATTAAGCACTAATTTTTCAGAAATTAGAGATCAAAATGGTAGTCTAGAGCTAGATAAAAGTCTGATATCTGTTCCTATTGTTTTTGTTGCGGGTTTAGCTAAGATTTGTGCTAGAATGCTGACTTTTATTCCTATGAAATTAGGAGAGAATTTGATAGCTAGAAAAAATCGAGTTGCAAAATCTTTTGGTTATCTTTTTTTCACTCCTGCAGTGGTAGTAAAAAATTTAGTAAATATGGGAGCTACAATACTTAAGGTTCCAATTTTATTATTTGTAGAAAATGAGAAAAAGTATGGTGATGCTTATCTTACTATGTTGAAACACCAATTGAAAGAATGTTGGAAAGAGGCAAAAAGTGACTTTAATATTATTAAAGGTGAAGAAGGGCTAAAGCCGGAGCAGAAGGATCATAAGCCACTCAGTATAGTGGGTACATGGGATGAGCTTGATGCTAGAAGTCCAGGTATTGAAAGAGACTTGGAAAAGGCGCTGAATAAAAGTAGTGAAAGTATAGATAAATCCAGAGAACCAGGTGTTGGAGAAAGCTTAAAGGAGAAGCCGCAAAACAAAACTGATAAAAAAATAGCTGCAGCCGTTAATCAAAAAAGCAGCATTCCTCATATTGATAGAGAGATAGAAAGAAGACAAGACTCATCACGAAATGTAGGGATTCCATAATGCTCGTAGTCAACCATCACTTTAAATTACTTTTTACTTTAATCATCTCACAATAAAAACTTGCATGCATTTTGCCGTTAGTATAAGATATTAATCAAATAGTTAATATCTTAATTAAATGCGCCCTGTAATACTGTGTGGTGGTAGTGGCAGCAGACTTTGGCTTCTATCTAAGCCAAAGCAATTTCAGAAAATATTTAGTCAGAATACTATGTTTCACAACACTTTGTTGAGGCTAAAAAGCGATTATATGCCACCCATCATTACCACAAATATACAATATGAGTCATTATTGATGCAGGAATTACATGCATTACAGGAATGTAAAGTAGTTTTTGAACCAGTTAAAATTGGGACAGCGGCAGCAATACTAATTGCTGTGCTTCTCTGCGATAGGAACGAGACAATCTTAGTTCTTCCTTCAGACCATTTTATAGGTGATTTGAATAGTTTTTATGTTTCTATTGAGAAAGCGTCTAAGCTAGCCTCTGAAACTGACTCTATAGTCACTTTTGGGGTAAAGCCTCATGAATTCAATTCTGAATACGGCTATATAAATGCAGTATATGGTCAGAAAGAAAAATGTCATATAGTAAAAGATTTTACAGAAAAACCCGAGCGTAAGGTAAGTAACGATCATTATTGGAACTCTGGAATATTTGTGTTTAGAGCAAAACGCTATATATGAGATAAAAAAAATTGCTCCGACTCTCTATAATTTATGTTGTAAAAGTATGAAGCATTTTGTACCACGAGAGAGATTTCTGTATTTAGAACAGCAAAATTGTGCAGGAATGGGTGATACATCTATTGATCACCTAGTGATAGAAAAAGCAGAAAATATTGTAATGATAGAAGCCAATTTCGATTGGATGGATGTTGGCACTTGGGGTTCAGTTTTAGAGTTAAGTAAGAGATTTAATAAGAATTTTGAGTCGTTTCAAGCTGTAACCAACGGAAGAGAGCCAGTTTTGATGACAGAAAATGATGCAAAAAATTTACTAGGTAGAGTTTATAAACAGCCAAGTAAGAGCCTAATGTTGTTCATTAATAAAGTTAAGGAAGTAAAGCCAATAAGGAAAGAGATTAAGCCATGGGGATTTTATAGTGTAGTTTTAATGGGCAAGGATTTTCTTATAAAATATCTTTTTATAAATCCACTAAGCTGCACTTCTAAGCAATTTCACCACTATAGAGATGAGTACCATATAATACTATCAGGAGTTGGATATGTTAGTTTAGATGACAAAACATATGCTATAACGAAAAATCATGTAATAGAGATTCCAAGGAAGGTGTTTCATAAAATTGAGAATAAAAGTACAAGATTTCCTCTTGAGATAGTTGAGTTTCAGGTAGGAAAGTTTTTATCTGATAATGATATAGTAAGATTGGACGATATATATGGAAGGTCTTAATATAGAATATTGAATATATTCTATAAGCTTGCTAAATTTAGACAACCTAATTTGAGGTAAAGGAAAAATTACAGTTATATGAAGCATAAAAAGTATGATATTTAAATCTTAGTATAATGTCTATTGCCTTTGAATTTACTATGGCTATTCGCTATTTGCGAGCAAAGAATTCTAGATTTTGCTCTATAATGGCCTTGTTTTCTATTATTGGTATTGCTCTTGGAGTTGCAACGCTAATAGTAGTAATGTCTGTAATGAATGGGTTCAGAGCAAAGCTGCTCGACTCTGTACTTGGCATTAATGGCCATATTAATGTTTACTTTGATAGAAGCATAAATTCAGATTACCACGTAGTGTTAAAATCTATTGAGAAAATCCCAGGTGTATTAAAAGCTACTTCTATGACCAATGATCAAGTGATCGTTGCAGCAAATGGTGGAATTGTGGGTAGCGTAGTCCGTGGTGTGTCAACTAAAGACTTACTTAATAATACTACCGTTAAGAATAATGTAATTATGGGTAACGTGGAAAAATTCGATGAAGGTATCATAATAGGGGCAAGATTAGCAGAAGCTTTGAATATTGATTATGGTGATAACATTATGCTTATATCACCTGAAGGATTTGACGCATTGTCTGGTGAAATACCAAAAATGAAAGAATATAAAGTTGTAGCAATATTTGATATGGGTATGTTTGAGTATGATAATACTTTGGTGTATATGCCCATAAAGTCAGCTCAAGCTTTTTTTAATTATAAAGATAATGTGAGAAGTATAGAAGTGTTTGTAGATGATATTGCTATGGCTAATAAGCTAGCAAACGTTATAGCAAAAGAAACAGGAATGAGAGCTGAAAGTTGGCAATCTCAGCAAAGCCATTATGTTAATGCTTTAAAGACTGAAAGAAATGTGATGTTTTTAATTCTCACTTTAATTATAGTTGTAGCAGCATTCAATATTGTTTCAAGTTTGATGATGATAGTGCAAGAAAAGAAATCTGCAATTGCAATTATGCGTACATTTGGTGCAACAAGCGGAAGCATTATGCGCATATTTTGTGCTTGTGGATTGCTCATTGGTTTTACAGGAACTTGTCTTGGCTCTATTATAGGGGTTGTTTTTTCTCTCAATATTGAAAATATTAGAGTGTTTTTAGAAAACATTACCAACATCAAGCTATTTGATCCTATGATATACTTTTTTTCAAGTTTGCCAGTGATATTAGTTTCTCAAGATGTAGTGAACATTTCTGCACTTGCATTGTTCTTGTCATTTTTAGCAACAATTCCTCCTGCATTGCAGGCAGCTGCACAAGACCCAGCGGAGATATTACGTTATGAATGATACTCGAAAAAAATGCATAGGTTGGTTCTTAATTGTATTGTTATTTGCCAGCTATATTACAATAAATAACATAATATTTTTTAAAATAAATCAGCAAGAAAGTGAAGACAGTATAAGTGTTTTAACGGAAAAGATAGATGAACTTAGAATGTTGCTTGAAATTAATCAATCTAGGGTAGAAAAAAGGATATTTGACTTAAAGAGAAATCTTCACACTCAATGTGAGCAGGGTGATGGTAGTTTAAGGCATAAGAACCTCGCAAAGTTGCTGCTACTTGTGATTAAGATGAAGAATTCGTTATTGCGAGGAGCCAAGTTTGATAATCATATAAATTCAATAAAGCCTTTGATATCAGAGCTTGACGATCCAGAAATAGAAAATGCAGTAAATGAATTGGAAAATTTGAAAGAGGTAGATACTTTACGCGGGTTGAAATTGTCTTTTGAGAAGAACATGACTGTTATTAACTACAATAAAAGTAACTTGTTTAAAAAAATCATTTCAAATTGGATAAAGATAGATGATCGTAGTGATCCACTCAGGTTAAAGCTTGCGGAAATTGAAGAATTAATAAGCGATAATGATTGGCAGAGCATAGCCACCGCAATAAGTGACTTAACATACCCAGAATTCAAACCATGGCTTAATAAATTGAATGATTTTATTGTAGCTTTCAAGAATACTTCAATAATATATCGTCACTTATTACAATACATCTCATGATTTATTTTATAATTTTTGCTTTTTCTTTTTTATTTGGCATATGGATCAAGGTAAGTGGTGAAGTAATAAAATTGGAATTAGGCAATTACACTATAAGTATTGATCTATATTTCGTTATTCTTGCTTGCGTAGTCTTATTATTTTTATTGATTGCAGTTGCACGTTTTTGTTCTTCTATTTCATCAACATTTGCTAACATAAAAAATAGAAGAAGAAGTAGGGAAGAATTGCTTCTCTTTGAAGCTTTCTTTAGCTTAGACTTAGGTAATATAGAGAACACCAATAAGCTAATTAAAAATCTAAATGAAGAAAGTGATAAATTATCTTTAGTAAAGCTCTTTAATTCAGGTAAAACGGGAAATTACAGCTTTTTCAGCCATAATTTAACGAGTATTGCAAGTAAAAATCGCAACTTAGCTCTACTTCTGATCAATAAACTGATTATTTACCTAAAGCAAGAAAGGTTAGTCTTTCAAAAATTTATAGAATATTGCTCTAGTTCAATTAATGATAAAATTTTGTCTATTCCCTTTCAAATAGAGCATTGTATATTGCAAGAAGATTGGATAAATGCAATTTCAAAGTTAAAGGAAGCTATCAAATTCAATATTTTTCTTCCCTTTGATCGTAAAAAGATGTTAGCGGTTTTTTATTGCGCTTTAGCAAAGCAATACGAAAGTAAAGGAAGTTTTTACAAAGCTATAGATTATTTAGCTAAAGCACAAAGTTATTATGCAACTTTTCAGCCCATCAATTATTTAAAGGCAGAATTATATATCAAGCTTGAAAAAATCAGAAAAGCTTCTACAGTATTAGAGGAAGAGTATAGAGTAAATCCTACTCCTCAATCAGCTAGAATGTATATCAAGTTAAATAATAAAGGCGCTGAAAGACTATATAACTTACGCCCTGATTATTATTTTAGTTATTGCTTGCTTGCTTTGTCTTCAATTAGCTTAGGGAAATATGATCTTGCAAGTCAGCATTTAGATATTGCTATGAAAAAAGCTAATTACATATCAATCTACCTTGTGATGGTACAGCTCAAGATTATGCTACAAGAGTATGATCAAGCAATTTACTGGCTAAATAAGATGGACTCAGAAGCTGTGCCTGATCCAGATTGGAAATGTGTTGATTGTAATAAAGAGCTAAAGCAATGGGATTATAAGTGCTCAAGTTGCAATAGTCTTAATTGTATTTACCTTATATTATAAGACTCCATAAGGTGTGATACTTTTACATCGAGATTGCTTTAATATAATCTTTATCTCAAAACAGTAAATCTGTGAGTTTCTTAGTTAGGTTTGACTCCAATGTCAAAAAAACTTGTTTTTAGACATTATCAGTTATATATTTTAATAAATTAGAATTATATATAAAATGAAGAGCTTAAAGGAATTATCCTTAAGAATTAAAAATATTAAGTCTGTGCAGAAAATCACGAAAATAATGCAAATGGTTTCTGCAGCAAAATTATTACAAAGCCAAAAGAAATTATCAAATTCAAAATTGCATATATCTAAGCTGCATAGCATTATTTCTTCACTAGCGCTATCAGCGGATCAAGAGTTACTAGCAAGAATTCTAAATATCAATAATGAAGATTCTTTCCTAGTATTTATTATTGCATCTGATCGTGGTTTATGTGGCAGCTTCAACTCCTCTGTTGTTAAATTCAGTCAGGAGCATATAAACAAATTAATTGCAAATGATAAGAAAGTAGACATTGTTTTTTTTGGTAAGAAAGCTTTTGAGACAGGCAAAAATAGATTTAATTCTAAAAATATCTTGAAGGTTGAAAATAGTAAGGGAATCACACTAAAGCGTGTGGAAGCCTTGGTTAGTGATATAGATCTAAGTAAATACAATAAAGTTAAGGTTTTTTACAATAAATTCTATAATACCTTCATGCAAAAGCCAATATTAGAAACAATAAAACCATGGAGTAAAGACTCATTATTAATTGATAATTCTGTAGTTAGTCCTCTAACAGATTACAGCTATGAGTATGAACCACAAAATATTGAGTTTATTTTAAAATCTTTGACTCAAGATTATGTTACAGCTGCTCTTTATTCTGCTTTACTTGAAAGTGCAGCAAGTGAAAATAGTGCTAGGATGGTTGCTATGGAATCAGCAAACAGAAATACAAAAGAAATGCTAAATAAACTAGCATTACTTTATAATCGTTCTCGTCAAGCAGCAATTACAACTGATTTGATTGAAGTTATAGGTGGTGCAGAATCTTTATAGAAACTCAAGGAATGAAAAATGAATATATTAAATATTGCAGCAGATATCACTAAACTAATAAAAAAGCAGAATCAAGACGCAGAAGTTACAATATATGAAACTAATAAGACCTCGGTTTCTCAGCGTCTATCAAAAATTGAACAAATATTACAATCTAAAAACTGTACTGTCGGAATTAGAGCTATAGCAGGTAAGAACAAAGCTGCGTATATTTCCACAAACGATTTGAATAATCTTAGTAGTGCAGTGAGCCAAGTGGTGGAAATGGCAAAGAATGCCCAGGAAGATCCTTATATTAGTTTTGCTGTAGATGGCAGTAATTATATCTCTTCTGCAGATTTAAATATCTCAGATAATAATGTTGTAACAATTAATAAATTAAAAGAAATTACTGAAGCTACAGAAAATTCAGCTCTTGCACATAAAAATATTATTAATTCCGAAGGAGCTTCATCTTCACATACTTCAGTAAATACAGTATTATCAACCGTTTCTGGTTTTGTTGGTTCATTTAGTAAGTCAACTTTTGTTAATCAGGTTTCTGTTGTTGCTGGAGAAAAGAGTGAAATGAAAATAGGCTACGATTACGATGTAGCATGCAACTTCAGTGATTTAAAAACACCGGAGTCAATAGGGAAAGAAGCAGCAAAAAGAGCAATAGATCAATTGGATTCATGTACAATCAGGACAGGCAAATTTCCGGTTGTTTTTGAAAAAAGAGCAGCAAAAGAGCTAGTAAAGAGCTTTGCTTCTGCCATAAATGGTAGCAATATTGTAAATAATAGCTCTTTTTTGAGAAATAGTTTAAATACTCAAATTTTTAATACTGAGATTAGCATTATTGATGACCCATTGTTACCAAGGGGTATAACATCAAGACCGTTTGACGGGGAAGGAATAATGAGCAGAAGAAATGAATTTGTAAAAAATGGAGTACTGCAAAACTGGATTTTAGATCTATATTCGGCTAGGAAATTAAACTTGGAAACGACCGCAAATGCAACTCGTGCAAGTAATGCTGCAATTATTCCTTCAGCTAGTAATTTCTATTTCAAAAATGGTAATAGATCGTTTAAGGAATTAATTGAGGAAGTAAAAGAAGGAATATATGTAACTGATTTATTTGGTTTTGGTGTTAATTTAATCAATGGCGATTATAGTCAAGGTGCATGCGGATTTTTTATAGAAAATGGTAAAATAACGTATCCAATACACGAGATCACTGTTGCCGACAATTTGAAAAATATGTTTAGCAATTTAGTTGTTGCAAATGACCTAACTTTCTGTGGGCAGTTTAATTTACCAACGATTAAAGTTAGCGAAATGACAGTAGCAGGTTCACTTAGTGATTAAAAATTTTAGTTGCATTAAGTACAATAATTGTGTACTATTACTATGTAATGTTAAGAATAGACTATGGAGTATAGAAGTTTAGTTGCAGTAACTAAGCTTAAAGCATTCTAAATCGTAATTTCAAAGTTTTTCATCACATTAATAATATTAGTTAGTAGTTTAGGAGTTATCCATATGGAATTTGGTAATATAAAATGGTTTAATGTTGAAAAAGGCTATGGTTTCATCAAGCCAGAAGGTAAAGGTGAGGACGTTTTTGTACATGTTAGTACATTAGAACGTTCAGGAATAAGACCTGATGCACTTCGAGGAGAGGATAAAAAGAAAGGAATGAAAGGGGAAAGAGTAAGTTATGAGCTTAAAGAGGAGCGTGGTAGGAACGGGGAAGATAAAAAGTCTGCAATAAATTTAAGATTAGAAGATTAGTCTATCGTGAAGCTTTTTAATAGGGTAATGTATTGTGAGTAACTTTCATGAAATGGGGCTTCCAACTTTGCTTAGGCAAGCTCTAAGTAAAAATAATCTTTGTATTCCAACCCCGATTCAAATGCAAGCGATTCCTCTAGCTCTCCAGGGCAAAGATATCCTTGGATCTGCTCAAACGGGAACTGGAAAGACTTTGGCATTTGCTATTCCACTGGTTGCTAAATTACTGAATGAGCCAAGCATTGGTTCAGCTTTAGTCATCGTGCCAACCAGAGAGCTTGCTCATCAAGTAACAAATGAGATAAGAAAACTCTTATCTCAAAATTCTGTACTAAGAGTCGCTTTGTTGATTGGAGGTGAGCCTATTTTTAGGCAGCTAAATCAGCTTCAGAAAAAACCACAAATCATAATAGGTACTCCTGGTCGTATTATAGATCATATTGAGCGTAAAGCTTTGATTACTCGCAATGTCAGCACTCTTGTGCTTGATGAAACGGATCGTATGTTTGATATGGGCTTTGGAATTCAAATTGAAGGGATCATGAAATATCTGCCAAAAATACGTCAGACTCTTATGTTTTCTGCAACTCTTCCTAGTGATATAGTTAAACTTACTGAGAAGTACCTTAATCAGCCAGAGCGTGTTTCTGTTGATTGTCAGGCTACAACTTCTGCAAAAATTAAGCAAGAAATTGTTTATGCGTCAGAATCAGAAAAATATGGAAAACTTGTTACACAATTATGTCAGCGCAAAGGATCGATCATTATTTTTGTCAAAACAAAGCGAGGAGCGGATCAGCTAGCTGACAAATTGCACAAAGATGACTATAGCGCTTTGGCAATTCATGGTGATTTAAGGCAGCACAAGCGTGAAAGAGTCATTAATTCTTTTCGTCGTGGCCGCAATCGAATCATGGTTGCAACAGATGTTGCTTCTCGCGGCCTTGATATTCCGCACATTCAACATGTTATCAATTATGATGTACCACAATCGCAAGCTGATTATGTTCATCGTATAGGTAGAACTGCACGTGCGGGAGATGAAGGATTTGCATTATCTTTTGTTACACCTCAAGATCAGAGAAGACTGCCTGCACTAGCAGATAAAGAAGGAGAGCCAAATTTTGATTGTAGTATGCAATCTCAAAAACGTAACGGCAAAAAGATCTTTAAAAGGCCAAGTACGTTAAAGGCTAAATACGGTAGAAAAAAGATCAATGTATTTAAGAAGAAAAGCAGAGTACTAGAAAAAGCGTATTAATGTACTTAACTATTCTTCTATTCTTTAAAAGCTCCAGTAAGCTTGCTGCAAAGTGAAGTGATTGGAGGATGGTAGAAAGAATATATAGCTAGCCCAAATTAGATTTACCTACAATTTGATAATCTTAATTCTGCTGCTTATAATGTTTTGAGATTATCACAACGGTATAATGTTAGGCTGTGTGGGCTATAATCTGTAGCTTCATTCAATTTGGCTACAACGAGCTGCTAGATTTCAGTTTTTTTAATAATTGTGTGCTACTAATTATATATAAATTTACACTTTTGAAGAGAATAGATGATTTCTAAAAATTTAGAGGCAAGTTTAAATAGAGCGTTACAGATTGCTTCTGATTGTAAGCTTAAATATGCAAAAGTGGAACATTTGTTGCTAGCATTAACCAAAGATGTGGATGTAAATTATGTTTTATCAAGATGTAACATCAAAGCTGGTGAAATTATAAATATAGATAATATTATATTAAGGAATGATCATGGTAATAATACAAAAGGTTTTTTACAAGACAACTCCGAATTAACTGTCAATAAAGTTGAGCCTGATGTGCTATTTCAACGCATAATACATAAAGCCATGATACGAGCTCATCGTCTGGGAAGAAAAGAAATAAATGGAGCAAGTATTCTATTAGAGATTCTGTCTGAGCAAGATTTATACATTGAAGAGCTATTACGCAAACAGAATGCAAAGGATTCTAATTTGATTTATAACATATCCAATATAAAATATTCAGGTGATATAGAAGAATATGTAACTAATCGCAAGATAAAACTTGATAAGAATAACGATATCTCTACTGTAGCAAATAAAGGTGAATTATTAAAAGATGAAGAAGTTCTACAAAATTATTGTAGAAATTTAAATGATTATGCAAGAAGCAAAAAAATAGATTATGTCATTGGTCGTGATTATGAATTAAATCGCACTATAGAAATCTTGCTAAGACGCAGAAAAAATAACCCTTTATATGTCGGAGAACCAGGTGTTGGTAAAACAACAATAGTTGAAGGCTTGGTATTGAAAATTATTGAAGGTAGTGTTCCGAGTGCACTGAGATCCAGCATAATTTATGCTTTGGATTTAGGATCACTTCTTGCAGGAACACGCTATAGAGGTGACTTTGAAGAGAGAATAAAATCTATAATAAAAGTAATTGAGGCAAAACCTGGCGCTATTCTTTTCATTGATGAAATACACACTATTATTGGAGCAGGTTCAACAAGTGGCAGCTTTCTTGATGCTGGCAATCTGCTCAAACCTGCACTTGCAAGAGGTGCGTTGCGTTGTATAGGTGCAACTACATATAGAGAATATAGCAATAGCTTTGAAAAGGATAAAGCATTAGCAAGGAGGTTTCAAAAAATTAATGTAAAAGAGTCTTCTATTAATGATACAGTAAAGATACTAGATGGTATAAAGCATTACTATGAAAGGTATCATGGAGTATATTACACGAAACATGCCATTAAATCTGCAGCTGAACTTTCACACAAGTATATTACTGGGCGAATATTACCTGATAAAGCAGTTGATGTTATAGATGAAGCAGGGGCATATTGTAAGTTACAAAAAAGCAGGCGAAAAATTATAAACAGTAGAGACATTAAGAGTACTATCGCTAGGATTACAAACGTACCTTGCGGGTTTGATGATATGCAAAGAGTAAAATCTTTGAAAGAAAATCTCAATAGGGCCATTTTTGGTCAAGAGCAAGCGATAGAGTTTCTCGTTAATTCTATTAAAATTGCTAAATCTGGTCTGAGAAGTTACAATAAACCCTTGGCAAAGTATCTTTTTGCAGGGCCAACTGGTGTAGGTAAGACTGAGCTTGCGAAGCAACTAGCACAAAATATGGGTATGAACCTTATTCGGTTTGATATGTCTGAGTATATGGAACCTCACACAATATCTAGAATGATTGGTTCCCCTCCTGGATATGTGGGTTACGATCAAGGTGGATTGCTTACAGAATCTGTATCTAATAATCAATATAGCGTAGTACTTCTTGATGAAATTGAGAAAGCTCATAGTGATATTTATAATATATTACTACAAATCATGGATTATGGTTGTGTTACAGACACTTACGGACGTAAGGTTAATTTTTCCAATACGATTTTAATTATGACAACCAATGCAGGGGCATTTGAACGTAACAAAAGTTCTATTGGCTTTGGGTATAAAAACTTTAACATCAGTGACAGCGAAAAAGCAATGGAACGGGTTTTTAGCCCTGAATTTCGTAATCGTCTTGATGCAGTCATTTCCTTTTCTGATTTGGATGCGGATGTCATTTTGCACATTGTGGATAAATTTATTCAGGAATTAAAAAAACAACTTGTGCAAAAGGGTATAAGCTGCTCAGTGGAAGAAGAAGTAAAGTCTTATCTTGCTCAAACAGGTTATAGCAAAGAAATGGGAGCACGCCCAATAGAGAGGCTGATTGAAAAAGAGATAAAAAGTCATTTGGCTGAAGAAATACTGAATCGTCGATTAATTAAAGGAAAGAAATTAAGGATTTATATTGGTAAACACGGAATTGCTTTTGATATAGTTTAAATTCTTGCTTGAGTATTAAATTTGTAGTATAGTCACTATTTTTTAATGAGGCTATAGTGGCAAGTTTAACCAGAAATCAATATTACAGTAATCAAGATTTACAGAACTTATTTTCAAGGCTGGGAATAAAAGCAGAAGAAGTAATAAGCCAGGAGTTTGATGATGTACTTAAGTTAGTTGAGCGGCGCTTTAGAAGAGCTTCATTAAAATGTCACCCTGATAAAGTAGTAGGAGAGAAAGAGAAAAAAATAGCTGAAGAAAAGTTTAAAAAACTTAGTGCAGATAAAGATAAGCTAGAGAAATATCTTAACGACTTAAAAGCAGGAAGAACTCCTGGCATATCTATAACATTACAGCGAGAAGTGCAGGAAAAACAAAGGAGAATCAATGAGATTCTATTGCGTAGAGAGAAAGCTGTGAATAGAGCATGTTTATTTTTTATATTAGCAAATGTGGTACTTGGTCCGTCGCCTCAAGTCAAATATTGCTTATCACAACTTGCTAACAGTGGCAAAGTGCAAAATATTGCTTATAAATTTTATGCATTCAGCATCGGAGTTTGGCCATGGTTATTTATTATATCCTTTTGTAGTATTATCTATGCAGCAAGTAAACAAAGAGGCTCACAAGAAGAAAATCTAGATAGGTTAAATAGAAGATACAATCTACTTATTGCTGCTGATAATTATGTGCTATGTATAGCAGCAGCGTTTGCTGTGTGCAGTTTAGTATCGGAAATTGCACAAAATGGCTGGCCTGTTCAATATGGAATGGTGCTTATGGCTAATTTACTATTAGATTTATTACTTATTGCTTTACTTAGAACTTTTATAAAAGCTTTTGAACTATATGGTGAATACTGTATCCAGTGTTTATATGAAGAAGATGCGGAATTTAGTTATAAAGAAAAATTTGCATGGTATGACTACAAATTAGTACTTATGCCGCTCGTTCTTCCTATTGTTAAAATGTATTTTGAAGATTTAGTTCAAGAAAAACCACAACAGCATACTACTGATCCTAAAGTTACACCTTTAAATATAGGCGTAGGAACAAGAGCATAAAAAGGTCTTTGCTTCAACTATAGTTTTTGCTACACTTTGAGTAAATTTGAAGATATTAATGAGTGAAGAAGTAAAACAAATCCTAAGTTACTACGAAAGTGAAAACCCTGGAGTAAAAGCGAATCTTACTCGCATTCTTATGCATGGGAAACTTGGTGGAACTGGCAAGTTAGTAATTCTCCCTGTAGACCAGGGATTTGAGCACGGACCAATAAAAAGTTTTGAAGTTAACCCTGATGCTTACGATCCACATTATCATTTTCAGCTTGCAGTTGATTCAGGAGTAAGTGCATACGCTGCTCCGCTTGGTATGATCGAAGCTGGTGCTTCAACTTATGCTGGAATGCTACCACTTATTTTGAAGCTTAATAGCGCTAACTCTTTGCACTCAAAAAGCTTAACTTCAGATCAAGCAATAACTTCCTCTGTAAAAGATGCTCTACGTTTGGGCTGCGTGGCTGTTGGGTTTACTATATATCCTGGTTCTGCTAAGTGTTTTGATATGATGGAAGAAGCTCGCAAAATTATAGCTGAGGCTAAATCTTGTGGCCTTGCTGTAGTGCTATGGTCTTATCCACGTGGTGAAGGGATTTCCAAAGAAGGTGAAACAGCAGTTGATGTCATTGCTTATGCTGCGCATATAGCGGCTTTGCTCGGTGCCAACATAATAAAAGTAAAACTTCCAACCAACCATATGGAAAGAGAAAAAATAGAAAATATTGAATCATTATTCAAAAGAATTGAATATATTAAAAAGTCTTGCTTTGCAGGAAAAAGAATAGTAGTTTTCTCTGGTGGTGAGTCAAAGTCAGTGGGTGATATAAGTAGTGAGGTAAAAGAAATTAAGCAAGGCGGTGGTAATGGCTCAATAATTGGGCGTAATACTTTTCAACGCAAAAGAGAAGAAGCTTTATCTATGCTAAAAGATATAATTAATATCTACGCATAAAAAAATGGCTGGGTGGCAGAATGGCTTATGCGGAGGACTGCAAATCCTTTTATACCGGTTCAATTCCGGTCCCGGCCTCTTACTCCAATTAGATCATTGATTTTATTTAAATCGAAATAAGATTCCTATACTAATAAAATCTCAAATTAACAAATTTGGCTACCTAGAATTACTAGATAAAAATACTAATCAAGTTGTTGTTTCCCTTCAGAAAAATTAGTTTTTTCTCTGCATAGAAACTATATACTTACTATTTCGATAAACCTCAATCTTTCTAAGTTATTCTTGTTGCATGGTAAAAAATAAACTAAAAATGAGCAAAGTGTTTTACAAAATGATATTGCGTAATTTACTATTTTTGCTACCACCTGAAATTGCTCACTTCTTGTTAATAATGGCGTTAAAAAAAATGCCCTTTAAGAAACCTATAGAGCTACCAGAGTCTTTAAATGTAAACTTTTTTGGTAATAAACTTAGAAGTCCTGTGGGTCTTGCCGCAGGCTTTGATAAGAATGCGGAAGTTCTAAGGCCCATGCTCTCATTTGGTTTTGGATTTATTGAGGCTGGTACTGTAACTAAATATCCCCAATATGGAAACAAAAAACCGAGAATTTTTCGGTTAATTAAAGATGAAGGAATAATTAATAGATTGGGATTCAATAATAAAGGGGTGGACTATTTTCTTAAGCAGATAAGTGAAACTAAGCTTGATAATTGCATTTTTGGCATCAATATAGGAAAAAACAGTACATCAAAGGACCAAATCAGCGATTATGTTGACTTAATAAAGATAGTATATGGAAAGAGCAATTATATAGTACTGAACATCTCATCCCCAAATACACCTAACTTGCGTGATTTACACAACAAACAAGAATTATCCAAGTTGTTGAAGTCTATTACTCTAACCAAAAAATCAATTGATAGCTCTGAATCAATACCGATAATATTAAAAATTTCTCCAGATATAGATCAGCAAACGAAAGAAAATATCGCTGAGCTTGTGTTGGAATATAAGATTGACGGATTAACAGTAAGCAACACTACGGTAAGTAGAGATAATCTGCATTTCCACCACAACGAAAGTGGCGGATTGAGTGGTAAACCACTGTTCAAACTTTCAACTGAGTTATTGAGCGATATGTACAAACTTACTAAGGGCAAAATATTGTTGATAGGATGCGGAGGAATCTCAAGTGGTGCTGATGCATATAAAAAAATAAAGGCAGGAGCCTCTTTGGTACAGTTGTACACTGCTCTCATATACCACGGACCTCAAGTTGTAAACAAAATTAATCTAGAACTTGCAGAACTAATAAGGAGAGATGGATTTAGTAACATTAGTGAGGTGGTGGGTTGTATACATTAATTTTGGAAGTTGGTGGTATTATTTTAGTAAAATAATACTAATTTTTTAGTATAAAGGTGTGGTAGGAAGTGCTTTTCTTTTAAATAATGGGTATGAAGAGTTTGAATGATGCAATATCTAAGATCATTGATTATAAATTTACAAATTATGCAATATTAGAAGAGGCACTAACTCACCCAAGCGTAAATAAAAGGAATAGCAAAAACCAGATTGTAAGCTACGAAAGACTAGAGTTTTTGGGCGATAGTGTTTTGAATATGGTCGTATCTGCCATACTGTTTAAACTATTTCCTGAAGAAAAAGAAGGAGCATTGGCAAAAAGAAAAACGGATTTAGTTTGTGGCAGTACCATTGCTAATGTTGCTAAAGAAATAGAGTTAGGTAACTTTATTATCATGAATAATAGTGAACGTTGTAACGGAGGAAAATGTAACTTAAAAAATTTAGAAAATTCGCTTGAAGCACTAATAGGTGCAATTTATATTGACGGCGGACTTGAGAGTGTTGAGAAATTTATTATCCGACATTGGGAAAAGCTAGCTAAGGACATCCTCGATCCTCCTCAAGATCCTAAAACTTCACTGCAAGAATGGACTCAGAGAAATAAATTACCTTTACCAAAGTATGAGCTTGTAAAACAAACTGGACCAGCACACAATCCTGAATTTACTATATCAGTTTGCATAGAGAGTTATGACAAAGTTTCTGCATGTGCTCCTAGTAAGAAAATTGCTGAACAAAAAGCTGCTGAGCTGATCCTAGAAAAAATTGAAAAAACGACTTAGTTTAATCAAAATAGCCGTTAGCATAAATTTAAAGTAAGCTAAGCTCTTTAGTTCAGCTTACATATTTTTTTATCTCAGCCAGAATCTTATCAGATTGACTTTCATCTGAATTTAAATCAGCTACAAAGTGTGTGACATATTTTCCTTCAGGGCCAATAAGGTATATTATTGAAGAATGGTTAATTTCCTCTTCTCCACCTACTTTGCTTGCATATACTTTATACTTTGCAACTACTTCATCTATTTTTTGTCTTTCACCAGTTAGCATTTGTATTCTATGGTCAAATTGCTGCTGAAATTCTTTAAGACTTTCTGTGTCATCACGCTCGGGATCAACTGTAATAAAAAATGTTTGTAGTTTGTTGTTAGTTTTTTCATCTAACTTTGCAAGTGTTTCTGAAATTATTCCGAGGTTCATAGGGCAAATTCTTTTACATGAGGAAAATCCGAAAAAAATCATCATATACTTATCTTTAAAATCACTACTGCGTACTATTTGTCCATCTTGGTTAATTAAAGAAAAATCCCCACCTATTTTAATTTCTGTATTGTATGGGACAAAGATGCCTTTCTTAGTAAAATAACAATAACCTAAGAAGACAGCTGCTAATGCTATTAGTAGACTAGACAATAACCTTATAGACTTTACCATTAAAGCGTTCCTAATAAAATTAAATCATATATTAACTAGTTGACTGATTCAACATATTCCTTCCAAAGTGGATTGTTAATTTTGTCTAACAGTTTCTTATGCTCATCAAATTCTTCACTACTTGGTGAGTGTTCTCTGCGAGCTAAATTACGCACTTTATGCTGAATAAACGTAGAGTTATTGTCCTGAGCACATTCATTATTAAATAAAAAGGTTTGCAATCCTCCTGTAAGCTCAACATAGACCTTTGCAAGCAATTGAGCATCAACTAATGCTCCATGCAATTCTCTACCTTCCAACGATATATCAAAACGTTTACATAATGCATTTAAAGAAGCAGGTGATCCTACAAACTTTTTTCTTGCAAGTGGTAATGTATCTAGCACTCTATCTGAGGAAATTAACCCAGCATTTAACTTGCCTAACTCCATATTAAGGAACTTAACATCGAATTCAGCATTATGAATCACCAAAATGTCATTGGATATGAAGTCAAAAAATTCAAGTGCAACATCTGAGAATAGTGGTTTATCTTCCAAAAACTCCTCACTAATACCATGAATCTTAAATGAGTGGTAAGGTATATCTCTCTCTGGATTAAGATATCGATGAAATGTTTTACCTGTTGGAATACGGTTAATTAGTTCTACACATCCTATCTCAATAATTCGATGGCCAGACTCAGTGTCAAGACCTGTAGTTTCAGTATCAAGTACTATTTCTCGTAGCTTGCTTTCCATCAGTTGTCATTTGTTGTTGAATTTTTATCAGTACTTGCCTTCTTATAGTTAATAGAAACAAGCAACCAGGTTGGGTCTGATGAATTAATATTTTTTTTGAATTGCCATACATCCTCGACTTTGTTAATAGTAGACATACTACCTGATATGATGTCTCCTTCACCATTCTTAACGAAGTTAATTTGCTCTGAAAGGAAGTATACTGCAATAAATACTACGTTTTTTACTAGTTTTATTTCTAAGATTTTTTGTGAAACAATAGAAACAATTATAGACTCGTGTATCTCTTTACGATGTTTAATCTTATCCACAAAGCTGTTATACAAATCTTTGTCCAGAAGAGATTTTAATTGAGGTAAATTTCCTTGGTTGAAATATTTAATTATTAATTCAAAAGCTATGCTTGAACCTTCTATAAAATTGGAAATAGAGAACTCTCTGTTTTTTTGTAATATTTGTTCATAAGTAGTTTCTATTGAACTTTTGTTATTGCTATAAGTATAATCTTCGATATTTTCTACCACATCCTCTTTACTTTGACTTACATCTAATACACCTGTTAGCTTTTTTAGATTGAGACTGGATGATCTTCCTAAAGAATTATATAAGCGTGAAAAAATAAACGCCGCTAGTAAAGCATATATTACAAGCTCTATCATGGTAACTTACTCCTTGATATATAAAGTATCTAAATATTATTAATTATTGATAAAAATATGTTTTTCATATTAACCTATAGTTAGGTTTACTATTCATTTGTAAATGGATATATTATATAAGAAAGTATTAAACATCTCAACTTAATTAAAGGAGACGTAAGAAATGTCACAACACAAAATGAAAATTCATGGTCAGTATGTCAAAGATTTTTCGTTTGAGAATCCAAATTCGCCATTCCTTCCTTCTAGTAAAGCTCCTGATATTAATGTAATGGTTAATATTAATTCAGCAAAATTAGAAGGAACAGAAAATAAAAAAGGAATAAGTGAAGAAAAGCCTTTTCATGAAATTACTTTGCATATAGAAGCCAAAGCAACGGTAAAAGATGAAGATGTAAAAGATGATATAGCTTTCATTTGCGAGGTAAAGTATTGCGGTATTTTTTCAATAGAAAACTTTACAGAGCTAAGTGAAGAAGAGGTGAGACAAGCTTTATTTATTGGTGGACCTACTTTTCTTTTCCCTTTTGCAAGAGAAATAATTGCAAGAACTACAAGTAGTGGCGGGTTTCCTCCACTTATGCTAGATCCTATAGATTTTGAAACTATGTATCAGCAGCAAAGTCAACAACAAAAAAGTAGCGCTAGTAATTCCAATTTTAACTAATACAGGATGAACAATTCTTTAAATGCAAAGACGACTTTAAATATTGATGGAAGGTTATATAACTACTTTAACCTAAGTAACGCTGGTAAATTCTTAGGAGTAGATTTAACAAAATTGCCTTGCTCACTCAAGGTATTGCTTGAAAATTTATTGCGTAACGAAGATGGAGTGAGCGTAAAATTGGGTGACATAAAAACACTAGCAAGTTGTGTCAATAAACATGTCAATCACGAAATTAGCTATAAACCAGCAAGGGTATTGATGCAAGATTTTACGGGAGTTCCTGCTATTGTTGACTTAGCTTCGATGCGTAATTATGTGAAGAAAAACGGGGGCAACCCAAGCAAAATAAATCCATCTGTACTTGTTGATCTTGTGATCGACCACTCTGTTCAAGTGGACAGTTACGGAAGCACTTCCGCATTTTGTAAAAACGTTGAATTGGAAGTGAAAAGAAATTTAGAGAGATATCAATTCTTAAAATGGGGAGAATCATCCTTCACAAATTTTAGAGTAGTGCCACCAGGTACTGGAATTTGCCACCAAGTGAATCTTGAATATTTAGCGCAAGTTGTATGTAACGATAGCGGAGTTCTATATCCAGATACCTTAGTTGGTACGGACAGCCACACTACTATGGTGAATGGTTTATCGGTTCTTGGTTGGGGTGTTGGTGGAATAGAAGCTGAATCTGTGATGCTTGGTCAGCCAATTAGTATGGTGATTCCAGAAGTAGTAGGATTTAAATTAATTGGAAAACTTTCAGAAGGAGTAACTGCAACCGATCTAGTGCTGACGATTACCAATGTTTTAAGAATAAAAGGCGTTGTTGGCAAATTTGTGGAATTCTATGGTGATGGATTAGATTATTTATCTTTGGCAGATAGAGCAACCATAGCTAATATGGCTCCAGAATATGGTGCAACTTGTGGATTCTTTCCAATTGATCAGAAGACACTAGATTATTTAAACTTAACCGGAAGGCCAAAAGAGTTGGTTAAATTGGTTGAAGTCTATGCAAAAGAACAAGGGCTGTGGCGTAGTAATGACGAATTGGCGTTCTTTGACACACTGGAGCTTGATTTATCGAGCGTAGAGCCAGTAATGGCCGGTCCAAAAAGACCGCAAGATAAGGTTTTTCTTTCGCAAGTGGCAGAATCTTTTTCTAAATCATTTCCAGTTAATGAGTCAGAGGAAAGCGATAAACTCCAAGATGGAAGTGTAGTTATTGCAGCAATAACAAGCTGCACTAATACTTCAAACCCAAGCGTAATGATTGCTGCTGGACTTGTAGCGCGTAATGCAGTCAACCTTGGATTAAAATCAAAGCCTTGGGTTAAAACTTCTCTTGCTCCAGGGTCACAAGTTGTAACAGAATATTTAGAAAAGTCAGGGTTACAGGAAGATCTAAATGCTTTGGGTTTTAATTTGGTTGGGTATGGCTGTACAACTTGTATTGGAAACTCCGGTCCGCTTAATGAAGATATAGAAAGTGATATTAAGGATAAAAACTTGACTGTTGCAGCAGTTTTATCCGGTAATCGTAACTTTGAAGGAAGAATCCATCCTTCAGTCAAAGCTAATTACTTGGCCTCTCCGCCACTTGTTGTTGTTTATGCACTTGCAGGCACTGTACAAATTGACCTGACAAAAGATCCTATATGCAGAGATAAGAATGGAAATGATGTTTATCTCAAAGATATATGGCCAAAAAATGATGAAGTTGAGAACTGTGTTAAAAGTGTTGTAACACGTGAAATGTTCATACAAAAGTATAAGGATGTTTTCTCTGGTGATGAGCATTGGCAAAAGATAAAGTGTGAGAAAAGTGAAATCTACAACTGGAATGAGAAAAGTACTTATATACAAAACCCTCCTTATTTTGATAATTTATTGACTGACAATGATAAAAGCAACATTTTTGATATAAAGGATGCACGAATACTCGCGATATTTGGCGATAGCGTGACTACCGACCACATTTCTCCCGCTGGAAATATTGCCTCAAATAGTCCTGCAGGCATATATTTAAAAGGTCTTGGAGTTGAACCGCAAGATTTCAATTCATATGGATCTCGCCGCGGTAACCACAACGTAATGATGCGTGGAACCTTTGCTAATATCAGAATAAGAAATAAAATGGTGAGTGCTGAGGGTGGCTATACAAAACATATTCCTTCTCAAGAAACTATGTCAATTTTTGATGCAGCAATGCAATATAAAAGAGAAGCTGTTCCATTAGTTGTCATTGCAGGAAAAGAATATGGTACGGGTTCAAGTAGGGATTGGGCAGCAAAGGGTACTGCATTGCTGGGAATTAAAGCTCTGATTGCAGAAAGTTTTGAACGCATACATAGGTCCAATTTGGTCGGTATGGGTGTTCTTCCACTTGCATTTCAGGATGGAGTAACGAGAAAGATATTTGATGGTAGTGAGATAGTGAGCATAAAAGGTGAAGTAGTACCAAATGGAAATCTAGAATGTATCATTAAAAGAAAGGATGATTCAGAGCAATCCATTCAACTCAAGTGCTGTGTACAAACTGCAACTGAGGTTAAGTACTTGATGAGTGGTGGGGTGTTGAGCTATATACTTGCGCAGTCCTTTTGAGCTATCACATTCATCAACTAGGTTTTTTGAATCGATTCTGGCTCTTTATTTAAATAATAATTTATTCGATGTAAAGTTATGATATAATCTTATCTTATATATGGTAAAGGGTGTTTTGTAGATAATTATGATCAGTTCTATACAAGAACCTAACGCATTACGAAAACGATTGCAGGCATTTTATCGTGCTGATGAAAAAAGTCACGTACGCTATCTTGTAGAAAAATCAGAACTTTCGGCTGATTCAAAAAACATAATTTACAATATTGCAAAACAAATTGTCGAAAAGATTAGAGGTAGTAAATTAGGCATTATAGATTCTTTTATACAACAGTACTCACTTTCTAACGACGAAGGAGTAGCGCTAATGTGTCTTGCTGAATCATTACTTAGAATACCAGACGATTACACAATAGATGAATTGATCAAAGATAAAATTGCCAACCAAGAATGGAATAAACACCTGGGGCGTTCCTCTTCATTGTTTGTTAATGCTTCTACATGGAGTTTAATTATAGGAAGCAGTATATTGAGAAATAATGAAGAGGATTCAAAATTCTATCACATAATTTCCAGGTTATTGAAAAATTTAGGAGAGCCAATAATCCGCAAAGCGGTGAAACAAGCAATATCCATTCTTGGCAAGCATTTTATTGTTGGAGAAACTATAGAAAAAGCATTGGAAAGTGTGAAGTCAGATGACTACAGTAAGTATTTATGCTCTTTTGATATGCTTGGTGGATCTGCTTGCACAGTTGAGGATGCGGAAGAGTATTTTAATTTATATATGCATGCAATAAAAGCCATAGGTGAATCTGCTGACATAAATGATTGCTTTAAATCTCAAGGGGTTTCAATCAAATTGTCTTCACTGCACTCACGTTATGAATTTAGCCAATTTGGTAATATAGCTGAAGAGCTGAGAGCTAAGTTGCTGGAACTGTGTCATGAAGCGAAGAAATATAACATTTCACTTTGTATAGATGCAGAAGAATCAGAAAGACTTGAGATGTCATTAGTTTTATTTGAGCAATTGCGTCTTGATGATTCACTTTCTAAGTGGGAGGGGCTTGGCTTGGCTGTGCAAGCGTATCAAAAACGTGCTTTATCTGTTCTTGATTTTGTTGAAGATGTTGCCATTCGATCAAAGCATAAAATTATGGTGAGGCTTGTAAAAGGAGCATATTGGGACTCAGAAATCAAGCGCACACAAGAATTAGGGTTAATTGGTTATCCGGTGTTTACTAGAAAAAGCTACACAGATGTATGCTATCTTGCCTGTGCGCAGAAACTTTTAAGCAAAGAGAATCACTTTTATCCATGTTTTGGAACTCATAATGCTTATACTTTTGCTACTATAATAGAGCTTGCCGATAAAAATCATCCTGGTTTTGAGTTTCAGCGCTTACATGGAATGGGTAAAAGTTTGTATGATTATGCAATTTCAGAACTTGCAACAAGCATCAATTGTCGTATATATGCACCAGTTGGTAAACATAGTGATTTATTGCCATACCTTATTAGGCGCCTTCTTGAAAATGGAGCTAATAGCTCGTTTGTCAATCAAGTAAATGATTCTGACGTTAAAATTGAAGAATTAGTCTCAGATCCATTAGAAAAAGTAAAAATCTTAGAGTATGAGCCTCATCCAAGCATTCCGTTGCCACGAGATATTTTTGGAGAGGAAAGAAAAAACTCCTTGGGAATGGATATTAGCGATTCAATTGCAGTTTCACAATTTGCAAATGATGTAAGGGAATTTAGTGAAAAGAAATGGCAAGTTGGCCCAATAATTGATGGAGAGTCGTTTCTTGACAGTGCGAAATTTACCGAAGTAGTGAATCCTGCACATTTGGAAAATGTAATTGGAGAAGTGTCAAGTGCAACAAGTGCTCAGGCTTTAAATGCTCTTGAAATAGCACATAGTGCTTTTACTAAGTGGCAGAATGTTTCAGCAGAAGAGCGCGCTAAATGCCTTGAAAAAGCTGCAGATTTGCTTGAGGAAAGGATGAAAGAGTTAATTTATATTCTGATTGTAGAAGCAGGAAAAATTTTATCCGATGCAATAGCAGAAGTAAGAGAGGCAATCGACTTTTTGCGCTATTATGCAATGATAGCAAAAAATGAACTGAATGACTGGAAAAAATTGCCAGGTCCAACAGGTGAAGATAACTTCATCTTTTTTGAAGGCAGAGGAGTTTTCTTATGCATATCACCGTGGAATTTTCCACTCGCTATCTTCATTGGACAGGTTTCAGCTGCACTTGCAGCAGGTAATGCAGTGCTGGCAAAACCGGCAGAGCAAACGCCGATTATTGCCTATGAAGCCGTTAAGATACTACACGAAGCTGGAATACCAAAAAATGTGCTACACCTTATTCCAGGGGATGGTTGGTATTTAGGTAAAACATTAGTACCAGATAATAGAATTTCCGGTGTAGCTTTTACTGGTTCAACACAAACTGCTCAAATAATTAATCGAATGCTTGCTAGTAGAGATGGTCCTATTGTGCCACTTATCGCTGAGACTGGTGGATTAAATGCTATGATTGTTGATAGTTCTGCTCTTTTAGAGCAGGTAACTAAGGATGTTTTAATTTCTGCATTTCGCAGTGGCGGTCAACGTTGTTCTGCTCTCAGAGTGCTATTTATTCAAGAAGATATAGCAGAAAAACAGATAAAAATGATATGCAATGCAGCTCAAGAACTAAAGATAGGTGACCCAATACAACTGAGCACAGATATTGGTCCAATAATTGACAAAGCATCTATTGATGTGCTCACTAAACATACGGAAAAAATATCAAGGGATGAAGATTCAAACCTTTTGTCCAAGGTACCCATGGATACAAATTCTTATAATGGTTATTTTTTTCCTCCGTATATTTATGAGATACAAAAAATTTCGCAATTAAAGCAAGAAGTGTTTGGGCCTATTTTACATATCATACGTTTTAATAAGTTGCAGTTAAATGAAGTTATAAGTGATATAAACAATACAGGATATGGACTTACGTTTTCTTTGCAAAGCCGTGTACAAAGTCAGATCGATTTAATAAGCAAGAAAATATCAGTTGGAAATGTATACATCAATCGCAATCAAATAGGTGCAGCAGTTGGAACACAACCATTTGGCGGTAGAGGACTGTCAGGTACCGGACCAAAAGCTGGTGGTCCTAATTATCTGCAACGTTTTTCTATAGAAAAGGTTGTAAGTGTCAACACTACAGCATGTGGAGGTAACATTACACTTGCGTGTTTGGATTGATTTGCAATTTCTAAATTGGAAGTCCGTGCAGTTGTGTATGCAGTACTAAAACCTAAAACTCATACACTGAAAGGATAGTTGTGATTCTAAGGAGGCTTCAAAGGAAGTCTTGTCTTTAATAAAAGAAAAAGGTTGCTATAATTCTGATAAAAGCACTATAAACAAAATGAATTTAAAAAATATCTTATTAGCGTTTTTAGTACAATTTATATTCGATTTGTCATTATTTGCAGCTGATCCTATTTTGCTTAATTGTATTGAAACTCCAGGGATTTATGATCTTGAAACAAGGCCAAAAAGCTTTAACTCTTCAAATAATTTAAGAAGAAAACCTGGCTCTCCAAATAATGCAGCAGGAGAATTAATAAATGTAGTGGGTAGAGTTATTGATGTAAATTGCTTACCGATACAAAATGCTGTGGTTTCTATATGGCACGCAAACTCACTTGGTATGAGCTATTATGATGAAAATGTGGAGCTTGATCCAAATTTTGCTGGATCAGGAAGATTTGTAGTAAATAACCTTGGCTATTATAATTTTATTACAATAGTACCAGGTAAAATTGGTGATAGGGCTCCACACATCAACTTTTTGGTCCAACATCCAGATTTTCCAGAATTCACAACACAAATGTTTTTTGCTGATCATAATTGCGATAACTGTGATGATCTTCTTTTTGGTAATCTTATTGAGAGTGGACTTGCAAGCCTTCTGATAGCACCATTTACTTATAACAATCAGGCCATGAAGACCTACACATTTAATATAACCCTAGGTGGGCATAACAAATTTTCTGATAAAAGATAAAGCCCTTGCATATCAGGGGAGTTCATAGTAGTCTTAAGCGCTATTGTACTTAAAATGTATATGAAAAATATCTTACTAATGTTTTTACTATGTTTTATGTGCAGCTTACAATTATTTGCAACGGAGATGTCAACGATGAAGATAACAATTTCTAAAGCTTTACCCGATTTTGAGACGCTAGTGGTAGGTTTGTTTGAGGGTGATAAGCTCATAACTAATGTTCTACAAGATAAGCAAGCTATAGATAACATCAAGAAATTTAGTGGTTTTAATGGAGGTTTTGGTGAATTTTTCTCCGTTACTTCATCAGAGGGAAAAAATATTATAGTTGCTGGTCTTGGAATGAGAGATGAATGGGATGAAAGCAAAGGATTAAATATTGGTGGTAAAATATATTGTGAGCTAAGCAGATTAAGAATCAAGCGAGCAGCTATTTCAATCGAGGGCAGTACAGCAAATGTTGCATATGGAGCATTTCTGCGCAGTTTCAAGTTTAATAAGTATAAAACTAAAAAGGATGAAAAAATTACAGAAGTAGAGGAAATTACATTATTAGTAAAAGATGAACAGTTAAGTAGCATTGAAAAATCATTTGAGCGTTTAAAACACGAAGGTGAAGGCATCTTTCTTGCACGTGCTTTTACTACTGAGCCACCTAATATTTTATATCCAGAGTCTTACGCTAATCGTATAAAAGCTGAACTTACTAAACTTGGTCTTGAGGTTGAAGTGCTTGATAAAAAGCAAATGGAAGAGAAAAAAATGGGAGCCCTGCTTGGAGTAGCACAAGGAAGTAGTAAAGAGCCAAAGTTAGTGGTGATAAAATGGAATGGGGCTTCTCAAGAACAAAAACCAATAGCTTTTATAGGCAAGGGTATAACGTTTGACACTGGTGGAGTGTCACTTAAACCCTCACGCGGTATGGAGTCAATGAAATATGACATGGCAGGTTCTGCTACTGTAGTTGGAGTGATGCGTACTCTAGCTGGGCGAAAAGCAAAAGTAAATGCAATTGGTGTGGTTGCACTTGCAGAAAATGCAGTGGATGGTAATGCTCAAAGACCGAGCGATGTAGTCACTTCAATGTCTGGACAAACAATAGAAATATTAAATACCGATGCAGAGGGAAGACTAATACTTGCGGATGCTTTATGGTATACACAAGATAGATTTGCACCGAAATTTATGATCGACCTTGCAACTTTAACTGGTGCTATAGTGGTTGCACTGGGAAATAATGAATATGCTGGTCTTTTTTCAAATAACGATGAATTAGCGAATCATCTGATTGATGCAGGAAATGAAGTAAATGAAAAATTATGGCGCTTTCCTATGAATGAAACTTATAACAAAATTATTGATTCGCCGATTGCTGATGTGCAAAATATAGCTCCTGCAGGTTCTGGTGGAGATAGTATAATGGCTGCACAGTTTCTACAGCGTTTTGTAAACGACACTTGTTGGGCACATTTAGACATTGCAGGCACTGCTTGGCACGAAAAAGGCACTGATATTTCTCCAAGAGGGGCAGTAGGTTTCGGTGTAAGGTTGCTAAATAAGTTGGTTGAGAAGTATTATGAGATTGATAATTAAGGATCTTTGTATTGAGTTTATAGCTTAATTTACGGCTACATGAATGTCTATTTATAAGACGTAGAAAATGATATCATCAAAGTAACTTACATTTTCTTTTTTGGGGATTCTAAAGTTACACACTTGAGCAGCATCAAGAGAAAGTATTTTGTTCAAATGATGATTGTAATAATGGACTATTAAAACTTTAAAGCTATTTAGCATTGACGGTGTATACTTAAGTGTTAAAATAAAATAAGAAGTTTTTAGGAGTTTATATGGCAGCAGGCGGGAAAGCGAAAACAGCTAGTAAAAATAACCCTACTCAGCGTAAGAAAGCTGAGCAAAAAATGTATAAAGATAAACCGGTAAAACCTGTTAGATATATAGATCGTGACTCGCGCATGAATTATATGTCTGCTCAATATGACAACGGCAATCTGGTTGAAGATGAGGTAAGCTGCAATCCTATAAAGTGGGAAGCTGTATAATAGTTGTGGTTAAAGTTACTATTAATTCTAAGGAATGTGAAGTAGAGCATGGGCTCACTATAATTCAAGCTTGTGAAGTTGTGGGCGTTGAAATTCCACGTTTCTGTTATCATGAGCGTTTAGCAATTGCTGGTAACTGCAGAATGTGTTTGGTTGAAGTGGAGGGTGGATCTCCAAAACCAGTAGCCTCTTGTGCAATGCCAGTTGCAGAAGGGATGGTTATTCACACTGATACCCCTAAGGTTAAAAAAGCACGTGAAGGTATGCTTGAGTTTTTGCTAATTAACCACCCGCTTGATTGCCCAATTTGCGATCAAGGTGGTGAATGCGATTTGCAAGATATCACGATGGCTTATGGGAAAGGAACCAGCAGACTTGATGGGCATAAGAGGGCTGTGCCAAAAAAACACTTCGGACCACTGATTGAGACTGCGATGAATCGATGCATTCATTGCACTCGGTGTGTTAGATTTTTGTCTGATGTTGCAGGTACAAATGAACTTGGAGGAATCGGAAGGGGAGAAAATGTAGAGATTAGCACTTACATAAAAAGGCATATTAGTTCTGAATTATCTGGAAATATCATAGATCTCTGCCCGGTAGGGGCTTTAACTTCAAAGCCTTACTCCTTTACAGCGCGTCCATGGGAGCTATCACATTGTGAGACTATAGATGTGCTAGATGCTGTGGGAAGTAGCATTAGAGTTGATTATCGTGGCCTGGAAGTTATGCGAATATTACCAAGGCTGAGCGAAGAGGTAAATGAAGAATGGATATCAGATAAAACGCGTTTTGCCTATGATGGACTAAAAGTTCAGCGTCTTGATCAACCTTATGTAAAAAAAGATGGTAAATTAGCCCCAGTTGATTGGAATGAAGCACTAACTGTTGCTGCAAAGAAATTAAAGAATACAAAATCAAATAAAATAGCTGCAATTGCAGGTGATTTAGCAGATTGTGAGTCTATGCTTCTACTCAAAGAAGTGATGCAGAAGCTCGGCTCGGGGAATATAGATTGTAGGCAAGATGGAGCAAAGCTTATACCAAATAATCGTGGGTCATATGTATTCAACACCACTATTGAGGGTATAGAAAATGCAGATTTATGTCTGCTTATAAATACAAATCCAAGAATAGAAGCACCAATAATTAACGCAAGATTGAGAAAGAGATATTTACAAGGTAATTTCACTATTGCAAATATTGGTCCTAATCTTGAATATCTATATAATGTTGAAAGATTAGGTGATGGTCCAAACGTTCTAAAAGAAATAGAAGAGGGAAATCACAAATTCTGCGAGTTACTGAGTGCGGCTCAGAACCCTATGCTAATTATCGGTCAAGATGCATTAATAAGAGATGATTCTGAATCAGTTTTAGCTCTAGCTGGCAAAATTGCAGAAAAATTTAACATGATCAGAGATGACTGGAATGGCTTTAACGTACTGCATAAGGCTGCAGCAAGGGTTGGTGGACTCGATATTGGATTTGTTCCTAGCGAAGGTGGAAAAGACATTAATCAGATGCTAAAACAGGCAGAAAGTGGTGAGATAGAAGTAGTTTATCTTCTTGGCGCAGATGAAATTGATATATCAAAGTTAGAAAGTACATTTGTAATTTATCAAGGCCATCATGGTGATAGTGGAGCACACATAGCAGATGTTATTCTACCTGGAGCTGCTTACACAGAGAAATATGCAACTTATGTAAATACTGAAGGGCGAGTACAGAGAACAAATTTAGCTGTTTTTCCTCCTGGTGAAGCAAAGGAAGATTGGTTGATTATAAAAAATTTATCCCAATATTTGGGCCTTTCCTTACTATACGATAATTTATTTGATGTGAGGAAGAAATTATACACTATTGGTCCACAGTTTAGAGATGCTGACCAAGTGGTGAAAAACAAATGGGTACCAATTACCTGTGATGAAATAAAATTAAGTAATATCTCTTTCACTCTAAAAAAGTGTAATTTTTATATGACAGACTCAATAAGTCGCGCTTCAAAAATAATGGCAGATTGTACTAAGGATTTTTATGAACACTCTACTTAATATTTTATTTATTCTAACACCATTATTACTAATAACTCTGGTATATTTTCAACGAAAATTAAACTCTATATTTTTGTGTAAAGAACAAAATACATTAGAAAAACAGTTCGTTTATAAGCTAGTTGATTTTATCAATGATATTATTGCATTATTTACGGAAGGATATGTATGGATGGCAATAACATTTATTATAGTTAGCGAGGGAAGAGGGAATTATTTGCCTCTCACAATGCTCTTAATTATGATGTCACTAGTGTCATTCATATGCATATCATTTTACTATTCTATTAAGCTAAATGCTGTACAGAAAAGTGTTGTCCTATTGATTTCAATAGGGACATTGTCTTTTGTGTCTAGAGCATTTGCTGTATTTTTTATTGCCACAATTATGAACTATTTTTTTGATTTAGGGTTGCATGTACTTGATATTTGATATTCTTTTTCTTCTTATTCCACTTTTGCTTTCAGTAGCATATTTAGTGTACTTTGAGCGTAAAGTTATTGGTGCAATTCAACTAAGGCATGGTCCAAGTGTAGTAGGGCCATTTGGGCTACTACAGCCATTTGCAGATGCTATCAAATTGATAATTAAAGAGCCGATAATACCATTTAGAGCAAACACCATACTGTTTATTATGGCTCCAATGCTCACCTTTATTTTAGCATTAATTTCCTGGGCAGTTATACCATTTGGAGCTGAAATAATTACAGAAAATGGACAGCAGGTAATAATCCCTAAGGTAATAGCAAATATTAATGTTGGAGTGCTTTATGTGCTAGCTATATCCTCTTTGGGAATATATGGCATTATTATTGCAGGCTGGTCTAGTAATTCTAATTATGCATTTCTTGGCTCTATAAGGTCAGCTGCTCAAATGATTTCATATGAAGTTTCAATAGGTCTAATAGTTGCTACAGTTGTTATTACAACTGGCACATTAAATCTTGGAGAGATGGTGGTAGCGAAACATAATATGCCATTTTGGATTGATTTATTACTAATGCCTATAGGAATAATATTTTTTATTTCTTTGCTTGCCGAAACTAATCGTCACCCATTTGACTTACCAGAAGCTGAAGCAGAGCTCGTCTCTGGGTATAACGTCGAGTATTCATCAATGCCTTTTGCTCTCTTTTTCTTGGGAGAATATGCAAATATGATTTTAGCAAGCGCTATGATGACAATATTCTTTCTAGGAGGGTGGTATCCTCCATTAGAGCTTAGTTTGCTGTATAAAATTCCTAGTTTAATCTGGTTTGTTTTGAAGATAGTTGTACTTTTGTTTATATTTGTTTGGATTAGAGCTACAATACCTCGTTATCGTTATGATCAATTAATGCGTCTTGGTTGGAAAGTATTTTTGCCAATATCGGTACTTTGGGTAATACTCATTTCAGGAGTGTTGCTTTTTACTGGGAATTTGCCTGGATCCAATGTTTAATTTCCCAAATACAAGGTTAAGGCGTAGGCGCTCAGGCAAGTGGATTCGCAATTTAACAAGTGAAAGCACTTTATCAGTAAATGATTTGATTTTTCCCTTATTTGTTCATGACGGAGAAGAAACAATTGAGCCAATTTCTGGCTTATCTGATATCAAATGTTATTCAATAGATGGATTAATTTCTATAATTCAGAAAGCTAAGGACTCGGGGATTAATGCTGTTGCAATTTTTCCTGTAGTTGATAGTAAACTAAAATCTGAAAACGCCGAGGAAGCGTACAATCCTGACAATTTAATCTGTAAAGCAATTTGTGCTGTAAAATCAAATGTACCGGATATTGGCATTATTGCAGACATTGCACTAGACCCATACACTACTCACGGTCATGATGGCATTTTAAAAAGCAGTAGGATAGATGTAGAAAATGACGAGACTGTGTCAGCATTATGTAAGCAAGCACTTGTTTTAGCAAAAGCAGGATGCGATATAGTTGCTCCTTCTGATATGATGGATGGCAGGATAGGAAAAATAAGAAAAACATTGGATGATAATAACTTTCAGAATGTGTCAATATTGTCCTATGCAGTAAAGTACTGTTCTAGCTTCTATGCGCCGTTCAGGCAAGTTGTCGGTTCGTGCGCATCATCAAATTTCATCGACAAAAGTGGTTATCAAATGGATTATAGAAATGCACGTGAAGCAATCTGCGAAATCGAAATGGATATAGATGAAGGTGCAGATTTTATTATGATAAAGCCGGGTATGCCATACTTAGATGTAATAAAAACAGCAAGTGAAAAGTTTAATTTTCCGATTTTTGCTTACCAAGTAAGCGGTGAATACGCAATGATAAAAGCTGCAGCAAATAATGGCTGGCTGGATTATAACAGAGTGATTTATGAGTCCTTAATTGGTTTTAAACGTGCAGGTGCAAGTGCAATATTTACCTATGCTGCACTTGATGTTGCAAAAAATTTGGTATCTACTTAGCAGTGTGGAACATCTAAGTAGGTAGCTAGCCGAAGTGACTTGACAAACCTTCCCACTTTCCTTATCATATCAATAAGAGTATTTATCCTTGTTTTTAATCTCTGCAGATTTAACAACAAAAATTCAGTAAAAAACTCAGATATTTATTGGCAAATTACATAAAATTATAGCGGCTTTTTTTATTTTTCTACATTCAGCCAAATCGCGCTTGTTAGCACATTATCAATTTACATTATTAAAACTCACTACATAGGGATTTTTTTGCCTTTTTTTTCGCCTGGTAAATTTTTTAATATTTATAGTTAAAGCTTCAGGCCAGCGCGTGACCAGTTCTTATTACCTGTTCTGGATCCCAGTACTGGGATGATGCCATCATAGAGATCAGCTGCTTGAATGATGCCCATATTCCAGTGCGTATAACGGTGTTATTCCATAGTTTGAGATCAGATGTAAGAATATTGAAGATCTCATTCCAGTACTGGAATCTAGAAAAAAAGAGCCAATCCCTGGGCACTGGGATGACGATAGAAGGGGCAACGGTTATTGCTAAACTTAGATCGTTTTTAACTATTTGCCTTTTTTCTATGCAAGAAGTGTATTGATAAGTCCATTACAATTCAGTATTGTGAAAAATATAAGTCAAGTGTTAGTTAGGACATGGGGATTTTTTTTCAATTTTTGGGTAAGGTGCTAGGCAAGGTTTTTCCTGCCAAAATAGTAAGCTCTTTTTTAGGAGTAGGGTATTTACCGGGTTGGCAGCATTATTGGTCTTCTTTTCTAATATTATTTATTACCGACATTATATTAATGCTTACATACGGAGGTGATTTTATACTATATAAAATGCCGAATACAGGCATAGTTGTAGCTGCCATTTTTACCAAGCTAGCAATAGTTATGTTAGTGCTGCAATTAGTTGCAATATCCATTTTTCACATTCAAGATCCTTCAGCCAGCAGTGATGAGAATATAGTAATACAAATAGCATCAGGACAGGTGCTGACTGTTGCGCTTTCGATGCCGGCAATAATGTCAATTTATTATACTGTAAGTAAATTCTATCTAAGTATATGTAAAGCAATACTTCAATGTCCATTTTGGTTTAATGATCTTATGCATTTGTTCTTTTTCTTTATAATACCTTATTTATTTTTTAATATTGTAGAAGTAATAAAACCATGGCCGATAAGTACGATACAGCTTAGTTATAACAATGCAATATCAATCACATTTGAAGGGATTTTTCATGTGTTTTATGCAGTGATTTTATTGTACTTGACTGCATTTATATTCTGCGATCTGACTATGCATGATGCGATTGTTTTAAACAAAAGCATATTTGAGTATGTAAAAGAAAGTTCAATAGCCTTGAGTGACTATTTTCATGGCACTATTAAAAAAATAAGTATAGAATAGTACTTATTTGCTTATGTATTCAGTTTAAAAGATATACAGTTTGCGTGAATCTACAAGATATAATAAAGGGATTACAAGATTTTTGGGTAGATGAAGGGTGTACTATACTTCATCCATATACGTCTGAAGTTGGAGCTGGAACACTACATCCCGCAACAATCATGTCAGCGATTGACGAAAAATCAACAAAAATTGCGTATCTACAACCAGTAATCAGACCTGCAGATGGACGCTATGGCGACAACCCTAATCGTTTATATCAGCATCATCAATACCAAGTTATAATAAAACCATCTGGCAGCAATTTGCAAGATATTTACTTAAATAGCTTAAAAGCTCTTGGTGTATCGACAAAAGAATATGATATTAAGTTTATTGAAGATGATTGGGAAAACCCAAGTGTTGGTGCATCCGGTCTTGGTTGGGAGGTTACATGCAACGGAATGGAAGTAACACAACTTACTTATATACAGCAAGTGGGAGGTATTGACTGCAGAATAATTCCTGGTGAAGTAGCATATGGGTTAGAGCGTTTAGCAATGTGCATACAGGGTGTAGATAATGTTTACGACATAATGTGGAACGGTAGCGGTGCAACTTATGGAGATATTTTTAAACAAAGAGAGCGAGAGTTTTCTTACCTGGCACTTGATTATTATGATACTAAAGTAGTACAACAGCAGTTTGAGGATACAGAAAAACTGTGTAAATTCCTTGTTGAAAAAGAATTGCCGATAGCAGCTTATGACCAATGTATTAAAACGAGCCATCTACTTAATCTACTTGATGCAAGAGGTGTGCTTGGTGTGAATGAACGTACAGCCTATATTGGTAGAGTGAGAGAGTTAACAAAAAAATGCTGTGAATTATATAGAGCAAAGTAGAATATGTTGTCACAATTATTGTTTGAATGTCTTTCAGAAGAAATTCCATCAAGAATGCAGAATTCATCTGCAGCTCAGGTTAAGAGCTATATCACTAATGCTTTTAGTAAAAATAATGTGAAATTTGCATCTATAGAAGTTTATGTGACTGCACGTCGCATTGCTCTTTTTATTGATGGCATAAGTGCTTTGGAGCTAAAAGATTCTAACAATGAGATTAAAGGACCAAGAGTTAATGCACCGAAAAGTGCTATCGAAGGTTTTTTGAGAAAAAATCGGAAAGGTGAAGAAGATTTACTCATTCGCAAAGTAAACGATGAAGATTTTTACTTCATTAAGAGAGAAAGCTGCTTATTTAACATCAACGGGTTTCTCAAAAATCAACTGGAGGAAATGCTAAAAAACTTTTCTTGGCCAAAGAGTATGAGATGGAGTGAAAGAAAAGAGAGATGGGTTAGGCCAATTAAAAATATTCTATGTATTTTAAATGACGAAATAATACCTATATCTTTTGCAGGGGTTACAGCATGCAACGTGACGTATGGTCATAGGTTTCTTTCAGGTGATGCAGTACTTACTGTTAAAACACCCAAAGACTATTTGGAATTGTTAGAAAAAAATAATGTCATTCTCCAGTTGGACAAAAGAAAGCAATTTATACTAGATCAGATTAATAAGTTTACAAAAGAGGAGAACTTACAACTTGAAAAAAATGATTATTTACTGAATGAATTGGCAGGGCTTATAGAGTGGCCAATAGTATTATTTGGTAAAGTAAAATCATCAGAATTACCGAAGGAAGTAATACTTAGTATAATTAATACGCAGCAAAAGTATCTTGCTTTAAGTGATGGACAGAAAATATCACATTTTGTTACTGTTGTAAATGTTAACAACAATGAAGTTGTTAAAGGCCATGAAAGAATATTAGAAGCACGTCTTGCTGATGCCCAGTTTTTGATATCTCAAGACAAGAAGGAAAACCTAGATTACTATGTCAAAAAATTGAGCTCTATTTCATTTCATGCTTCGCTCGGTAGCGTAGAAGAAAAAGTGAAGCGTATTATCGCTCTTTCAAATTATATAGCGATATTTATTCCACATGCTTCATTAATTAAAGTTGAACGTGCTGCATATTTAGCAAAGGCAGATCTTGCAACGTTGATAGTGAAAGAATTTCCGGGATTGCAAGGAGTAATGAGTGGATACTACGCTTCTTATTTTGAAGAGGATAAAGAAGTAGTGGAAGCTATAACTGAGCACTATAAGCCAATTGGATCGGACCAAGAATGCCCTAAATCTCCTACTGCGATTGCTGTAGCTATTGCAGACAAAATGGATAGTTTGGTTGGCTTAATTGCAGCAGGTGAGAAAATCTCTGGTTCGTATGATCAGTTTGGTTTGCGGAGAATGACAATTGGTATAATTAGAACAATACTTGAAAATAATTTGCATATTCCAATTAGATTGCTGATAGATAAGTCAGTATCTTTATGTTCAAGGCTTCTATTGAATAAAAATATAACTCCAGTTGATAAGCCAAGTGAAAAACAAATTTCAGAACTAGTATTTAAATTCTGCTTAGAAAGGTTCAAGATTATTTTAAAAAATAGAAATATAAGGCAAGATGTTGTAGATTCAATACTATATAAAGTCGATATTAATGATCTGCTGAAAGCGGAAAAGCAAACTGTGATATTGGATCGTTATCTTAGTACAAAAGAAGGTGAACAGGTTCTAAGCACTTATAAAAGAGCCAGTAACATGATGAGCAAAGTGAGAAAAAGTGATGGCACTACTTATAATGCATCTTACAGTAAGAAGTTTTTGATTGAAGATGAGGAGATTGCGCTATCAAATTGTGCTATAGCTGCTTGTAAAAACATCAAACAAGCGATAGAAAATAACGACTTTAATACAGCGCTTGATGAACTTGCTCGTTTTGCTCCATTTATCAATCAATTTATGGACAGTGTAAAGATTAACTGTGATTCTAATGAGCTTAGAATAAACAGGTTGTCTTTGCTTGCAAATGTTGTTTCTACCTTTCATTTAGTAGCAGAGTTTAACCTTATACAGGTTAAACAATTGATAAATGCTCAGGCAATATAAGGAACAAATCAAATCATCTCCACAATCCTGTGGCGTTTATAAGATGGTTGGAGATAAGAATAAGGTTTTATACATTGGTAAAGCAAAAAACTTGAAGTCGAGATTATCCGACTACCTTCAATTCGAAAACCTTTCTGAACGAATCAGAGTAATGATCTCACAGGTTATTAAGGTTGAAATATTCATCACTGAGAATGAAATCGAAGCATTGCTTCTTGAAGCACAGTTAATAAAATCGTTAAAACCATCTTATAATATTTTGCTTAGGGATGGAAAATCTTATCCTTATATAACAATTTCTAAGCATGATTATCCAAGAATAGCGAAATATAGAGGTAAGTTTAAGAAGAATGAGTTTCATTACTACGGCCCTTTTCCATCTGCCGCTGCTGTTAAGAACACTATATTATCATTGCAAAAAGCTTTTCTCTTAAGAGTATGTTCAGATCAATATTTCTCTTCAACAAAAAGACCATGTCTTGAGTATCAAGTTAAGCGCTGTTCAGCACCATGCGTAGATAAAATTACAAAAGATGATTA
This sequence comes from Wolbachia endosymbiont of Spodoptera picta, assembly GCF_018141665.1. Classification (NCBI taxonomy): domain Bacteria; kingdom Pseudomonadati; phylum Pseudomonadota; class Alphaproteobacteria; order Rickettsiales; family Anaplasmataceae; genus Wolbachia; species Wolbachia endosymbiont of Spodoptera picta. The sequence goes on from NZ_CP067976.1 coordinate 1,060,170, forward strand.
CTGCAAATCAGTAAAACAAGCACAAGATACTCTGCTAGGAAGGAATAAAGAAGTGCAAAGACAGCTATTTTCTACAATGGAAAAGTGCAGTAGGGAGATGAACTACGAGCTTGCTGCTGTCTATAGAGATCGATTGAAATTTCTTCAGCAAATTCAAATGCAGCCAATGGATTTTTCTTTTGAAGAAGATGCAGATTTCTTCAGCATTGTACGTGAGGCAGACTTAGCATGCATTGGTGTACTATCTTTCAGAGATAAAGGTAACTATGGAAGCATTCCTTACTTCATTGAGAATTGTAGTGATCATCCAAATGATGAAATTTTATCCACCTTTTTGGTCAATTTGTATAATCCAGTTAATACACCACCAGCGCAAATTTACGTTCCCGATTTTATTAAGGATAAGGAAATTATAGAACAAGCACTTTATGCTCTTACTCAAAAATCAATAAAAGTTTTGTATGCGAAAAATAGTAAAGAGCGTGATTTGTTGAATTTTATTTACAATAATTCTAAGCATAGCCTAGAGCAGAAGCTTACTGATTATAGAAATAACCTAGAAAAGCTCGAAGAGCTTAGGAAGATTTTCTTGTTACCAAATATTCCAAAGCGTATCGAGGTTTATGATAATAGCCATATATCTGGAAATCAACAAGTTGGTGTGATGATTGTTGCAGGGCAGGAAGGTTTTTTAAAAAGTGAATACAAAAAATTTACTATAAAAGAAGAAAGTTCAGGTGATGACTATAAAATGATGAGAGAAGTGCTGACTAGACGTTTCTCTGGCAATATAAAAGATATAATCCCTGATTTTTTACTGATTGATGGCGGTCCAGGACATGTTTCCATAGTGCAGAATGTATTGGAAATATTGAATATAAAAGTTCCTTTTGCTTGTATGGCGAAAGGTCATGATCGTAATGCAGGAAATGAAAGATTTTATGTGCCGGACAGAGAAGAATTTACTCTAGCAAGTGACAGCAAGGTCATGCTTTATTTACAATTGCTGCGTAATGAAGCTCACCGTTTTGCGATAACTTCGCATAGAAAAAAACGCGATAAACAGTTTTTTGCTTCACAATTAAGTAAAATATCCGGTGTTGGCAGTAAAAGAAAAAAGGCACTCATGTCTCATTTTGGTTCGGTAGAAAATATAAGCAAAGCTTCTCTAGCTGAAATTCAAAACGTACCTGGAATTAGTAAAGGTTTAGCAGAAATCATTCTTCAAAACGTGAATTCTAAGAAAGGTACTCCTAAATAGGTACTCTAAAATTAACCTTTATTTCTTCTTAATAAGACATAAAAAGCTCCTTTGCCACCATGTTTTTTTATTGCTTGCTGATAGTATAAGATCATATTCCGAACTTTTGTGTCATTCAACCACTTATTTAAGCTATTCTTTATAGTGTCTATTTTATCTGTACTATTACCATGCCCCGTAATTACCAATAAGCACCTATTCCCTGCTTGATAATTTTTGATAATAAAATCTATCAATTTACAATAAGCATTATCTATACTATAGCCGTGCAAATCGAGTTTATCGCTTATAAAATATTTGCCCCTATCGATCTTTAATTTTGTATTGTAGTCAAGACAAAATGATGAATCACCATTATCAGTATTAAGAAAATTTTCTTGTAAACTAGAGGCACCTTTATCAATCATAGATTTTATATTTACTTTGTGATCAACTTTCAAAGTAACTTTTCCACATTCTATTGGCTTAACATTTTTTTGCCAATCTAACTCATCATCTGACATAAATTCATTAATTGAACTGCATAATTTTACAACAATATATAAACACAGTAAAATATTGCTTACTCTATAAAAATCTGATTTTTAATAATGAGATGAAATCATCAAAAGCTAATGAAAACTGTTGGATATATGGAAAGCACACTTGTATTTCAGCATTAAGAAACAAAAATAGGCGGTGTATAGAACTGTTAGTAACAGAAAATTTCTACAGAGAATTTGAGAAAGAAATTAAACAATGTGCAGATAGTAAGGGCATTAAAGCTCGACTGGTAGAGAACAAAATGTTCAATGATGTTTTACCCAAAGGTGTAAATCACCAAGGAATTGCTTTAAAAGTTACTCCTATTTTTCACAGCTTAAATATTGAAGAAATAGCTGAAAGATCAGGTGAAAACTCTACTATAGTCATTTTAGATCAAATTACTGATACACACAATATAGGGTCGATTTTAAGAACCTCAGCTTGTTTCAACATTGATGCATTGGTTTTACCGTATCACCATTCACCAAGCGAAAATGCATCTATCGCAAAAACAGCAAGTGGCGCATTAGACATTGTTCCTCTAATATACGTTACAAACATAGTAAAGACGATGGAGTCTTTAAAAAAGATAGGCTACTGGTGTTATGGGTTTGATTGCAATGCAAAGGAAAATATAGATAAAATAAAGAATTTTGGGCAAAAAAGAGTAATTGTTTTTGGTTCTGAAGAGAAAGGAATGCGGAGATTAGTGAAAGAAAGTTGTGATTATCTTTTAAAAATCCCAATGTCAAACGTAATTGATAGCCTAAATGTTTCAAATGCAGCAGCAATAGGACTATATTCCATCTACATTAAAATAAAAATCACTGCAAATTAGTTGCAATGAAAAATATACTTCTTGCCTGCTATCAAGACCGTTGGAATCTAGAAAAAAGAATGCCATTTTAGCTTCACATGCACAGCTGGAAGATGTCATCCCAGTGCATGACACTGGGATCCAGTTAAATTTACGAGTATAAAAGTAATCAACGTTTCTTATGATGGAAAAATGGATTCCAGTGTCTGGGCACTGGCATGACATCTTCCTACAGAATAATGTTCGTACAGCTGTGTATCACATGCTGGAATGACAACAGTGAATGACATAGCGAGATATCATCTACTGGCACTTACATTACCAATCCCAAGAAAATGGTGCACTTGGATCTATTGGAATCTCGAAGGATGGCTGTGACATTACTGTGTGCGCCAAGAAGTGCGTAAGGAACAGTTGGTGAAAATCCAACACGGGTAAAGCTTAGCCAGCAACCTGGAACAAACCATTATGCTGCGTAAGGTAACGAGCGTAGTAAAGCTAATGGAATGGACAACATAGGGTGCAACGAAAGTGAAGGTATTGAGTCCCGTAATTCACGCGTCATGGGGGCCGACACTTTACATTTGGTGGAAGGCAACATGGGTAATAACGCTAAGGAAAGATATTACTCACCCCATCGGGATCGAAGGCCGCGTCATGTGTTGAGATGGACCTTACGTGAACTTGGGAGATCCTTTGTATTCCTGTAAGGGTACTCTGGAACAAGTCAATAAAGGCAAGGACTGGAGGAAGATGCAAAGGAAGTCGGACTAACTGATAGTACTCGGAGTGTGGGAAAGCCACATACAAGGGGAAGCGGTTAGCAATATAGTGACTGGTATAGGGATTGCTATACCAATACAACAGAGATTGGAGGAGTATGCAAGGAAAACTAAACCAGATAGCAGTAAGGGCTAAGCAAGATAAGCGAGTAAAATTTACATCGCTAGTTCATTTGATTAATGAAGAGAATCTTGCAGAGTGTTACAAGGAACTAAAACGCAACAAGGCTTGCGGTATAGATCGTGTGACAGTGGAAGCTTATGGAGAAAATCTAGAAGAGAAACTTAGAATGCTAGTGGATAGTATGAAGAGAAAGCAATACCGACCGCAACCAGTGAAAAGGGTATACATACCCAAAATTGGAAGCAAGGAAAAACGCGGTCTCGGAATACCATCAACAGAAGAAAAGTTGGTACAGGTAATGCTAAAGAAGATATTAGAAAATATTTATGAAGCAAACTTTATGGACAGCTCGTATGGATTTCGACCAGGAAGAAATTGTCATCAGGCGATAAACGTTCTAGATAAAGCAGTTATGCACAAACCAATTAACTATATTGTAGAAGTGGATATCAAGAAGTTCTTTGATAATGTTCAACATAAATGGCTAATGAATTGTCTAAGGGAACGAATAGCTGACCCAAATTTATTGTGGTTAATAAAACGATTTCTAAAGGCAGGAATAGTCGAAGTTGGATGTTATAAAGCAACCGATCAAGGCACACCACAAGGTGGTATAGTAAGCCCTGTATTAGCTAATATATACTTACACTATGTGCTGGACTTATGGTTTGAAAAGAAATTTAAGCCAAAAGCCAGAGGATATATACAGCTAATAAGGTTTTGCGACGATTTTGTAGTTGGCTGCGAGAGGGAAGAAGACGCAAAAGAATTTCTAGAATTACTGAAACAAAGACTAAGTAAATTTGGATTGGAAATAGCTGAAAATAAAACAAAAATAGTAAAGTTTGGTAAGAAAGAATGGTATCAAGCAGAAAGAGAGAAACGTAGGACGGCTAGCTTCAACTTTCTAGGATTTACACATTATTGTGGAAAAAGTCGTAATGGTAAACTTATGATGAAGCAGAAAACTTCAAAAATAAGCCTAGCTAGAAAGATTAAAGAAATCAAAGAGTGGTTGAAGATGGTACGAAGTCGTATCTGCCTCAAAGATTGGTGGCAGAAACTTAAAGCCAAACTAACAGGACACTATAGCTACTTCGGAGTTAGCGGAAATTATCGGTGTTTGATTCAATTCAATCGACTGGCAACAAAGTTAGCATTTAAGTGGATAAACCGACGTAGTCAAAAGAAAAGTATCGATTGGGAACAATTTATACACTATTTAAAAGTAAATCCATTACCAAAACCAAAGGTATATGTTTCTTTATACACAGGAGCACTAGTGTGAACGCTGTATTGTGGAGCCGTGTGCGGGAAATCCGCAAGCACGGTTCTTTTGGGGAGACTATGGTTATGAGACCAAATCGCTGATTTCAAGGTCATAAGTCTCTACCAGACCTTTACAGCTGCTTGAAATTCTGGGTCTTGAGAACTTACTTGAATTTTGTTATTAGCTTGAAAAACTGCGTTTTTTGCTAGCTCGGTGGCTACATCTTCAGGCGTTGGTTTTAATCCTTTATCAGCTAAGAAATCTTTTGCTATCTTTTCACTACCTTTAGCACCATATACTTTATCGGTAGCTTTATCATCTGCAACCCTATCCAAAGCTTCACCAAGTTCATTTATTAAGATTGATTTTTGGCCATCTTTAGCAGGAAGAATAGCTTTTGCAAAAGCTTTTTGATTTGCTTCTGTAAGGTTGGAAGCATCAATTTTAGCAAAACTAGTATCTACTGTGCCTTTAGTGTAAACCTTCTTAGTATCATCAGTACCAACTGTTGCAAGAGCAGGAACTAGAATATCCACAACAGCTTGTTCTGCAACTTTTGTTGCAAGATCTGTAGTTTTAACAAATGCAGTATCAGCAGCTATTTTAGTGTAAACTTCATCAGCTGGAGCAGCTTTAATATATACCTTGTCATTAAATCCTTGTAATGCCATTAGGGCTGTTATAAAACCAGCATCGTCTGCTGCATCTTTTATTGTAGTAGTCATATCACCCTCTGTTAATTATAAAAACCATAATGTGCATGAAAATAATATAAATTCCGTAAATACTAGATTTTGCATAAAATTCCCTTTAGGCTTTTCGCTTCAGAATTCTTCTCTTGTGATCTAAGTATGTAGCAGACGATGTTATCCTAGTAGCCCCTTTAGTGTCATTACAGTGCGTGACACTGGAATCCATTTTTCCATCATAAGAAACGTTGATTACTTTTATACTTGCAAATTTAACTGGATGCCAGTGTCTGAGCACTGGTATGACACCATCATAAGGTGAACCAGTGTCAGCTACTTGAATGACAAGAAGAGGGCAGGGCCCTCCTTGTATATTAGATATAGGCTGAGTTATGATCGTGATAAACGTGATCGCTTGCGCAGTCGAACATTTTCACAAAACCATTCTCTAGATAGAGATTATATTCATGATGTTGATCTAATAACTCAAAGTTATCTTGTGTTTCTAAGCTGAAGTGACTTGAATCTGATAGCAATTCGTAATTTGGATTATCTATTTTACTAATGCTGCTTATTATTTTGCCATTACCATTTGATATAGCCAAACTATAACTATCACCATCCTTCATTATTTTGATGGATACCTTATCTTCAGGTAACACTATAAGCTTTTTCGTATCACTATCGTGAATTAGAAATTTGCCATCTTTAAAGTAATACTTGTCTTCCGGCAAAGCGCCAACCTTATAATCTGATGTGTGCAGTTTGTTCCAAAAATCTAACACAGATTGCTTATCTGCTCCTTCTGCTCTATTATACAAGGCTTTCACATCATTATAATCTATGATTACATTTGCCTTATGCTTTTCTTCTACATCTCTATCATAGCTCTTTTCTATTTTCAAGATTGTGTCTTTCAACACTACCTGCTCTTTCTCCTTCACTGAAGCTGACCTTTTTGCCCTTGTTGGAATTTGTGGTTGATCAGACTGTATTTCACTATTGTCGTTTGATACAGTTCTCTCTTCAGCAACAACATTAGTAGTACTATGGCTCATGTTAACCTCTGTCTTAGTTTCACTTACTTGCCCTTTTGGACTTTCGGTTTGTTTCTCTTTTGTGAATATTCTCTGATAGTCCGTGTAGTCTCTGTTAGTATCGCCGATATCGCCACTGCCTTGATCAAAAGTTATTTTTTTACTTCCACTTCCCATATCCTCAATTTCAACTTGAGGAGAAACAGATGCTAGGAAATCGTTATAACTGTAGTTATAATCAGCAGAAAAGAATATTTTTCCTTTGAAGTTATGGAAATTATTAGATAACATTCCAATTTCTTCATCAGTATCACCATCAAATAGTTTTACTTTAGTGAAATATCTTTGATTGTTGATTCTCACTATTTCACCACTCGAGTTTCTTTGTATCTGATAATCATTTGGATCATGTTTAATGGTAAAAAGTTTACCAGGGGCATATTTTTCTAAGTTTATAAGGCCCACATTTATATGTTTATGAGAATAATCTCTCTTTTCATATTCATGTGCAAATACTGGGTCAATATATTTGTATTCGTCTGGTATGCTACTGTATTCTCTTCCTTCAGAATCAGATGGTGCTAATTTATATTGTCCATCTTTTTCCACCAATTTTAGGTGAGTAACATTGCCTGGCAATTGAAACCTTACGTTTTTTCCATGATCATGAATGAACAAGTTACTTTCATTTATAACTTCACCTCTTTCATTTTTCATCTCTTCAGTGATATAGAAGCCCATATTTTTGAATGCATGTAGATTTTCGCCTCCTTGCTTTACAACCGCTTCGTATACATCGTCGTCTGTTCTATCAGTCCCTTTATCATCCAATAATGTTCCTTTTTCTACGATTACGCCGCTTTCTCTTTGCTCATCAGAATATTGAGCATGCTTTGAATCCTGATGATTTAGAATTTTGGTCCCTCTAAGAAGCAGAGAATCTAAATCTTTTTGAATGTGTCCAGTGCTAGGATGCAACAATTCATTTTCATGTAAATGTGCTTCATCAAAGTATTCATCACGTTCAACTGTTCTGCCATCTATCAGAGAAGCTTTATAATGACCGTTTTCTTTTGTAATTGCCATATAAGCACCTCCATCATATTGAGTATTCAAGTTATGCAATATGTCCTCAAAAACAAAAGTTTCTTTAGTTTGACCTTCAACTTGCTTAAAAAAGCCCGATTCGCTCGACAACTCTCCAAGCTTTGTATTCCCATCATATATAGATAGTGCACCCATATCTCCGTGACCAAGAGCTTGCATAGAAAAAATCTTGCCTTCTTGTAGATCAATATGATTTGTACCTCTTATCAAGTTTGGATCGATATTGACCAGCTCTCCTAATATTTTTGCTGCCTGAGGATTATTTTCAATCTCATCAACTGTTTTGTTTTTTAGTTGATCAAACTTTAAGAATGCTGGTCTGTATTTTGTATTTTCCTCATTACGTAACTCTTCAATAGTAATCTCTCCTTTATGATATTTTTGATACATTTCACCACGTTCTTTATTCAAATTATCGAATTTATCTGCCTCACTCTTAATTTTTGTATCATATTTTGATAATATTCTAAAAGCCTGATTTTTATACTCTTGACTGTTTTTATATTCATTACCTTGTTGGTCAGAGTAAGTTAGTTTATCCTGTCCATCAGGAGTTTTTACTACCTTTAAAAAATGATATTCCTTTGATATATCGAGGTTATCATTTGTTGCCCTATTAATAGCACGAGCAACATCATAAAATGCAACATGTTCTACAGGAGAAAAACTTCCAACGTTTTCTCCATCTATTTTTTCTATATTTGCTTTATAATACGATACATCTTTAATTTCTCCACCCACGATTTCTTGACCAGTTGCTATAAAATCTCCTTTTGTAACTTGCAAAGCGTTGAGATGTTCCATTGCAGTTTCTGTATCATTTTCAGCAAGCCAACTTTTGAAGTCAGCATCATGTCCTTTTATGTCTTTCAAGAAACTTTTTGATTCATCTGAGTTACCTTGACGTAAAGCATCTAGGTAGTCTCTTAATAAACTAGGATCTTTTTCCTGTAAGTACATTATCAACGCATGACCAGTTTTATACACTAAACTGTTTTCTTCACCATTGGCTGAGTATTGTAAATTTAAAATTCCACCTAGATCCAAATTTGCGGCTTCAGTTTTATCAATGCTTGACCCTTGAGCATTGAACTTGTGATCTGAATGATGTTCAAAGTAATCTGCAATTCCCTCCATTAATACTGTAGGTAGAGATTTTCCTCCTGTAGCCAAGTAAGTTAAACCATGTGCAAATTCATGCTGAAGGTTATGAACGCCACCTTGCTGATAGACATACATCTCAGCAAAAATATCAGCTTCTCCTTTGTAGTAACATTTACCACCTTCATCTCCAAGGTAAGAACCAAAACGTTCGCTTCCACCAAGGTGAGTGTAATCAGCCTTATCATCAAACACATAAATTTTGAACGTTTGTTCTGAGCTACCAGGCTCCAGCTTAAATGCATCTTTAAAATTAGTAGCTGTTTCTCTTATCTAACTTTCAATGTGAGCAACTTTACTTGCTCTTAAATTATGAGAATAAACTTCTACTTTAATATTTAAATCTTTAACTTCTATGATATGCTTATTGTTAAAGTATTCTTCTTTAGTTATATTTTTATTTATTTGTTGATTGATTGTCATAATTCTAACCTCTAATTTATTAGCCTTTACAATATCAAGCATAAAGTGACTCATCTGAAAAAAACGTAAATTCTCATATTGGTATAATTTATATCTTAATAAAAAAGTATAGATAGTTAACTTAATATGTAACATTTAGAATGTGGCTAAAATTCTATAGCTAACCTTAGGTGGCTGCTAACAAGTAACGGAATTATAAATATTAAGAAATTTATCAATTTTAAAAAAGGCAAAAAAATCCCTATGTAGTGAGTTTTAATAATGTAAATTGATAATGTGCTAACAAGCGCGATTTGGCTGAATGTAGAAAAATAAAAAAAGCCGCTATAATTTTATGTAATTTGCCAATAAATATCTGAGTTTTTTACTGAATTTTTGTTGTTAAATCTGCAGAGATTAAAAACAAGGATAAATACTCTTATTGATATGATAAGGAAAGTGGGAAGGTTTGTCAAGGAGTTTCATTCAGCAAGAAGTCTAAAAGCAAATTGACTTTCATTTCACTGAAGCACTATACTAAGGTTAAGATGGGTAATTAGCTCAGTTGGTAGAGCACTTGCTTGACGTGCAAGGGGTCGCTGGTTCGAGCCCAGTGTTACCCACGTTTTTTTGCTCATAAAAAGATTTTATATGACAGCAGTGCACAATGGCAAACACTCAATAGCAGAGTCCAAGCGCTTAATTTATTCCATAATAATAGTTGCAATAACAATGCTTATGGAGATAGTAGGTGGAGTAATTTCACACTCGCTTGCTCTGTTATCAGATGCAGGGCATATGCTCACTGATCTTTTTGCCTTGATTTTAAGCTGGGTAGCGCACAAATTTTCAGCTAAGAAATCTGATTTACAGAGGTCATATGGGTATCACAGATTGCAGATAATTGCAGCATTTGTTAATGGTTTAACTCTATTTTTCATTGCAGCGGTCATTATAATTGAATCAATAAAGAGATTCATTTGTCCGGTCAATGTTGAATGGAAAGTAATGCTAATAATTGCCACACTTGGCCTGATCTCTAACATTATAGTCTTTTTTATATTACATAGTAAATGCGAAAGTAATATAAACATAAAAAGTGCTGTATTGCATGTTATCGGAGATATTTTAGGTTCTGTAGCTGCTATACTTGCATCCATAATTATCATGTTTACCGGATGGCAAATAGTGGACCCTATTTTGTCAGTATTTGTCAGTTTAATAATCTTAAACAGTGGCTATAAAATTCTCAAGAATTCTTGCCATATACTCCTTGAAGGTACACCTGAGAGTGTATCTGCTGAGGAGATAAAAAGTGAGATTGTATCTAAGTTACCTGAAGTGATAGATGTGCATCATATACATGCATGGTCACTATCTGATAATTATTTTATACTTACTATGCATGCCAAGATAAAGCAAAATGGACAACACACTAATATTTTGTATGAGATAAAAAAAATACTATTAAATAGGTTCGAAATTGCGCACTCTACAGTTGAAATTGAATACGATGAGTGCGTAGACAGTAAAATACTTAAGCATTGACATCTATAGGCTATTTGTTATTACTACAATATCATAATATTATAGAGAGTAGGCTATGATAGGTATTTCCCAAATACAATTTCCTGGAAAGGATTCTTACAGATTAAAGACAGCAAGTTACTTCGCAGCTTTTGTTTCTTTAAGCATTTTAGTTAATCCTGCCAATGTCTTTTTATCTTTTGCCACATTGTTTTTTAGATCTGAAATAAAAACTTTTTACGTTTATAAAGACATAAAAGCTGCAAAGCAGGAAAAAATAAGTAAAAAGGAATATTGGGAAATATTTTTTGAGAAAAATAAAATTAAGATAGCATCTTTCCTTTTATTTTTTGCTTCTGTAACATATCTAACTTTTACGATTACTTTTCTACTTGTTTCGTTACTTGCAACAATACCACTTGCAATGGTTTTAATTCTATTACAAAGTGAATTAAGGCCAAAGGATTTTAGTCCATTTACGTTACTCAAATCTGCTATAAGTTTCTTTTTAGAAGGCATAAAAGAAAATACTCGCAGTATGACAAATAAGTTTGATGGTACTTATGAGCATTTACTGCCCCATCAATTGAATGACGATATTAGTAATAATATTGGTAAGTTAATACGCAAATATGATCCAGTACCAGAAGACGCTATTAATAATGAGGGATTTAAAGAATTTATTGAATATATAAATCACTTACATATGCTTGATGGCCAACCATTTAGTAATGAGAATAAGGGAAAATTAGTAATGTTTTTGCAAGATTTTTGCAAAGGTAATGAGAAACATAGCTCTGGCTTCACTGGTGGACAAATTCTTCTGTTAGTTCTTAGAGCCTGCAATGATGGAGATAGAGAAGCTGTAAAAAATAAAAAAGACGCGTTGATTGCAAATTTACTAGATAGCCAAACTTTCTCTAGAAAAGAACGAATTCCTAACACATGTTTTACTGGTGTTATCTACAGAATGTTAAGTACATTAGAGGGTATTCATTCCGATCCAGAGATTAAGTTTACACCACCTAGACAAATGCTCCTTACAGAAGCAGAAAATCAAGCACGTAAGTTTATGTTAGACAGGCTAAAAAATAAGAAAAACAGTAAAGAAATTCTTAGGGCTTGGCATAACGCCCAAAATAATTATGAAGATGATAAAAGTCAAAAAGTAGTTGATGATTTTATTGCAGAAGTAAGTATTCCCTTAATGAGAAATTTACTGAGTTTTACTTCTCAATATAGTGAACAAATTGTACTGACGTTAATGAAAAATATTAACTCTGTAAAGTTAAATAAATTAGAGCATTCTAAATTGAATCAATACATAAGAAATAAATTACAAGATCATGATTTAGATAATCAAATTGAAAATATCAAAGGAAAAGTCTTTTTGAAGCTTTTAAAGTGTGATTTACTTAAAACAGATTTTTCTCTCCAGGATTCATCTTTGGATGAAGCTAAGAGAATAGCTGATAAGGTAATAGAGAAAGAAATTAAGGAATTTAGGCTAAAAGCTGAGAAGACGGTTGAAGGTCAAGTGGACAGAATGTTAGATAGTTTAAGAATGTTACCACTAGAGAAAAGGTGTTATAGGGTATACACAGAACTGAGTAAAAATAGCAGAGACGATAAAGAAGAAATAAAGAAAATTCTACAAGAAAAGCTAGCAATAACAGAAGCAGTGATAAATAACATGTTAAAAAAAGAAGCTTCACACAGGCTAGAGATAGAGATTGAAGATATTTATAATCAAAATAAGCGCAATGTAACCACACTTTATGAACAAATACAAGAAGTGAAGCAAAGATTCATTGAAGATGAATTTTTAATACCTCAAGAATTAGAGAGTATAACAAGAGTAAAAATTACAATCTTAAATAAAGAAGATAAAATAATACCATCAAGCAGTTTATCTCGTAGTTTAAGTGTCAGTGATTTAACATCTCATCGCTTATAAAAACTTATGCTCTCTGCCTTGCAGAAGATTTGCAATATTTTTGTAATGCTTCAAGAAAATTAATATCGCTACAGTGAGTAGTATAAGGAATAACTCCTTTTGAAAAAAGAAAGATGCTATAACAGCTGCTGCAGTAGCAGCCAAGGAAGCAAGAGAGGAGTACCGAAAGATAAAAAATACTATTAGCCATACAAGTACAAATGCTAATGCTATAGAAATGTTAAGTGCTATCAAAGCTCCCAAAGTTGTTGCAACCCCTTTTCCTCCATTGAACCTTAGCCAAATAGGAAACATATGCCCTAGAACTGCTAAAATTGCAGATACATATATATAAAAATCGTTATTATCACAAAATTGTTGTGCTGTATAAACCGCGACAAATCCTTTCAAAGAGTCTAAAAATAATGCGAGGACAGCAAGTCTCTTATTTCCTGTTCTTGCAACATTTGTAGCACCAATGTTTCCTGAACCTACTTCTCTTAAATTTATACCATTTATTTTTGCAATAATTAAGCTAAACGGTATTGAACCTAGTATGTAGGATAATATAAGAATTATATATTTCTCCATTATTCTAGCATCCTCTCTCTTGTCATCCCAGTGCGTGACACTGGGATCCAGCGAACTTTATTCGCAAACGAATTTAGTAGATAAATATAAAATTTTACATTAAAATATAACACTACGGTGGAACTATATGCAAAATAGATCCCAGTGTCACGCACTGGGATGACAAAAGGGAGTTTTGCTATGAAAAGAAGATGGTACTGGAATGACATCTGTTGTTGTACCTTCATATGCCAGAATTTAATTAATTTTATTATTCCTTAGCCTTTTTAGATAACATTGGACTTCATTGTTAATCTGATTGCTAAACAGTATAAGTGCTGTCATATTGATGAGTGCTAAACAAGAGAATAAAGCCCCACCAATATTAGCAATAGCCATTATATCTTTAGACAAACCTGACAAAAATGCAACTACCACCACCGCTATACGATATATTACTACACTTTTTACACCAAACAAATACAGCCATCCCATTTCACAACAATATACAAATGAAATTACTGAGGAAAAGGCAAACAAAGGAGCAGCGATGGTTAAAAGTATAGGAAACCAAGAAGAAACTGTTTCAAATGCTTTTTGGGTGATCAATATTCCCTCGCCAATGCCGGTCTGGTATGCACCTGTTATTACTATTGTTATTCCTGTCAAGCAACAAATTAACATTGTATCAAAGCATGGTTCTATCATCGCAACCAGCCCAGTTCTAACTGGCTCCTCATCTTTAGCTACCGCGTGAGTGATTGCAGCAGAACCAACACCTGCTTCACTGGCAAAAATTGCTCTTTGAATTCCAGCAACAAATGCTCCTACTACTCCTCCACCAACAGCATTGAAGTCTATCATACTTGAAAACAATATTTTTAATGTATTGCTAAAATTGTGAATATTGAATGCAATAATCGTGAAACAACTCAAAATATATATGAGTGACATAATAGGCACCAGCGCAGAAGAGACTTTAGCTATTCTCCTGATTCCACCGATAATCACTAGAGCAAGTAATGTAGAAATTATGGAAGAGAGAAACCAAGGATGACCATCTATCCAATTTGAATAGCCAGATAATATTGAAACCATTTGGTTAGTCTGAAATGCCACACTTCCACCAAGACCTGATAATACAAAAAACACTGCATATATTGCAGCTAGGACAATACCAAGTTTCTTGAATCCAAATTTCTCTAGTCCATTTCTTATATATTGAAAGGGACCACTGAATAACTGCTCCTGGCCTTCTGTTCTGTGTCTGAATGCTAAAGTTACTTCAGCAAACTTTGCAGACATACCAAAAAAACCTGTAATCATCATCCAAGGTACCGCTCCTGGCCCTCCCACTGAAATTGCGATTGCAACACCAGCAACAGTTCCAAGACCTACTGTGCTTGACAGCGCGGTTACAAATGCCTGAAAATGCGTAATGTGACCATCATGATGATCTGTGTCATATTTTCCACATAAAATAGCGAACGCATGCTTAAACATCCTTATGCTGAGAAATCTAAAACGTAGTGTTAGAAATATATAACCAAAGGCCAATAAAAGAATTATAAATGGTACGTGAAAGATCTTGAAAAACAACACTTCATTCATGAAGTTGCTTACTCCATTTAATGCAGTGTCATAACTTTTATGAAAAACTGAAGCAGCGTATACATCATTAAATGGTAGGCAAAATAACACTATATAAAGCATTCTATAAATCATGTTTAATACCTTTTGTAATAAGAATCTATTGTATTTAAGACTTCCCTTCTCAGTAGATATATCGCAACAGCATTTGGAATCATAAGGCACATAAACAGGCTATCACCTAAATAAGATATAAATTCTATATTTTTTGATATACAGCTGATATACACTGAACCCACTATAAAAAACTGAAACAATATCAGTACTTTTTTGTTACCAAATAAGTACACTAGGGCAACTTCACAGTAGTAATAGTAAGCTATTATTGTGGAAAATGCAAAGGAAAACATTATCAGCGGAAGAGCTAGCTTGCTAAATAAAGGTAAGGCTGTTGAAAATGCTGAGCTAACTAACGTAATATCACCTACGGTATTAGTGATATGCATATCGGTAATAATTATCACAATACCAGTCAAAAATGAGACTAATATTGTGTCTACAAATGGTGCAATCATTGCAACACTTCCAACTTTAACTGGGTCTTTCTCTTTTACAATCGAATGTGCTATAGCTGCTGTTCCAGTACCTGCTTCATTAGCAAACACTGACCTTCTTACCCCTGCTATTAATCCACTCAATACTCCACCTCCTATAGCTGATTTGTTAAAGATATCTTGAAATATTATAGATAGAGCATTCAGTAGATTATTTCCGTTTACACAGATTAAATATATACACATGCCTATATATAACATTATCATGATCGGTCCTAAACCTGTTGCAACTAAAGCAATTCGCTTTATTCCTCCCAGTATTACAATTAATACAAATAGCGAGATAATAACAGATGTGTTGTATTCAAATAAGTTACTTGACAACGCTGTAATTTGATTTGCCTGAAATGGTATGCCGCCTAGAATCATTGCAACAAGCAGCATAACTGCGTAGATAAATGCAAGGAATTTGCCAGTCTTCATAAATCCAATCTTTGCAAATCCATGTTCCATATAATAAAAAGCCCCACCAGTTGTGTTTTCAGAGCGATGAGTAAATGCAAGCACTACTTCAGCAAATTTTATTGACATGCCAAGTACCCCGGTAATTATCATCCAAAAAACTGCACTTGGCTCCCCTATTGTAATAGCTATTGCAACTCCTGATATTGTTCCAAGACCAACTGTTCCTGAAATTACCGTTGCAAATGCCTGAATGTGGGTGATTATGCCGTTATTATTATGGCTCTCTAGGTTGAATAGTGTTTGTATCCCATATTTGAACAACCTAAAGTTAATGAATTTGAATCGAATCGTACAAAAAACCCCAGTTGCAATTACCCAAATAATTATAAATGGTATGTTGAATATCTTTATATATAAAAAAGAGTTTAATAGATCAGTTACTTTTATAATCATGCTGCTCACTATTTTTTATATAGCTGGCTAGTTTTATATGCGTAATGTATATAAAGTCCGGTACTTATTGGAATAGTCAAGATATAAACTGCACCTAAAATTGGTAGTGTTATCCAGGGCTTACTTATAAAAAATATGATCAATATTCCAAAAAATGACACAAATATATAGGATAAACTTTTAGGGACATAAATGTATTTTGCAGAGAAAGTTGGAATATGACTTATCGAAAAAAATGAGATGGTCAAAAAGTAACAAGCTGTATTCTTTACGTTAAAAAATTGCTCTATAAGAAGTAGATATTCACTTTCATGAGATTGAAAGGTAATAATTATTGGTAACAGAGCGAGTAAAGCACATACAGGAGCTGGAACACCGGAAAAGAAAAATTTTTTCCAGTATAATTGCTCTAAATGTAGCGAAACATTGAATCTTGCAAGTCTTATTGATATGCAGATTACATATATCATTACTAAAATCCATCCTACAACTTTAATTTCATTTAACTTCCAAAAATATAAAAGAAAAGCAGGTGCTGAACCAAAATTTAGAAAATCTGCAAAAGAATCGAGTTGTGCTCCAAAATCGCTAGTTGATTTTAAAATTCTGGCTATCCTGCCGTCCATTCCATCTATTATTGCTGCAATGATAATAAAAATTGCTGAAAATTCCCATTGTTCATTAAATGTGAATTTAAGTGAAGTAAGGCCAGCACATAAACCTAATAAAGTTATAAAGTTTGGGAATAACTTGGTAATAGGTAAAAATTTACTGTTACTTTCATCGTTATTCATATAACATCAAAAGTAAGCTTCTCTTGTTTATTAAAATCTGCTATAACTGTCTCACCGCCAATAACAGTTTGTCCTTCTGAAACTCTTACTTCTATACCAATAGGAATATAAATATTTACTCTGCTACCAAATCTTATAATTCCAAATCTTTCACCTGCTTTTACGCTCTGAGATGTCCTCAAATTACAAACAATGCGGCGTGCAATAAATCCAGCTATTTGTTCCACAATGATTTCTTTTCCCTTTTCATATTCAATCACAATAATCTGCTTTTCATTTTCATTACTGGATCTATTACTCATTGCAGAAACAAACTTGCCTTTTTTA
Source organism: Wolbachia endosymbiont of Spodoptera picta (assembly GCF_018141665.1). Classification (NCBI taxonomy): domain Bacteria; kingdom Pseudomonadati; phylum Pseudomonadota; class Alphaproteobacteria; order Rickettsiales; family Anaplasmataceae; genus Wolbachia; species Wolbachia endosymbiont of Spodoptera picta. The sequence continues at coordinate 1,077,561 of NZ_CP067976.1, forward strand.
TAGTTCATTTCCTTTATCGTACCAGATATTGGTATACGATTCACATGGACATTCAAAACGCTTAGAAATATGCTGACAAGTGTAAATTTCTTTTCTTCTTCATTCTCTTCTGATAAAGAGTAACTAACTTCTTCTATCTTTGAAATTACACCATCAGCAGGACTTAATATAAAGTCCTTATTGTTTGGTACAGCTCTTGCTGGATCACGAAAAAAATAGGTACATAATAACGTTGGAAATAAGCAAGTAATTCCAGCTCCCCAAGATATAGAGAATGCTATACATGTTACGATAAAGGAAACAACTATAAATAAATAACCTTCTCTGTTTATGTTAGGTAAACCAAAGCACATAATTTATTCTCGATAATTCATTATTAACAATTTATCATTTATAATTTCTCATGAAAAGCTTTTTTTCACTGCTTCACTTTTGGAATGATTATATAAGCAAATGCTTATATAATCATTGATGGGTATTAAATTTTTAATAAAAATTAAAGATTTTTAGCTATTGTTAATATTATTTTAATAGAAACTTAATAATAATTCTTAATAATGTATGAATTATTATGTTCGTAATTTCGTATGACAGGGGAAATAGAAAAAGATGAATCTCCTTCCTTATACTCTGCAATTCGGATGGGTGATATTGAAGCTACAGAGCTGCTAATAAAGTTTGGTGCAAATGTCAATGATAATTATGAACGTAATCGTACACCACTACATATTGCTATCGGGTATAAGCAGTTTGAAATAGCGAAATTGCTGATAAATAACGGAGCAAACTTTAACGCAAAAACTGGAAATCATGGCAAAGATGACTTAACACCAATGCACCTTGCAATTTTTGCAAACACGCCAGAGTTTATAGAATTGCTAGCTAGCAATGGTGCGTCAATTGATGAAAGAGAAAGCACTGAAGGACATACACCTTTTCACCTTGCTACTTTATATGGAAATAAAAGTATAATACAAGCCTTAGTTGACAAGGGACAGAATATTGAAGATATTGATAATAATGGGCGTACAGCTTTATCTTTAGCTATTAGGCAATGCACTGAAGCAAAGGATGATAGCAGAGTAGAAGTTATCGAGTATTTGATAAATAAACTCAAAGCAGACATAACGAAAAAAGATAATAATAACAACACAATACTTTTTCCTGCTGCTAATAATTGTCCTGGAAAAGTAGTGGAACTCATCATTAAACAATATATAGAAAGCTTTGGTAGAGATCGGTTGAAGAATTTTATCAACCACAAAAATAAAGCTGGAATGGATGCCTTGGATATTGCACTCAATAGTAGAAATGAAAAGGCCATTGAAGTACTTAGCTCATATGGAGCAGATATCGAGAATAAAGTAACTCCCAAGATTACTGTAGAAAAACCAAATAGTAACTTAGATGGAGCGGAAAGTATAGAAGTGGTATCCCCAATCAAACAAAAATAAAAGCAGCTCTAAATTCCTTGCTTTATTTACATTCTTTCTATAGCATGACATATTAATGTTAAAATAGGGTGTGTGTTATGTTTGCAGTTCAAAATAATAATCAACAGCAAAATAGAAATAGAGTACAGGCTTTAATAGAAAGAGTGCAAAATGCTTACAACAACACTAATAAGATTAAAAGATTCATTAATATAGTTTTATTAGTAAGTATGATTCCTTCATTTTTTCTTCTTTTACAGCTCTCTTTGTATTTATCATTAGTAAATTATTTTTTCAAACCAAGGGAAAATGAAAAAAGATTATCAGCGTGGCCAAAAAATGTTATTAGAATAACATTAAGCATTTTTTTAATTATACACATTATTAATTCCTGTGTGCTTTTGGTACTGCCTATATTGTGCTTATGGTTGCTAAACAAATCACTCATTGAAGAAATACAGCAGTTTAACGATTTAATACAACAAATTCCAGAGGAAGAAAGGCCTATTTTCTTTCAAGATTTAGCAGCCATTCCTTTTATGGCACAAACTACTCATGACCCAAGTGCAGTTGCTAGTATAAACTTGAGTGTTGATAGACTCATAGAAAAGTATAAAGAGAATTTAAGCAAAGATGAATTCTATGTACAGCTAAATAGAGGCAACACAACCGACATTGAAGAGTACATCAAACAGTCAAATGAATTTACAGAAGGCGATAAATCTCATGCACTTGAATGCTTAAGATTTATCAATAGAACAGGAGATAATTTTAAAGACAATCATAGTAAGTTAACACTAAAGCAAGCAGCTATTTTATGTTGGAAAGCCTGCAATGATAGAAATACAGGAACAGAGAATCAAAGAACTCCTTTGAATGATGAAGACATAAAAAACAGAAAAGGTATGTTTTTAAAAGGTCTTGTAGACGCTGCAACAACTTACGGTAATCAAGGTCAAAGTTGTGCAGGTGGAACATACAATAAATTATTTGAGTCTTTATCTGGCTTACATCCATCAGTGGTTATTACACTCGATGGAGAAGAGGCTAGAGTAATGATAAAAGAAACGATCACACAAAAATTCCCTGAAATGGCCAGAGCCAATTTCACCAATTTCTCTGGAACAGAATAAGAAAGGATCCGTAGCGAGTTACCAGAGTTATCATCTGAAACAGTAAGGTATATTATGACTACGCGTTCAGCTCTTGAGAGAAGGTGTCAAGAGTTCAGCAATAGATTAAACAATGATGAAAAGAATGAAATATTAGAAGAGTGTATGAGCAACTTATCCTGTGTTGAGCTAGAAAGTCCAATTGAAAGGAGAAGGTAAATTGTATTTGATTGTAGCCATTTATCTTGAAATATGAAGCAGAGTTTTGTATGATTATTTGAACTTAAGTTTATGTATTGAAATAACATGTAAAACCACTTCGTGTAGGTAGATATGTTATGTTTTATCTATATGTCAAGGATCCTTCTCTCAACTTAAAGATGTTGCTAATCAGCACATACAAATGTAATATTAATTAATATTTATAAATAAAGCAATTCCATGGAAAGTAACTACAACGCTGACGCAATAAAAATCCTAAGAGGTCTTGATGCTGTGAGAAAGCGTCCGGGTATGTATATTGGTGACACTGATGATGGATCAGGCTTGCACCATATGGTGTATGAGGTTGTTGACAATGCGATAGATGAGTCTTTGGCTGGGTATTGCAGTAAGATTGAAGTTAGCATAAATGAAGATGGTTCAGTTTCTGTAACCGACAACGGTCGTGGCATTCCAACAGACATTCACCCAGAGGAAGGGATATCAGCAGCAGAAGTGATAATGACCCAATTACATGCAGGAGGTAAATTTGACAGCAATACCTATAAGGTTTCTGGAGGATTACATGGTGTTGGAATTTCAGTTGTTAATGCGTTATCTAGTTGGCTGGAATTAACCATCTGGCGCAATAAAAAAGAACATTTTATGCGCTTTGAAGATGGTGAGTCTATTGAATCTTTAAAGGTAATTAATGAAAACACAAATAAAAGAGGAACTAGAGTAACGTTTATGCCATCAACGGGGACTTTTAGTAGTATTGATTTTAGTTACTCCACTCTTGAGAGTCGCATCAGAGAATTGGCATTTTTAAACTCAAATATTGAGATCATTTTGTGTGATCTCCGTAATAAACCACATGTAAAGTCTCATTTTAACGATAGTAAAGAGTCTGAAGATAATTTTGGTACAGCTAATTTTGTACGGTACTTAGACAAGAATAAGACACATGTTACTAAAATTGCCAGCATTAGAGATAATGTAAAAGATCTAGGTACCAGTGTAGAAATATCAATGGAGTGGAATGATTCCTACTATGAGAATATGCTATGCTTCACAAATAATATAAGACAACGGGATGGTGGTACGCATTTGGCGGGGTTTAGATCTGCACTAACCAGATGTATCAATAACTATGCAAACAATGAAGGTTTTTTGAAGAAGGCAAAAGTGAATTTGACTGGAGAAGATGTTAGAGAAGGCTTAACTTGTGTTTTATCTCTCAAGATGCCTGATCCTAAATTTTCTTCACAGACAAAAGATAAATTGGTCAGTTCTGAAGCGCGGGCAGTTGTAGAGAGCATAGTTTTTGACAAGTTGAGTACAATACTTGAAACTGACCCCAAGTTAGCAGCAAGTATAGTAGAAAGAGCGATTAGGTCAGCAAAAGGAAGAGAAGCCGCAAGAAAAGCACGAGAGTTAGTTAAAAATAAAAACAATATTAATATTGCAACTCTACCTGGAAAGCTTGCTGATTGTCAGGAAAAAGTTCCTGAGTTATCGGAATTGTTTATAGTAGAGGGTAATTCCGCAGGTGGTACTGCAAAGCAGGGACGTAATCGTAAAACACAGGCGGTACTTGCTTTAAGAGGGAAAATTCTAAACGTAGAACGTGCAGGGCTGGATCGTATTTTTTCATCTGCAGAAATTGGCTCTCTGATCACGGCAATTGGAGCTGGAATAGGGAGTGAGCACTTCGATATTGAAAAAACTAGGTATCATAAAATTATCATTATGACAGACGCAGATGTTGATGGCTCGCATATAAGAACTTTGATTCTAACTTTCTTTTTTAGACATATGCGTGAAGTAATTGAAAAAGGATATTTATACATAGCGCAGCCACCGCTCTATAAAGTTACAAAAAATGCTAAAGATACTTATATCAAAGATGATGAAACTTTTGAAGAGTATATAGTAAATTCAGCGATTAAAAAATTAACATTAAATGGTGTAGGCAAAGATTTGCGTTTCGTTTTGAATAAGTGCCTCAGTATTTCAAACATTAGCAAAAATTATGATAGGGAAATACCAAAAGATCTCTTAGAATCATTGCTAATTTTAAGCAAAAAGAATGCTCTATTGTCTGCTGATGAGATATTAAAATATTTAAAATTGATGTATAGTGAATATAATTGGGAAGTAGAAGTAAAAGATGAGGAAATTCACATTGCTAAATTGTTTCAAGGGTTAGCAGACAAATATGTATTCTCGCTTAGTATGCTTGAAAGCAAAGAAATACGGAATATATTGAGTTCTCTTGAGAACATAATTGACTTATTTAATGGTGATTCATTTTTACAGTCGCAAGAAACTGAAATAAAAATAAAGTCTCCAAGTGCACTCGCAAAAATAGTGATGGATTATGGTAAGAAAGGTTTAACTCTGCAGAGATTTAAAGGCCTTGGTGAAATGAATGCTGATCAGCTTTGGGAAACTACACTCAATCCAGAAACTAGAACTCTGTTAAAAGTTGAAATAAAAGATTGTGAGGAAGCAGATAGCATATTCTCGGTGCTAATGGGTGATATAGTTGAACCACGTCGTGACTTTATAAATAACAATGCACTTAACGTGCATGATATTGATATTTGATTTTAGAAATCTAGATATGAAGGCCCTTAGGGCTTGTGATTCCAGCATTGTGTGCCAACACAACATTTAAAACGTACTACTAATCAGTCTATTTCAGAAATCTGAATTGATCTCGATTGTATTCCTATTTTCGATCATAAATATATAGATTTTCTGCCCTACTATTGTTATAATTAATACCTCGCTAAAATTGAATATTAATGAATGAATTGAGAAGGCTCACTATTACAGAGATGCATGATGGACTAAGGCGGGGGGATTTTTCTGCTGTTGAGCTTGTAGAGACGCATGTTAATGCAGTCGAAAATGAGCAACTGAATGCATTTGTAACAAAAACCCCAGAAATCGCGATAAAAGCTGCTAAAATAGCAGATGAATACTTTTTTAAACAAAAAGATAATATTTCATCACTTATGGGCATACCAGTTGGTGTTAAAGATTTATTCTGTACACAAGGAATAAAAACAACAGCATGCTCAAAAATGCTGGAAAATTTCATCCCGACTTATGAATCTACGGTATCTAATGTGCTTTTAAAAAGTGGAGCAGCCATGCTTGGTAAACTTAACATGGATGAATTTGCTATGGGCTCTGCGAACACAAATAGCTATTTTGGTCCTGTTAAAAATGTATGGATTAGAAAAAGTGACGGAGAAAAAGTTGTTCCTGGTGGATCATCTGGTGGATCTGCAGCATCAGTTGCTGGGTTTTTATGCGCTGGAGCATTAGGAAGCGATACTGGTGGGTCTGTACGTCAACCAGCAGCTTATTGCGGAGTAGTGGGAATAAAGCCAACTTATGGAAGGTGTTCGCGTTTTGGTATGATTGCATTTGCGAGCTCTCTTGATCAAGCAGGAGTAATTACTCGTTCCGTTTCTGATTCAGCGTTAATGCTGGAAACAATTTGTGGCTATGATGAAAAAGATTCAACATCGAGCGAAAGACCAGTTCCTAAATTCTCTAATCTTATAAATGGTGATATCAAGGGTAAGCGCATTGGTATACCAAAAGAATATAGAATGGATGGAATTTCAGAAGAAATCGTTCATCATTGGGAAAAAGTTTCTTCCAATTTAAAAGAAAATGGTGCTGAAGTTGTTGACATTACTCTGCCTCATACTAAATATGCGATACCGGTTTACTATCTAATTTGTTCTGCTGAAACTTCATCTAACCTTGCTCGCTATGATGGTGTACGTTACGGATTCAGGGTTGATGCTGATACCCTTGAAGAAATGTATTCGCTAACAAGAGCAGAAGGTTTTGGTAAAGAAGTGAAAAGGAGAATTTTAATTGGTGCTTATGCGCTTTCTTCAGGTCATTACAATGAGTATTATGAAAAAGCACAGTGCATTAGGGCATTAATTAGAAATGATTTTATAAAAGCGTTTGAAAAAATAGATTACATACTTGTACCATCTGCTCCAACAGAAGCTTTTGGCTTAAATGAAAAGCCAGACCCGCTAATTATGTGCATCAATGATGTGTTTACCGTGCCGGCAAGCTTAGCAGGGTTACCTGCTATTTCTGTCCCTGTTGGGCTCTCAAATGAAGGCTTACCACTTGCTTTGCAAGTAATTGGAAATTATTACGATGAAGCTGGAATATTAAATATGGCAAGTGTGATAGAGCAAAATTGTGGCAGAATAGTTAATTCCCTTACGTAATATGTTTTCTTATAGTAACTATAGCATTATGATTATTTTGGCTATAGGAAACAAGAGCTTGATTTTTATAGCTAAATAACAGACCATCAAAGGCACACATAAATATCTACAATGAAAGAAAAAACTTTCACAATCATTGATGGTTATGGTTTTCTTTTCAGGGCTTACTATGTCTTACATCATTTAACTACCACAGCTGGTATTCCAGTAGGTGCTGTGTACGGTTTTCTTAATATGGTTCTGAAGTATATTTCCCATTCGGACTACTTAACTATAGCACTTGATTCTGGCAAAAAAAATTTCAGGCACAGTTTATATTCTGAGTACAAAGCAAACAGAGTAACACCTCCTGAGGATCTAATTCCACAATTTACAATACTGAGAGAAGCGGTAGAAGCTTTTAACTTTAGCTATGAAGAGATTGAAGGCTATGAAGCAGATGACATAATTGCAACACTAGCTGCAAAATATGCCAACCACGAAGACTTTAAAGTAGTAGTAATCTCATCAGATAAAGACTTATTTCAACTTTTGAATTACAACATTCTAATATTTGATCCTATCAAAAATATATACGTAGATGAAAAACAAGTGATAGAAAAATTTGGTGTAAATTCAAATAAGCTTCTTGATTTATTTTCTCTAACTGGAGATGCATCTGATAACATTCCAGGCGTTCCAGGAATAGGGCCAAAGACTGCAGCTAAATTACTAGATGAATTTGATTCATTGGATAACATTATAGAAAACATCAATAACATTGAGCAAACAAGAGTTCGTAATATTCTTACTGAGCATAAGGAAAAAGCACTAATTTCAAGAGAACTTTTGTCACTATGCAAAAAAGTAGATCTTCAACATGATATTGTAAAATATGAAGTCCATCCTCCAAATATGGAAAAATTGTTATCCTTTTTGAAGAAATATGAATTTAATTCATTGATAGGAAAAGTAGAAAAGCTCTTTTCTTATAGTGGATCTAGCACAAAAGAGAAAACAGAATATAGTAGTGAAGAATTAGAAAAATTTTTGGAGCATTGCAGATATGAAGGTAAAATTGCAATTCATTGCCACTTTGAAAACAATAGATTGAACAAAATTTCCTTATCTTGTAGTGAGGATAATATTTTCTACATAGATCAAAGCTGCCTACAAGATGCACTTACTATAATAAATTCAACTTTATTTTCAAATGGGGTGCTTAAAATAGTACATGATATTAGAAAGATCAGAGAAATATTTCCTACAATAGAGAGAGTGCTAGACTCAATTGATGACCTGATGATCATGTCATACAGCCTTGACACAGGTAAGCATGATCACAGCATTCCAAACATAATTGCACACAATTTAAGTAAAAATGTAGAAACTTTCTCGGCAAAAATTTTAATAGCGATCCATGAGAAACTGACACAAAGATTATTTCAGGAAAAACTTTTTACGATTTACGAGCGCTTTGATAGACCTCTCATGAAAGTAATATTTGATATGGAGCAAAATGGAATACTGCTCAATATTGAAAAACTACAGGAATTGTCTGATAAGTTTGAGCAGCTAATTGCTGTACTTGAAAACGATATACATAATTTAGCAGGAGAAAAATTCAATATTGCATCGCCAAAACAATTAAGTGATGTTTTGTTTAATAAAATGGAGCTAAGTAAAAAGAAAAAGTCAAAATCTGGGTCTTATAGCACAAACTCTGAAGTTCTAGAGGCACTTGAAGAGGAGGGGACAGAAATCGCAGGTAAAATTTTAAGTTGGCGACATTCAAGTAAATTAAAGGGTACCTATACTGACGCGTTAATAAAACAGGTTGATCCGCTTGATGGTAGGATACATACAAGCTTTTCAATTACTGTGACTGCAACTGGAAGGCTGAGCTCTAGCAATCCTAATTTACAAAATATTCCTATCAGAAGCGAAGAAGGTAGTCTTATCAGGCAAGCGTTTATTGTGCCAAAAGGGTGCAAGATAATTTCTGCCGACTATTCGCAAATAGAATTAAGACTCCTGGCACATGTGGCAGATGTTGCGGCATTTAAAGAAGCTTTTGCAAATAGGGAAGATATTCATGATATTACCGCAAGACAAGTTTTTGGAGTGCAAGAAATAGATGAGCAATTAAGACGCAAAGCAAAAACCATTAATTTTGGCATTATATATGGCATTAGTCCATTTGGCCTTGCAAAGCGACTTGGCATTACCTTTCAAGAGGCTGCTGAATACATTAATTACTATTTTTCTTGTTACCCAGAAATAAAGGTCTATATGGAAAAAGCAGTATCTATCGCGAGAAATCATGGTTATGTAGAGACTTTGTTTGGTAGAAGATGTTTTGTAAGAGACATAAATAATAAAATTCCTTATCTAAGACAATTTGCAGAAAGGGCAGCAATCAATGCACCGCTGCAAGGAACCGCCGCTGATATAATAAGACGTGCAATGATTCAGCTTTTTGATCAATTGAAAACAGGTAAAATAATCCTCCAAGTCCACGATGAGCTACTAGTTGAAGTAGAGGACGACAAGGTACAAGAAACAGCAAAACTTATGAAAGATATAATGGAAAATGCAGTAGAAATTTCTATACCACTTGAAGTAGAAATAAAAATTAGCGACAACTAGGGCTTTTCTTAATTATACCGTAGACCCTAAGAACCTGTCTTGAAAGGACTTAAGTGGTTAAGCATATATTAAATACTTCTTGAAGTAAGGAGAGTACACTCATACGTCAAGCAAACAACATTTACCTAAAATTCTGTGACATTAGCAGCTTTCTTGGCAATCATATCCCGTTTTCAGTAAACAGTGATTTTTCTATATATTACTGATCTAGAAAAATTTTTATTTTAATTAGCGTTAAACAATAGGCGCCTATTGGTTTTTAGCTAAAGTAAAGGTCAAATATCTGGAATTCTGGACATAAAATCCCCCTGTGTAAAAAAAAGGTTAGAAAAAAGTGCAGCGCACATACAACAGAGATTAAGCATATTTACATGCACTAAAGAAGATACGCTACGCTTTTTGATTAAAAATTTGACTGAAAAGTCTGCAGACAAAGATAGATTTTGAGCTCTTAAAATATCTCTAACTGTAATTATAATCAGATTTAAAATATATGGAAGCAATTTTTTACATTCCCTTATCACTTATATCATTTGTTACTCTTCTATTTTTTGCTTTATTCTTTTCTTTTTTCCCTTTCAAGATAGGTTCTAAGAAATTTGAACTAATGTGAAAAATATGCTATAATTAAAACATAGGTTAGTACAAGTAGGTCATTATGACGGTTCCAAAAGCAAAAAATAAGCCTTTAGAGTCATCTACTCAGGTGACCGAGCAAAATGAGATACTCTTCAAGAAGGAACATAAGGAAATTTACGATTACTTTGTAAAAGTATTAGAAGTTAAAGCCGAATTAAAGAAGGACAAAGGAATAACTGATTATTTTATATCAGCTTATAAGGACATACTACTTAATAATGTCAATCCAAAAGATATAAAATCACTCAGTGAGGAGAATTTTTGTCAGTTTTTACTTTCTGTATTTAAAGAAGTTAGAGAGAAAAAATTAGCGAACAAAGAGAATGTCAAGAATGTTGAAATAAAGAAATTAGTAGATGATTGTGTAGCTGATATACGTGGTATAGAAGCTAAGGATTCACTAATAAAACTTGTTGGGTTACTATTGGGAATAAAAATAGACCCGAAAAATATTTATGGCTCCTTTATGGATGGAGTGAAAGAAAAAATACCATTTTTAGGTGGAGATAAAAAAGAAGAGGATGAACCACTACTTAGTGATCAAGAGATGGTAACAAAGTGCTTACGTAAGGTTTTTCTGCCTATTCTTTTTTCCATTGCTTCAATATTAATTTTTGGTCCTACTACACTTGCGATAGTTGCTGCTGTTATTGGTACAATATTTGCTGTAAAGGGAGGAGTTGAGGTTCTTTTTTCAAATAACAAAAAAGGTACTTTATATGATCCTAGTTCACAAGATAAAGATGATACAGAAAAGAGAGCAAAATTGAATAAAAAAATTGACAAGGGTATTGATGATATTTTAAAAACCCCAATTGAAAGCTCTCTTGAAACAATTGCTGACGGGAGTAAAAAACAACCTACTCCGGAACAAGCTCCTCAGGTAGGAAATAAAGGGGGTGAGCAGCTTACTATGCTTGATGGAAAAATTACTATAGATCAGCCAGCCAAAAGCACAGAAAAGACAGCAGTCAAGTAAGACCTATTTGCCAAAGGTGAATTGTGTAATAGGTCTTTTATTGTTTTATAACACATACAACGGGAGTATGATCAGATGGGTTTTCTAGTTTACGCAACCTATCATCTATGTAACATGTTTCCAATTTATCTGCAGCTTGTGGCGATAGCAGCATATGATCTATTCGCATTCCTTGATTGTTTCTGAGTGAATTACCTTGATAATGCCACCAAGTGAATTGTTGTAAGTTGAGGTGAGATATTCTAAATGCATCTTTAAAACCAAGATTCAAGATCGCTCTTGATTTCTCACGCTCTTTTATATGAAAGCACACTTGGCCATTTAATAAATTTGAATCAAAAACATCAATTTCATCCAGTGCAACATTATAATCGCCAGCTATAATAGTTAACTCTTCATTTTTCAACAAAGTGCCCATCCTTTCATATAGGTTATCAAAAAACTTGAGTTTATACTCAAAAGTATGAGAGTCTGGGCTTTGACCGTTTGGAACGTATACACTTCCTACCCTTACCTTATTATTGGTGTGTTTTATCACACACTCTATATAACGTGCTTCTTGATGACTCTCTACAACATCAATTTTTAATTTTTCCAGTATTGGATATTTAGATAAAACACAAACACCATTTCTTGCAACCTGTCCATAGACAGCATATTCATATCCTAACTTTTCTATCTCTGCATAAGGAAATTGCTCTTCTGTACATTTTATCTCTTGCAGCAAAACTATATCTATCTGACTATCAACTATAAAACTACAAAGTTGGTTAATTCTTTTACGTATGGAGTTTACATTCCAAGTTGCAATCTTTAGCATCAACAATCCTTATTAATTATATCAATTAAACTCTCCCCTGTGGGAAACCTCGATGTTATAATTTTTTTCCACTTGATTAACTTTAAACTATCAGCAATGTTTTTACTCATGGTATATGCAACTGTATTATTCATCACAGGAGATAGCCCACTTTTTAGAACTAATGAACAAAATACCCTTGCAGTTTGTGAGGAAAAAAAAGCAACGCTATCAATTTTACCGTCCAATAGTAAATTTTTACACCTATTAGTTAGACTCCTTTTAGTAATTGTTTTATAGAGTACAACTTCTCTTATGTTAAAACCTTCTTCAGATAATCTTTTTTTTAGGTCACATGATACTTCTTGTCCCCTTATATATAAGAACTTTATTGCATTTGAATAATGAGATTTTATGAATGATATCAGACCATCAACGTTGCTGTCTGCTGAGATTATATCGGAAAATCCCAAATTTTTTGCAGCCTGCATAGTTGAATTACCAACTGTAATAATCGAAAAGTTATCCTCTTTGCATATTTGACTGAAAGCCTTTACACTGTTTTTACTTGTAGATATCACAACGTCAAATTCATACGTAGATATATCAGGATTTAAGTACTTTATTGTGAATACTGGCTCTATAAAAACTTTGTATCCATATTTTTTTAGCGTGCTTCTTGTGCTCAACGAATCTAATAAAGGCCTTGTCAATAAAATAGACTTCATTCTGGTTTATTTCACTAGCAGTAAAATAATATCCCTTATACACAAATTATTGAATAAAAACTTTTATTTTTTAAGTTTCTTGCATAACCTAGAAAAAAAGGCAAGAGAAACTCAATAATTGGCCCAGTGCTAGAAAACTGATCTTAAATAAGCGAACATTTTGATCAAATGGAAAAAGGATGTTACTCAATGAGTAACATCCTTTTAGAATGATAAGCGGTTTTGTTTATCCTTTACTAGGCTCAGCTTTTTGTTGAACAGATTCTACGTTTGGTTGATCTACAATCGCACGTCGTTTTGCCAACTTCTCAGTGAGCTCTTCCGTAACTCCTAGACCAAATCTTGTTTCTTGAGAAGGACTGTGTCTTTGTGGAGTAGAAGAACTTGGTGAATTGAACCCACTATCAGAATTACGACGGTAACTGGCAAAGCTAGAAGTTGTAGCAGTACTGTCAGTGCTTAAAGAACCCATTGAATTGCTTCTTGGCGGTTTCTCCGGAGCAACATAAAAACGGCTATTTCCTATCTCCGCAGATTGTATCTGATCCAACTCAGAATCTTGATATCTTATATAAGTAGCTTCCTCTGGCTTTTTGCCACCTTTTAGTGATGATGACAACTTGCTCCAAAGTGAAGTAGGTGCTTTTACTTCCTTATGCTCATTAGGATTTAATAATTCTGCTTTGCTGCTAACAGTACTTATAGAACTCGTTGAACTACTACCTGATAAGCTATTTTCCAGTGAATTCATAGAACTTGCTTTATGCCTTTTTGCTGACTTATTAAGCCTTTCTAAAGTATTAAAATGAGTATGCTCTTCCTTGCATTCTTTAATAACTTCCTTAATCTCATCATGATGTTCAGAGAAAATACTGTCTTTAAAGTATTTATCTTTATCTGATAGTCTTTTTGTAACTAAGTTACGCAAACCATCTGCGTCCAAGTTATCAATAAATTTTTTCTGCTCTCTCCATTTATCTACTAGCTGGTCTGGCAAATAATCTCTCCAATCAAGATATGTTTCTTTTGCTATTTTTCCTTCTATTTTTTCTGATATTCCAGAAAGTATGCTCTTTATTAACGTGGAATTATTTTTTCCATCAGTACAAATTGCTATAAGATCTTCTTTCACTTCTTGAGCTCTCTTCTTTTGTGGTGAATCAGGAATAAGCTCATTATCTATTCTATCTGAATAATTCTCATTACCAGCTGCACGATATAATTTATTCGCTGTTGCAGTGAGCACATTACTTGTCTTTTCCTTTGTTTTTTCACTTACAAAACTAGCACCTCTCTTCAGTGAATCTGCTGAATACTCATAGCCATCCTTAATTTTTCCGCCAATATGCTTCGCCCCTTCAACTGTTTTTTCTGCTGACCATTTGAGTCCTTTATATCCAGATTGAACTGCTTTTACAGCAACTTTCACAGCGAAAAATAGAGTAAGACCAACTATAGCACTTGGTATAGCAAGTGTTGCACCAACTGCCAAAAGTGGTAACACTGCTGAAAATAATCCACTTGCTGTACCTACTACAAGAGCTTGATCTCCTTGCTTCATTTTAGAGAATGCTATATCTCCTTTTAACAGATCCATAATTCTGTCTTTTAGCTTCTTGGGATCGTGAATGATATCTGAATTTAATGAAGAATCTTGAATCATTTTAAGATCATCTTGCTTAGTTTCAACAAAATTTGAAGAGTTTTTTTCACTAGGTGACATTTTAAACCTCACTATTAATTAAACATACTAATATTGTATATATCTGATTCTTAAGTTAGGGTTAATTCATCTAACAATGTCCACTTACTCTCAAATGATTTTGCTTGATGTGTTTTTTTGAAAGCACAGAAAATTAGTGATTGTTGCGGTATGATGTTTCGTTTGGATTAGCTATAGTTGAAGCAAAAACTCATCATTTTGAAGGGGTGGATTTTTTAGGAATCTCAGCAGGGGTTGATTTTGGATCTGATAATTCTGTATTTACCTTAGTTGGCTCTAATGGAGTTTCCTGCTCTTCTGGTTTATCATTCGGAATTGGAATAGGCCAATCCATAATGTTTTGTGGTATGTTTGTTCGAGCTTCTTCTTCCTTGGTCTTTTTTTGATCTGTTGAAGATGATGCATCAATACCTGCATTTGTACCTTGGTCTTGTGTTTTAGGAACTGTAGTTTCGTGATCACTTGCCTCGATTCCTCTACTTTCATATTCAACTTCAGTTTGAGTTGAAGTAGCTACTTTCGCATTTACTTCACTGAACTCATCCGCAAGTGATCTTCCGGGTTCAAGTTGTCGAATTTTTTCCTCCAAAACTTCTTTTTCTTTTTGCAGTTGATTTAATTCTTCAGCTAATTGATTTGCTGTATAAGTCAATTTTTCGTTTTCATTTTTTGCTTCCATCCATTGTTCTACAAACTGCTTTTCATGATTATCTTGTGAACCTTCTTCCAATGTTTTCTTTAGATTATTTTCCAAATTTGCATTCTTTTTTTCTAGTGCACTTAACTTAGCTTCACTTTGCTTCAATTTCTTCTGTAGTTCTTTGTTTATCCCATTTACTGATTGAACTTCATCTTCTTTGTCTTTCAACTGATCATTTAAGCTCTTTATTACATCATTTTTATCCTGTAGTTCTTTTTCTAACGCCTTTATCTTTTGTGTTAGTTGTTCAATACCTTGATCTTTTTCTTGCGTTATTCTTTTCAATTCAGCTTTAAGTCTTTTAACTTCTCCTTCCAAAATTTGCTTTTCTTCACTTAATGTTCTTATTTCTGTATCACCTTCCTTTCTATCTTTTGGTTACGCTCTTTTAATTTTTTGTGCTCCTCCATAAGTGACTTAACAGAAGCATCTTGTTCCTTGATTTTTTGATCTCTTTCACGCATTGCTTCCTGTTGTTCGTTAATTTCATTTCTCAGGTAATCACGTTCCGAGATTAGATCATCACGCTGCTTTGCAAGTTTGTTAATTTCATTTATAGTCTCATCTACACCTTTTAATCCCTCTTGCTCATACTTTCTGTCATAATCTTTGTGCATTTTTTGTTGATCGTAACCGTCGTCAATGTATTCATCAGTGATTTCAGACTCTTCATCACCAATTTCGCTCTCAGTGAAAAAAGAACTTCTACGCGAATCAGGAGAAGAATATCCACTACTACTTGGTATAGGTGACTGTGGTGGATCTTTTGTAAATATTTCCTCTGCCAGCGTTTGCTGCTCGTTCACACTTTTGCCCATGTCAGTAAAAGCTTGATGCAGAGTTTTTTTGTTGATAAAAACTTCTTTATTCTGCTCAACTAATTTTAATGCTTCTTCTGAACTCGTTATTCCTCCAAATTTTGGTTCACCAATCACTCTTTTTATGCCCTTAGAACTTACTTCTACAGTCATGCTACAATCTATGCTATTGCCTTTAGAATCCTTAGCTTGCCAGTTAATGGTCATCTCACATGAGCTTGAACCAGTAAAATCATAGTGCCTTTCGCTGCCTTTTTTGGTTGCAGTTATTTGACTATCTTTCCCTAAAGATAGGTTATAAACCTTGCCTTCGTCACTGGCTCTTAAAAGGGTGCTAATCTCTATTGGTTTTTCTTTATTTTCAAATCTAATTTTAAATTCATTATCTTGTGTTGTATATACTAAGAAATTTTCACTTGGTAGAGATTTTGCGAATTTTTTATGTGTTGCATTTATTGATTGCTCAAACTTTTGAAACTCCTCTTTCCACTTTGAACTTACCTGTTCTTTAATGTTCTCATCTTTGTGTAAAGGACCAATAAAGTACCAGATTAAATTTTCTTCTTCTAGTTTTCTGATAAAATCCTGAAAATTTTTGCAAGATTTAATGAAACTTAAAATATCATTTTTCTTTTGCTCATCTACATCTAAACCTTGATTTTCAGCTATAAATAAGTTTTCTTTTAGCATAATTTCTATTTTTAGAGAACTATATTATAATATTAGCATATTTTCTTAAAAAATCAACTAATCTTATAGTTAAATAAACTTGAGTATTTGGCGGGAATGTTATATATTAACCACTCCAAGAAGTGCAGTATGGACAATACTATTATAAGAAAATACGATATTAGAGGTGTGGTAGGCAGAGACCTGCAGATCAGTGATGGGTATGAAATAGGCAGAAAATTTGGTCAAACTGCAGCTAACGTTTGTGTAGGCTATGACAGCAGGATAGATTCACCAAGCATAGAAAAAGAATTAATCAGAGGCTTGATTTTATCCGGTGCGAATGTTATACGCGTTGGGCTCTGTTCTTCACCTATGCTCTACGCTGCAACAATGCAGGCAGATCTTGGGATTATGATCACTGCTTCTCATAATCCCAGAGAATATAACGGCTTTAAATTTTTCAGTAGTAAAAAAGTTTACTCAGATCAAGAAATGAAGGAAATTATAGGCAATACAATTAAAAACAGCACGAAAATTGGAAGCTTAATTAACACGAATATATATAGTGAGTACGTTAACATATTAAAAGATGTGCTCAAGAATAACACTACACAAAAACTAAAAATAGCCTGGGATTTTGGCAATAGCCCAACAATTGTAAGGTATATTGAAAAGATTTTACCAGATCATATACACATCGTAACCAATAGCTTTATAGATGGAACGTTTCCACTGCATGACCCAGATCCCATAGAAGAGAAAAATCTTGCTCAGTTAATAGATATTGTCAAGAAAGATAAATGTGATCTTGGTATTGCACTTGATGGTGATGGTGATAGGGTACGCTTGATTGATAATAAAGGTAATGTTGTTTCCAATGATCACTTGTTTATGATTTTTTCACGTGAAGTATTGGCGGAACACCCAAAAAGCAAGGTTATTGCCAACGTAAAAATGAGTATGAAAGTGCATGATTTCGTTAGCAAATTAGGAGGGCAAATAATTATCTGTGCAACTGGACACTCACTAGTTAAGAAAAAGATGGTAGAAGAAGGAGCAAAGTTTGCCGGTGAACTGAGTGGACATTTTTTCTTTTCTGAGCTAGGTTTTGATGATGGACTATATTCTGCTATTAAAGCCATTGATATTTTACTTAAGAAAAACCAAAGCCTATCTGAGATGATTAAAGATTTACCAAAGTTATATATCACTCATGAAGTGAAAATTGTAGTGAAGGATGAGAAAAAATTTCAAATAATTGAATCAATAAAGGAGACACTAAAGCAGCAAAACATTGTATTTTCAGAGCTTGATGGAATTAAGGTAACTGATGATAAAGGTTGGTGGCTTCTTAGAGTATCAAATACGCAAAACTGCATAACAGCAAGATGTGAAGGAAATACCTTAGAAGATTTTGAATTCACTAAAAAAGTTTTGTTGTATTACATTGATGAACTAAAATTATACATTTAAATTTTTTTGATGATTTACTTATTCGTCAATGTTTGCAGTTTTGTTTGATTAGTAATAGGAATTGGTAACCTATAGCGAATTGCTGTGGATAATAGCTGTCTAGGATAGTTTAGCTATAGAAAATCAACACTCACTTTTCTTTATTGTTTTGAGGTTTTTCTTGATCAACCATTTCCTCACCGATCTCTTTTATTTTTAGTATCAATGACTCTGGTACATACATGTTAATTACTTCTTCTGTTGTCACAAATAAAGCCTGATAAGAGTGTGAATTTATTATCCAATTGGGCAATATGTCTTCTGCGTCTATTTTAGACTCTCCCTCTTTTTTATCATATACTGTGTGGCAATATAAGTGCACAGCAAAAAATAGTACATAAGAAAGCAATATTCCTCTGAGTGCTCCGACAAAGATTCCAGTAACTCTATCCATTAATCCCAACCTTATAGGTGATAATATGTACATTAGCCAGTTATTCATTGTCATGAATGTAAGATTAAGTATAATAAATACAGAGATTGTAGAAAGTATGTTTTGTGTAACTTTAGAGTCAAAATACTTACTATAATTTATAATAAAAAAATCATAGTAACTAGCTGTCAAAAAGACTGATAAGAGCAAGAACATTAATGCACATAGCTCTTTTATAAAACCTCTAGTTATCGATATTATTACACACAAGACAATAATAAAGATAATTAGGCTATCGAAAAACATATTTTGTATCTATATGATTTTCAAGATATAATAGTTGTAAATAACAAAGTTGTAAAATTAATTGTGTTGATATTTTATCAGCTGGTCTAAGTACCGAGCAATCATATCAACTTCTAAATTTAGGTAATTACCTATTTTATTATGCTGAAAAGTTGTGTTTTTCCATGTATAGGGAATGATATTCACAGTGAATTCTTGATCGACAACTGAATTTACTGTAAGGGAAACTCCATCTAGCGTTACAGAACCTTTTTTTGCAACAAATTTAATTAATTCTTGTGGGCATGATAGTCTGATTTCATGAGATTCTAAATTTTGATTGATTGTTAAAATTTCTGTTGTGTCATCCACATGACCCTGAACCAAGTGGCCGTCAATTCTGTCACTCAGTTTCATTGCTTGTTCTAGGTTTATTTTTTTCCCTGTTTTCCACGTATTTAAGTTAGAAACCTTCATGGTTTCTTGAGATACTTGAACTGTGAATACATTGCTCATTATGTTGACAACAGTTAAACACACTCCGGAGCAGGATATTGAATCTCCTTTGTTTATAGAGGATAAATTTTGTGTCTCAATATGGAAGATTTGATCAGAGTTAGGGTGGATAGTGATATCAGTTATAGTGCCAATATCTTTGATAATTCCTTTAAACATGCAATAAAATAAATAATTATATCACAAAAGATCTTATTTGTTAGGTGCGCAAAGGAAGATCTTTTTTACTTATCTGCTCAATAGATTCTACAGAATATTCAGAATATAGAAAGTAAGCCAGGTTCAAAACGCACAGTGTAATTAATATTGGTAACCCTATGTTTAATGTTAGACCGATACTTTCCCTTTTTTCTGTTGGCACCAATTCCTTTAAAATTGACACTTTTCCCAGCGGCAAGTGCCATAGGCAGAGTGCTGATATAGAAGCTGCTACTAAAAATAGACAAAAATAAGTCTCTTTCGAAGAAAACATAGCTTTTAATGGTGATTTGAGCCTAATATTAGTAGGCAATCGAGTTTTAGCTTCATTTGTTTTTGGTAAATGGTCTACAGCTTTACTTGGTAAAATTTCATGAGAAACATTTTTAGGCTGTGGAGAAGGTTGGCCTGAAACTAATTTAATCAACTGCTCTTTTTTTCTATATACTTGCTTTTGTAAATATTCTTTACCTAAAAGTGAATTATTAGGGGGTTGTGGCCTTTTGAGTACCTCTAGCACTTCTGATATCTCATCTGGTTCTAATACTTCATGTAGTTGTTTATCTTGGAAATAAATAATATTAAATACTGAGTTGAAAATATTGTAAAATGTATCTGAGTCTTGATTTTTATATTCACTTACTACTTCTACGAATATTTCATCGAGTTTTTTTCCCTTGTGCTCAGCTACATTATCTATCATAGCTACTCTAGCATCAATTTGAGCTTGTTTTATGATTGATTGTTTTTCTTCTTGCAATAATTCTTTAGCCTGCTTTTTTGACTTCTTTTTTCTGTTAGCTTTAAAGTAGTCTGTGTGCGGCCTAGTTTGACCTATATCCCGCTCTGTTTCTTGAGGTACTAGATTTCCTATACTACCCTCTGTTATCCGAGTTTCTGACACTGGTTCTTTTTGCGCTGGAATGACACCAGATGGTATATTGCTATTCTGTATAGAAAATTTTTGCAGTTGTGGGAAAAAGAATTGTGTTGCATTAAAAAAATTGAATTGCTGAAAAAGAGACCTAAACCAGGAAAAATTTTCATGCATTGCAGCAACAATTAATGGTGCACGTGTAATTTGCTTTCTGTTACTTGCTATATTGTAGCCAAACGAACCTTGTACAATTTGTTTATCTTGCGTGTTCCTTTTTTCAACCACATTTTCGTTTTTGTTTTCAGTTTCTTCTACTTGTAATGTATCTTGACTTTGCTCCTCACTTTTGGCTTTTTCTAAATGTTTTAGCTGCTCATCTAAGAATATCTCGATTTGTTGCAAGCTATCGAGGTTAATGTTTTTAACGTTTGTTTGTAGCGTTATCGTTATGCCCTGCAGGAGGATTTGAATTGGAGCATTACTTATGCATTCTTCTACAGTTTTATTAGCTTTATGGTAGTTGTTGTATAGTTCTTCGCTTTCTTTTGCTACTTTTATATTGGCTGTGAAGTTTTTCTCCTGAGAAAGGCAGATTTTAAAAAAGTCAATTAAATGTTTTATTTGAGGTAATATTGTATTAGGGTTTACCTCTGTCAGCAGCTTGATCTTAAATGAAAACTCTTGCTTATCACTTGTAATATTTTTTGAGCGAATGGTGCTAATCTCCAGTACTTCGTTAGAAAATGCCTTACTTATGTCTTTGGATCTATTCTTAAAAAACTTAGGTAAATCCTCGATTTCGTATTTTTTCTTAGTTTCTATGTTACTACTATGCATGAGTAAATTTTTTAATATAAAGTGAAATAAAAAATATAATTAGTCAATAAATTAATAATTATAGCACCCTTGTATAACAGCGGCGCGTTGGGTTCAATAAGCAGAAAAAGTTACTTTACAAACCTCATCAGTCTTCTTATCATGACAATGAGAGTGTTTATCCTTGTTTTTAATCTCTGCAGATTTAATAACAAAATTCAGTAAAAAACTCAGGTATATATTGGCAGATTACATAAAATTATAGCGGCTTTTTTTATTTTTCTACATTCAGCTAAAACACGCTTATTTTAAGCGTTAGCACATTATTACAATGCCAATTTACATTATTATAGGGTCAAAACTCACTACTGGGGGATTCTTTTGCCTTTTTTTTCGCCTGGTAAATTTTTTAATATTCTGTATTAGTTAGGAGTCCTATAGAGATGTCATTCCAGCACTTCTTATTACCTGTTATGGATCCCAGTGTCAAGCACTGGGATGACACCTTTTTATCCAAATAGTTTTATTGATGATATTAAAGATTGCACTATAATGAAAGTTTAAGCTAGCGTTTTTAAGGTGAATAAAGAGCTAATAAGCGAAATACCTTTACTTGAAGATAAGGCAGTTTCTGAGATTGAAAATGCTGCTTCTTTGCAGGATTTAGAAAAACTTAGGTTGTCATACTTGGGGAGAAAGGGTGTAGTAAAAGCTTATTTCGATGACTTAAAGAATATAGATGATGCAGGAGAAAAACGCGACCTAGGTGCAGTGATTAATGTTTTACGCAATAAGATAGACCAGCTTATAACAAGCAAAGAAAATGAACTAAAAGATAAAGAAGTTAAGTTAAAACTGCAAAATGAAGCAGTTGATATCACACTGCCTGTCAGACCAGAAAGAATTGGCAAGATTCATCCACTGAGCAAAGTTATAAGTGAAGTAAAGCTCATTTTTGCACATATGGGCTTCAAAGCAGTTGATGGTCCTGATATTGAAGATGAATTTCACGTGTTTGATGCGCTAAATACTCCAAGTCATCATCCTGCGCGAGAGGAGCAAGATACCTTTTACTTAAAGAATAAAATAAACGATAAAAGAATGGTGCTGCGCACTCATACCTCATCTGTGCAGATTAGAACTATGGAAAAGACAAAAACTTTTCCAATTAAAATAGTGGCTGCAGGCAGGGTATACAGAAATGACTTTGATGCAACTCACACTCCTATGTTTCATCAGATAGAAGGGCTTTATGTTAATGAAAATGTCAATATGGGCCAATTAAAATTTACTATTCATCTCTTCCTTAGTAAATTTTTCGGAGATAAAGGTCTAAAAATACGCTTTCGTAATAGTTTTTTTCCTTTTACTGAGCCTTCTGCAGAAGTGGACATAAGTTATAAAGGTAGTAAATGGATTGAAGTACTTGGATGTGGTATGGTGCATCCAAATGTCTTTAAAAATGTTGGAATAGACCATACTAAATACAGTGGCTTTGCATTTGGGATTGGTATAGAAAGGCTAGCAATGCTGAAATATCAAATTAGTGATCTAAGGAGCTTTTACGACAATAGAGTTAGTTGGCTCAACCATTATGGTTTTCATTTTTCGTCTTTAAGATAAGTGACAAATAAATCTTATACATTTGTTGTACTTGCTGCTGGGCATGGTAAACGAATGAATTCAAGCTTGCCTAAGGTTCTGCACAAAATAGGTAATTTCTCCATGCTTGAGCATGTCATTTACAATGCAAAGCAGCTGAATCCTGAAAAAATAGTTATTGTAGTCGATTTACCTTTAACTCAAAGGCTGAAATGCTTTGAGGGTATAAAACTAATTACACAAGAGTCAACGCTCGGTACAGGGGATGCAGTCAAAATTGCAATGAGAAACCTGAAAGAATTGTCAGATATTGTTGTTGTGCAGTATGGGGATACTCCACTAATAAAAAGCAGCACAATAACTAAAATGATAAGCTGCTTAGGAGAGAGCAATGCTTTAGTTTGTCTTGGGTTTAAAACTAATAATAAAGGATACGGTAGACTAATTATTGAGAACGGTTCCCTAAGAGAAATCATAGAAGCACAAAATGGTAGAAATAATGATGAGGAATTTCTTGCTAATGCCGGAATAATGGTTGCACGTGAAAAGAATCTACGTAAATTGGTGGAGAAAATAGAGTGTAATAACCAAGCTCATGAATATTACTTGACCGATATCGTTGCCATTGCAGTAAAGAGTAATTTAAATGTCGGCTATGTTATTGCTGATGAGGAGGAGGCAACTGGCATAAATAATAGGAATGACCTTGCAAAGGCCGAGTTTTACTTTCAAGAAGAAAAAAGAAAGTTTTTCACTAACTCTGGAGTAACGCTTGTTGCTCCAGAAACTGTTTTCTTCTCTCTTGATACGCAAATTGGTATGGATTCGATTGTTTACCCATACGTTTTTTTTGGTCCTGGAGTAAAAATAGGATCTGGTGTTAGGGTTGGTCCATTTGCCAAATGTGAAAATACAACAATAGGTGATGGTGCAATCATAGGTAATTTTGTTGAAACAAAAGCAAGTGATATAGGTATAAATACTAAGATAAAGCATTTAAGTTATATAGGAAATACTCAGGTAGGGCAGGGGAGTAATATAGGTGCAGGTACCGTTATTTGTAATTATGATGGGAAAAAGAAACATAAAACAAATATTGGAAGCAATTGTTTTATTGGTGCCAATAGTTCATTAATTGCACCGCTTAATGTGCATGATGACTCTGTCATTGCAGCAGGTAGCGTTATAGTAGAGGATGTGCCAGAGAAAAGTCTTGCAATTGCAAGAGAAAGGCAAATAACTAAGAAAATAAAATAACTCTAATTTTTATTACGCGAATTATGTTATTTTTAATATATGCATTAGTATACATGTATATCAATATACATGTTAAAAATGAAAAAGTTGCTTATTTTGGTGGTCTGTTGTTTCCTGTCAGTACCGTCTTTTGGAGTTGATTGGATTAAAGATAGAATCTATACTTCTTTGTCATATAGCCGGCTTGGTATTAATTATGATGTTGGTTTTCACTATACAAATAGCACTAAAATTTCAGTTGGCTATGTAATCAAACCTACTCTTGATGAAGAATTTGGAGGAGTTATGGGGCTTATGGCAAAGCTTCATTATCATCATAAATTTGAAGGTACGAGTATGACTCGTTATATTACTGCTGGTGTTGGTCCTGTTATAGTTCGTACAATGAAGGCTAAACCTAAAATAAGTAGAGCTGATAATGTAGGTGAAAACATAAGTACCCTATTGGCAGAGGTTTTCAAAACTATAGTCAATGATAAATTTTTTTCTTATCAAATAGGTTCTGGTATTAATCTTCCACTTTCTGAAAGAACAAGTGTTTTTGCTGGCTACAAATTGCAAAGGTTTCATAAAATTTTTCATGGAATTGAGCTAGGAATGAGCTTTAATTTGTAAACTCTGATTGAATATTTTTAGTAAAGGCTAGTGGGAAATTATATTGAAGCGAAAGTAAGTGATGTAGACTCAAATGATGATTGCAGCAGATAGTGAAAGATATGCCAATTTGCAATTGCAAGAGAAAGACAAATAACAAAAAAAATAAAATAATTCCAATTTTTTACTTGCAATTTATACTATTTTTAATATTTATATGCTTGTATATGCATATATTAATCTTTGGAGGATAAAAATGAAAAAGTTACTTACTTTGTTGGCTTGCTGTTCTTTGTCAGCACCGTCTTTTGGAGTTGATTGGGTTAAAGATAGAACCTACACCTCTTCGTCGTATGGCATGCTTGGTATTAATTATGATCTTGGCTATCATTGTACAGATAGCATTAAAATTTCATTTGGTCCTGCAGTTAAACTTGTTATGAGTGAAGGGATTTTAGACGCGGGACTTATGACAAAGCTTCATTATCATTATAAATTTGAAAATACAGATATTACTCCTTATGTTACTTTTGGTGTAGGAGGAGTTGCTAAAATTCCTCTTTCAGAAAATCAAGGGCCAGAAGTAGAAGAATTTTTTTCTTATCAAATAGGTTCTGGTATTAATCTTCCACTTTCTGAGAGAACAAGTGTTTTTGCTGGCTACAAGCTGCAGAAGTTTCATGAACTTTCGCATGGGGTTGAATTTGGAATGAGTTTTAATTTGTAAGCTCCGATTGAATGTTTTTAGTGAAGTCTGGTTTGAATTTTTGTTGAAAAAAAGCAAGTGATATAGGCTAAAATGATGATTGCAGTAGGTAACAAAATGTGACAAAGAGAAGTTTGGCAATTGCAAGAGAAATGCAAGTAGCTAAGAAAGTGATTCCGATTTTATTATGTAAGTTATGTAATTTTTAACTTTTCTGTGAGTATATATGCGTATATTCATGGTTAGAGGGTAAAAATGAAAAAATTACTTACTTTAGTAGTCTGCTGTTCTCTGTCAGCACCGTCTTTTGGAGTTGATTGGATTAAAGATAGAATCTATACTTCGTCGTCATATGGCAATCTTGGTGTTAATTATGATCTTGGCTATCATTATACAGATAGCATAAAAATTTCAGCTGGTCCTGTAGTCAAATCTGTTTTGTTTGAAGGATCTTTGGCAGAGCTAGGATTCATGGCAAAGCTTCATTATCATTATAAATTTGAAAGTACGGATATTATTCCTTATGTTACTTTTGGTGTAGGAGGTGGAGCTAAAGTATCTCCACCAGCACAGCAAGGTCAACAGCCAGACGTAGAAAAGTTTTTTTCCTACCAGATAGGTTCTGGTATTAATCTTCCACTTTCTGAGAGAACGAATGTTTTCGCTGGCTATAAACTTCACAAGTTCAGTAATTTTTCTCATGGGTTTGAACTTGGAATGAGTTTTAATTTATAAGCTCCGATTGAATGTTTTTAGTGGAAGCTTGAGTTTTTATTAACGTCGTAAAGTTTTCATGAGACTAAGAGAATTTAAGAGTAGTCAAGTTTTAAAACTTGACTACTCTCCACGAGGAAAAGCAGATAAAGGTAGAAGTATTTCATGTTTTTATTTATATTGACAGTATGTGTAACATCATTTACGATTAGTGTTACTAACAATAATTGATATTTGTCATGTTTGCAGTAATCGAAACTGGTGGAAAGCAGTATTTAGTAAAAAAAGGCAGCATAATTAAAGTAGAAAGATTACAAGCTGAAGAAAAAGAGGAAGTAGAAATCAATAAAGTGATTTGTGTTTCAAGTAATGGCTTATCTTGTTCATCTAATGCTGTTGTTAAAGCTGAAGTACTGGAGCAGTGTAGAGATAAAAAAATTATAATCTTTAAGAAAAAGAGAAGAAAAAATTACCGTAGGAAAAATGGTCATAGGCAGTATATTACTGTTCTTCGTATCAATGAAATTCGTCTTCAAAAGTAAGAGGTAAGATATGGCAACTAAAAAATCAGGTGGTAGTTCCTGTAATGGCAGAGATTCGGCAGGGCGTCGGCTCGGGATAAAGAAGAATGGTGAGGTTATTCCAGGTAACATAATTGTACGTCAAAGAGGTACAAAATTTCATCCTGGAAAGAATGTTGGTATGGGTAAAGATCATACGATTTTTGCTAAAACGAAAGGCTGGGTGAGTTTTAGAAAATCAGCAAATAAAAAGACGTTTATTGATGTTGTGCCTACAGATGATATGCAAGCCTTGGCTTGAATAGATACGGGTCTGTAGCTCAGGTGGTTAGAGCGCACGCCTGATAAGCGTGAGGTCGGAGGTTCAACTCTTCCCAGACCCACCATTTAAATTTGCAATAGTTTTGATATCGTGTAACTAAGCGATGGTTTTACATAAGAATTCAGTAACCAGTGAATCAGTAGCAGCCGGTCATCCAGACAAAGTAGCAGACCAGATTTCAGATGCAATACTTGACGAATACCTTTTTAATGACTCTTCCTCTCGTACTGCAATAGAGACTTTGGTTACTAAAGATAATGTTATTATAGCTGGGGAAGTATTTGGGCCGAACATTGAAAATAGCAAGATTGAAAGTATTGTACGGAATACAATAAAAGATATTGGTTATGAGCATGATGGTTTCCACTGGGAAACAGTGAAAGTAAATATATTACTACATGAACAATCAAATGACATTGCAATAGGTGTGGATCAAGGTGCTGGGGATCAGGGCATAATGTATGGCTATGCAACAATAGAGACAGAAAGCCTCATGCCAGCACCCATTTTTTATGCACACTCGATTCTGAGAAATATTATGAGTATGGTCAAAGAGGTAAAGCTTGGTCCGGATGCAAAATCGCAAATCGCTTTGGCGTATGAGAATAACCTTCCAGTGCGTGCTGAAAGTATTGTTGTTTCAATACAGCATCTTGAGGATCTGAGTCAATCGAAAGTGAAGGAAATAATTTATCCTTACATAGCTTCATCTTTACCTGAAGGGTGGATGTGCCCTAAAGAAAATCTCTTAGTCAATCCAACAGGTAGATTTGTTATTGGTGGACCAGTTGGTGATTGTGGATTAACCGGACGAAAAGTTATGGTTGATACTTATGGAGGCTATATTCCACACGGTGGAGGAGCGTTTTCTGGAAAAGATGCAACAAAAGTTGATAGATCCGCAGCTTATATGGCGAGATACCTTGCTAAAAATATTGTCTTTGCAGGTTTAGCTGAACGTTGTCTTGTGCAGCTTTCTTATGCAATTGGTGTCTCAAAACCTACTTCATTTTACATTGATACATTTGGCACGAATACAATAGATGAAGAGAGGATTAAAGGGTTTATTGAAGGTAACATAGATTTATCAACTAAAGGCATAATAAGACATTTATCACTTAATCGTCCTATATATAAACGTACAGCCTGCTATGGGCATTTTGGTAAAGAATCGGAAAGTGATGGTGGATTTTCTTGGGAAGGTGTGGACTTATCTACTGATTTTTGTAAAGAATTTAATATAGAAGAAGAAAAGAGAGAATTTCTTTAAACTATTAAACTCTTTTATTTCTAGCTTGATACTGATATAATAACTTATTATAAATTGTAAGTAACTTTTTAGTAACTATACTAGTTTTAATACTTATGAGGCTTACAAGATGTCCGACAAACCAAAAGAAGAATTTTATGATATTGCTATAAAAGAATCATCTGATCTTATTGAGGAAATAAAAGAACATCCTTTCAATGTTGAATTGATAAACAATACGCTAGATTATGAAAAGTTCAAAATTTATCTTCAGCAGGATTTTTTATATTTAGTGGACTGTACTCGTGCTTTATTGATTATTGCATCTAAAGTTGATGACATTGAAATAATGAGCAGTTTGGTTAATGTAGCAAGGGGAACATTTGCGGTTCGAAAGCAGTATACTGAATATTTTGAGACTTGTGATTTATCCGATAATCATAAAAAATCAGAATCTTGTTCTGCTTTCACTGACTTTTTTATGCGTGCTGCATATCATAATTCTGTTGCTGAAGCTTTAGCAGCGTCTTGTCCTTGTTTTAATATATACCAAATTATTATAAATCATATGGTAGGAGAGGTTATGCCTAAAAAAATTGAAGATCACAGATATCAAGGGTGGATTGATATTTATAATAACACAGTAATGAATGCTACGATTAATCAAGTTACTGACGTTGCAAATAATCTATATGCAAAGGCTGGTGATTGTGAGAGGAAAAAGATGCGTGAGTTTTTTAAGAGAGGTCTAGAGCTAGAAATAATGTTTTGGGATGAGATATATTCTCTAGCATAGTCTGTAGTATTAACACTAAATTATATTCTAGTTTATGTGATGTTTAGTGGTATAATTAAGAGTTATTATGGGTCAAATCTTTTAAAGGATATTATTGAGCATCCTTTCAATGTTGAGTTAGCAAATAATACTTTAAACATAGAAAATTTCAAGTTTTATATACAACAAGATGCATTTTTTGTAGCTGATTATGTTCGTACTGTTTTAATTATTGCATCAAAAATGGAGAGTTGTAACAACATTGTTCCATTGATTGAGGTGGCTCAAGGAGGAATAGAGATTATAAGAGTGTTATGCGACCACTACTTTGCTGTATACTCCATAAATCGTGGAGAAAAGTCGCTAGAGTGTTTCAATTTTACTAACTTTCTTTTGTCTACTTCGTATAGCGAAATTTATGAAGCTGTAACAGTTATTTACTCTTGCCATTTTATATATAAAGTTGCTATTGGTAGTATGAGAAGTAAAATTAAAAAAAATAATAGGTATAAGGATTGGTTTGATTTTTTTGGCAGTAGCTTGATGGAATCTGGATGTGTTGCTTTGGAAGGTATTGTTGACGAGTATTGTAACAAAGTAAGGGAAAGTGAAAGGACCAGAATGCTTGAATTATTTAAAATAACTGCACAATTTGAGTTAGGCTTTTGGAATAGCGCATATAATTTTTCAAAATTTGATCAAGATTTTAAGAAATATTGACAATTTTAAGCTAATTTGTATGCTTGGTACGTATTTTTGAAGATGATATGAAAAGTAAAGAACATGATTTTCATTTAGTAGACCCAAGTCCCTGGCCAATTGCTATATCAGCAGCAATTCTTGTTCTTGCACTTGGATTAGTTGGTACACTCCATAAACAAATTTCTGGAATATTTGGTTTAGTTTTGGGAATCTCTGCGGTATCAGGAGTGCTGTTTTATTGGTGGAGAGATGTAATAAGAGAAGCAATTTATGATAAATGCCATACTGCCATTGTAAAACATGGACTCAAGCTTGCAATGTACTTATTTATCCTTTCGGAAGTTGTGTTTTTTATAGCGTTCTTTTGTTCATTCTTTAAAGCCTGGCTTGATCCGATCTTTTTGTTTGAAGCGTTTTCTCCTACAAAAAAAATTGAATGGCCCCCTGAAGGGATTTTACCACCTGATCCATGGTCGTTACCATTCATGAATACACTAATATTATTACTTTCTGGTACAACAATTACCTCAGCACATCATTTTTTACTTGAAAATGATAAAAAAAGCATGATTAAAATGCTGTCTATAACTATATTGCTTGGGATGTTCTTTATAATAGTGCAAGCAATCGAATATCATGAAGCAAGTTTTTCTTTACGAGAAACAGGAGAAAAACTTATTTATACATCCAACTTTTACATGATTACTGGTTTTCATTGTGTGCATGTTATAATAGGTATAATATTTTTGTCAGTATGTTTATTTAGAGCTCGAAAAGATCAATTTACACCTCAAGATCACTTATGCTTTGAGTTTGCTTCTTGGTATTGGCACTTTGTCGATCTAGTCTGGATATTTTTATTTCTGTTTATTTATTGGTTAAGCCTTTATTAAGTGATTAAAATAATAGGTCTAGATCCAGGGATAAGCAAAACCGGTTGGGCCATTATCAGCCTGGAAGAAAAGAATAGTATTGAATTTTTGGGTGGTGGTGCCATATCAACTGATGGTAAATTGGGTACAGGTGAACGTCTACATATAATTTTTGAAGAATTAAAGAAAGTAATTTCTCTATATTCTCCAAATGAAGCTGCTGTAGAGAAAATTTTTGTTAATAAAAATCCAAAATCTTCACTAACTTTAGGATATGCAAGAGCAATTACAATTTTAGTATTACAAATGACGAAGTTGACCATGAATGAATATGATGCAAATTATATAAAAAAGAGCATTACCGGAGATGGTCATGCTGGTAAGGATCAGATTATATTTATGGTGAAGCAAGTAGTTAAAAACTCAAATATAAAATGTCACCATGCTGCTGACGCTCTTGCTACAGCAATTTGTCATGCTTATACGAAAAGTTCTTGTTTGATCAAGTAATTTTACGTGAATTCAGTTTAAAAAACTATTTGATGGTGTTTATCTTATCCAATGTTCGTTGCAGAATAATACATGCGGCAATTTTATCATCTATTTTCTTTGATTTTGTGATTGATATTCCGGTAATTTTTAGTGCGTGAGTTGCAAGAGATGTTGATAAACTTTCGTCTTGTAGATATATGTTTATCTTACATTTTTTTATTATTTTATTTGCGAATTGGATTATTGCTTTACACCATTCGGTCTCTTGGTCATCTATTTTGAATGGTAGTCCTATTACCATTGATCCAGCTTCATTTTCTTTGAATATTCTATACAGATAACCTAAATCTTTGCTTATATTTCTTCTGTAGTATATACTATGAGCTGTAGCTATAAGCTGTGTTTTATCACTAAATGCTACGCCTATTTGTTTTTCTCCCATATCAAGGCACATTATACGTTTATCTCTTGGAATAGACTTTAGAAATTCATCTGGATTTCTATGTAGCATCTATGAAAACATAACTTTTGTACAATTGTATTTTTGTGACAGTAAGGTATGTACAGTCTACTGGCATGATAGACATTCATCATAATTAATATCTGTTTTTTGTTGCAATATTTCACTTTTTTTGAATATGTCATGTGAGACCTTGTCAGCTCTCTGCATTGATTGTGATCTGCAGTAATATAAGCTCTTTAATCCTTTTTTCCAAGCAAGCATGTGTATTTTATGTAAGTAACGTTTATGCACATTGGCAGGTAAGAACAGATTTACTGATTGAGATTGACAAATATAAGAAGTTCTATCACTTGCATGTTCTATGATCCATTGTTGATCAAGTTCGTATGCTGTTTTAAATGTCAGTTTTTCATGCTTGCTAAGAAAATCTAAATGCTGAACAGAACCCTCATTTGTTGAAATTGAGGACCATGTTTCATCATTGTCTTGATTTTTTTCTGCTAGTAGTTTTTGCAAGAATTTATTTCGTACTACAAATGAACCTGTCAATGTCTTCTGTATAAATACGTTTGCTGCATATGGCTCTATTCCAGGGGAAGTGTTGCCTGCGATAATCGAAATTGAGGCAGTTGGAGCAATAGCGAGTTTATGTGTGAACCTTTCCATTAGATCGATTTCTTTAGCGTCAAGACATGGCCCTTTTTCTTCTGCTAATTTTTTAGAAACTACATCTGCTTGCTCGCGCAAATGCTTAAATATTTTTTTATTCCATTGTTGGGCTGTTACTGATTCAAAAGGAACCATTTTACTTTGTAAAAATGAATGAAAACCCATCACGCCAAGACCGATACTACGCTCTCTTATTGCGGAATATTTTGCTCGCTGTATTTCATTTGGTGCATGGTTTATGAAATCCTCTAATACATTATCAAGAAAACGCATTATATCTTCTATGAAAAGCTCATTATCTTTCCATTCTTCGTAGTATTCAAGATTTACGGATGATAAACAACATACAGCAGTGCGCGACTTGTTCAGGTGATCGTAACCTGTAGTTAAAGTTATTTCACTGCATAGGTTTGACATTTTGATATCTAAATTGAGCTTTTTGTAAGGTTCTGGTTTATTGTTATTTGTTGCATTAAGAAAGATAATATAAGGTTCTCCAGTTTCAATTCTTGCTGTTAATATTTTAATCCATATATCCCGTGCTTTTACTGTTGAAATAACTTTATTGTTATGAGGGCTTATTAAATCCCATTCTTGATCATCTTCAACAGCTTGCATAAACTTATCTGTTACTATTACAGCATGATGTATATTTAATGCTTTGCGATTTGGGTCACCACCAGTTGGCTTACGTAAATCTAGAAACTCTTCTATTTCTGGATGCCATACAGGAAGATAAACTGCTGAGCTTCCTCTTCTTAAGGATCCTTGGCTGATTGCAAGCGTCAGAGCGTTTTGTACTACGATAAATGGCACAATTCCTGATGTTTTACCGCTACCTTTGACACTTTCACCAATTGAACGTAAATTTCCCCAATAACTACCTATTCCACCACCACGTGCAGCGAGCCAAACATTTTCATTCCATAGATCAACTATTCCCTTCAAGCTATCTTCAGTTTCATTAAGAAAGCAGGAAATAGGCAATCCTCTTTTGGTACCGCCGTTACTAAGTATTGGTGTTGAAGGCATGAACCACAAGTTGCTCATGTAATCATAAAGACGTTGTGCATGTTTTCTATCATCAGAATAGTAATTAGCAATACGTATAAAGAGATCTTGATAACTTTCATTTTCTATTAAATACCTATCCAATAGAACTGCTTTTCCAAAATCGGTTAATTTACTATCTTTTGCGTAATTAATAGTAATGTAATTCATAAGGCTCCTTTTATGATAATATAGAAATTTATTTGAGCGATTTCTCGATTAAGTTGTTGAATTTGTTTGTGGATGTTGTAATGCAAATAAGATACCATCAACCTGACTGCCATATATTTTACAGTAACTCATTTGACTTATTTGCATATTTGTTTCTTTTGCAACATGCTGAATATAATCTTCTGAATGACGAAAATAATCTCCTTTGTTTACAAAGTCAATACCTCTACCTTCCTTTCTTCTTACTAAACATACAATAACCCCTTTTTTGTTTGTCAATCTTTTTGCTAGTTCCAATTCTGCTAGAAAATCATGTAGATAGTGTAGCACTTCAGCAAAGATAATTACATCATACTGCTGGTTCTTCTCTTGTTTAAGAAACTCTTTCATTTCTGTATGTATTAACTCATTGTAAACAGGTTTACCTTTTATAAGACATCCTCTTGCAATATTGAGCATTCTATTTGAGATGTCAACTCCTGTTATGCGACTTCTAATATTATTTATTTTTAGGAAGTGACCACATATTCCAGTACCGCAACCAAGGTCAAGTATATTCAGTTCAGAAGTGGAGTTGTGAAAGATTTTTTTGATTATCATATGTACTAGTTCATGTCCTCTGTATTGTTTGGCAATTAACCAATGTTCAACAAAATATTCACCTGTGTAATCAAAATATTGCTTTATGAGATTTTCAGGCAATTCTACAATATCTGATGTGTTTGTTATTTTCTTTATATAGTAAGAAGCTTCTTTGTGACTACTATCTAATTTTAGCGTCTTTGTTAAATAATTATAAGCTTTATTAGTATTGCCTACTGCAAAATGACATCTTCCGATATTATACCAGACTAGAGGTAAATTAGGGTAGAATATGCTAATTAACCAAAATCTTAACTTTGCATCTGATATATTACCTTTATAGAAGTGATATAACCCGATTTCAGTGTTGGTATTTAACAGGTTTTTAGATTTTTCAAGAAACACTACAATTTCTTTATGGAGAGTACTGTATTTATCCATAATGAAATTTTTTACTTTTTTACTATTTAATAAGCCAGTGAGCTTGGATATACAATTTAAAGCAAAGTTTTTTATAAAAGATAGATTACTTTTCATACATTAGAAATACTCCAAATGTTCATTTTCATTTTTAGGTAACTAATTTTAACACATTTTATCTTACAAAATATCTTTTTCATTAATTTTTCTGTACATATCAATTTATCAAATATTTCTCAGATTGTACTGTTTAAGATTGCTGGTATATTGTTGTTGATAATAATAGGTAAATGTTTTGTGTAAAAAGGCGTTGACATATGATTTATCAGATTGTAACATATAAAAGATTAGTTTTTAGATGTTTGAAAAGTTTTATGGTAGAGATTATTTAATCTCAATTCAATTGTAAGTTAATATTTAACTCTGCATATTCTACATATAGTCAGATAAATAAATTATCAAGAGCACTTGATGGATGCCTTGGCGTTAAGAGGCGATGAAGGACGTGGCAGGCTGCGATAAGCTGTGGGAAATTGTCAACAAATTTTGATCCGCAGATTTCCGAATGGGGAAACCCAACTAGCTTAGCTAGTTATTATATACTAAGTATATAAGGCAAACTTGGTGAACTGAAATATCTAAGTAGCCAAAGGAAAAGAAATCAACCGAGATTCTGTTAGTAGTGACGAGCGAAAGCGGAAAAGGCTAGTGATTTAAAAATAAGAATTAGAATACTCTGGAAATGGTAACCATAGAAGGTGATAGTCCTGTACAAATAGAAAGTTTTTAAATCCTTGAGTAGAGCGGGGCACGTGAAATCCTGTTTGAATATGGGGGGACCATCCTCCAAGCCTAAATACTCCTTAACGACCGATAGTGAACAAGTACCGTGAGGGAAAGGTGAAAAGAACCCCGGGAGGGGAGTGAAATAGAATCTGAAATCAAGTGCTTACAAACAGTTGGGGCTCTATATCAATTTATTGATATTTAGAGTGACAGCGTACCTTTTGCATAATGGGTCAGCGAGTTAATCTATGAAGCAAGCTTAAGCCGGTAGGTGTAGGCGTAGCGAAAGCAAGTCTGAATAGGGCGTTTAGTTTTATGGATTAGACCCGAAACCAAGTGATCTAGTCATGACCAGATTGAAGGTATGGTAAAACATACTGAAGGATCGAACCAGTTAATGTTGCAACATTATTGGATGAGTTGTGATTAGGGGTGAAAGGCCAATCAAACTTGGAAATAGCTGGTTCTCCGCGAAATCTATTTAGGTAGAGCGTTGTATTTATGTTGTTGGGGGTAGAGCACTGGATAGACTAGGGGGATTCATCATCTTACCAAATCTAACCAAACTCCGAATACCAATAGTTAATTATACAGCAGACACACTATGGGTGCTAAGTCCGTGGTGGAAAGGGAAACAGCCCAGATCACTATCTAAGGTTCCAAAATTACAGCTAAGTGGGAAAGGAAGTAGAAAAACCATTACAGCTAGGAGGTTGGCTTGGAAGCAGCCATCCTTTAAAGAAAGCGTAACAGCTCACTTGTCTAAATAAGTTTTTCTGCGCCGAAAATGTACCGGGGCTAAAGCTGTATACCGAAGATGTGGGTGCTTATTGATTTCGATTAATAGGCGCGGTAGCGGAGCGTTCCGTAAGTCTGTGAAGGTGGTTTGTAAAAACTGCTGGAGATATCGGAAGTGAGAATGCTGACATAAGTAGCGTAAAAAGAGTGTGAAAAACACTCTCACCAAAAATCTAAGGGTTCCTACGTTAAGTTAATCTGCGTAGGGTTAGTCGGTTCCTAAGGCGAGTCCGTAAAGGAGTAGTCGATGGCAATTAGGTTAATATTCCTAAACCTCTTAAGTGTGACGGGTTTTGTATTTGTATAGGTCTGATTGGATTGATCTATGCTTAAAAGAAGCTCCAGGAAATAGCACTTATATTTATGAGGCCGTACCGTAAACCGACACTGGTGGATGAGTAGAGTATACTAAGGTGTTGAAAGAATGATGTTGAAGGAACTCGGCAAATTATACCTGTAACTTCGGAAGAAGGGTAACCCGCTTTTAGGCAACTATGAGTAGGTGGCACAAAATAGGGAGTAGCGACTGTTTACTAAAAACACAGGACTCTGCAAACACGTAAGTGGAAGTATAGGGTCTGACGCCTGCCCGGTGCTGGAAGGTTAATAGGAGGGGTGCAAGCTCTGAATTGAAGCCCCAGTAAACGGCGGCCGTAACACTGACGGTCCTAAGGTAGCGAAATTCCTTGTCGGGTAAGTTCCGACCCGCACGAATGGCGTAACGATTTCTCCACTGTCTCCAACATCACTTCAGCGAAATTGAATTCCCCGTGCAGATGCGGGGTACCCGCGGTTAGACGAAGAGACCCCGTGCACCTTTACTATAGCTTTACATTGCTATTAAAAGTGTGATGTGCAGGATAGGTGGGAGACTTTGAAGTTATGGCGCTAGCTATAATGGAGTCAACCTTGAGATACCACCCTTTACACTTTTGATATCTAACTATGTTTCATTATCTGGAACTAGGACATTGTATGGTGGGTAGTTTGACTGGGGCGGTCGCCTCCTAAAAAGTAACGGAGGCGTGCGAAGGTAAGCTAGAGCTGGTCGGAAATCAGCTTGATAGTACAATGGCATAAGCTTGCCTGACTGCGAGGCTGACAAGCCAAGCAGAGACGAAAGTCGGTCATAGTGATCCGGTAATTCTGTATGGAAGGGTTATCGCTCAACGGATAAAAGGTACGCCGGGGATAACAGGCTGATGGTGTTCGAGAGTTCATATCGACGACACCGTTTGGCACCTCGATGTCGACTCATCACATCCTGGGGCTGGAGAAGGTCCCAAGGGTTCGGCTGTTCGCCGATTAAAGTGTTACGTGAGTTGGGTTTAGAACGTCGTGAGACAGTTCGGTTTCTATCTGCCGTGGGTGAAGGAAATTTGAGAAGATCTGACTCTAGTACGAGAGGACCGAGATGTATATACCTCTGGTGTACCAGCTGTTATGCCAATAGCATCGCTGGGTAGCTATGTATAGATGGGATAATTGCTGAAAGCATATAAGCAAGAAACCCTCTTCAAAAAAATTTCCCAATTAAGGCCGTGGGAGACTACCACGTTGATAGGCTAGGTGTAGAAGCATGGTAACATGTGAAGCTAACTGGTACTAATAGCCTGATTGATTTATTTGCTTTCTATATGTGCATATGCAGTGTTAAATATTAAATTAAAATTTGTTAAGTCAGAAATTTTTGTTGACTTGGTGGCTATAGCAAAAATGAACCACCCGATCTCATTTCGAACTCGGAAGTGAAACTTTTTAGCGCCGATGATACTTAAAAAGGGAAAGTAGGTCGTTGCCAAGTTTATAAAAATTTCTTCTTATTTATATCTTTTCAGTAGAGCGATGAAACAAGGTAAACATAGAGTAGCTGTGAGGTAATATAACTGATCTTTTAGAACTCTGCGAAAACTTTAAGATAAAAGTAGAAAATTTAAAAGTAGAATTTGTCACCTATTTGCAAATTAGGAGGAGAGATAGCAACATTTAACAAATCATCAAACAATTGATCTTCCGAAAATCAAACTTTATATAATTGAATATTAATTAAGTTATTGGAGATGAGGAGAAAGAAGAAGTAGCAAACTACCAAGAAGCAGATACATTCGGTCCAAGGGTTAGTTGATAATTGTAGTACTCAGTTGATTTTATAAAAATTCAAAACGTGAGAATTATAAGTGATGTTTTTAATGTAAATTGAAAGCATATCAAATAGTGAATATAGAGTTCCTTCAAAATGCAAAAAGGTGTATGAGCAAATCGAATAAGAAAAGTGAGGTTTTGCGCATCAACATGTTATAATAAAGGTAAACTTGGTTAGTGCTGAAGCAATACTGCAAGTTTTAAAGGGAAAGAAGATTTAAAAGACAGTGTATGTTGCAATCGTAATAGTCGCTGACAGGTACTTTGAAACATAGCTGAACTATTGAAGTTAAAATTCTGGGCTGTTACTTAAAAAACGCATCTACTGAATTATTTATGCTAAAAAAAGCTTTATTAAAAAATGAAACAGAAGTGTAAGAAAGTTGCAAAACGTATAAGGTATTACTTGAAGCTACCTATCTGAAGCAACTGGAGCTTCTCAAGTTGCGAAAAATATTTTAAAATCTGAAAGAACGATGTGAAATTTTTTAAGTAAACCAGAAAGTATTCCACTATCACGCTGAACAGCAAATTAGGTATTATATCGTTTACTGTAAAAGCTCATATTTTACGTAATCAGAGCTAGGAACTTGAAAGGATAATTTCATTATACTTAACATGGAAACAAAGAGAACTGTACAATCCCCTGCCTATCGTTTCTTGAACCACTTCCCTGAACGGGTACTTTTATCAAACTATTCTCTTATTGTAATGAGTTGCTTCTATATTAAAATTTAGCAATTTCCCTCTAGGATTATCTTTATTTTGTTCTAAGTATTGGCTTTGTTCAAATGCCATTCCCCATTGTGTACGATAGCTAGACTTTCTATATTCATAAAAACTCTCTTCAGCATTATTTGTATCGAGCTTTTTATCTTGTTTTTTTATACTCTTTACCTCAAGCACCCACATCTATTAATTTATCTTAAAAACTTCACTTATCTTATCATAAAAAATATAGCTGTAAATACTTTAGTGAAAATTCCTTCTTATTTCATCTTTCTTTAAGCAAATATTGAGGTCTTTTTGTAAATTTTTATAGCCTGCTTGCATAATGTTTTTATGGGTTAGTATTATGTAATAGTATCCTACATTACTTATATTAGAAATGCTAACTTTAGTTAGCATTCGTAATTGCCTTTTTATTTTATTTCTTTTTGCTGCTTTTCCGACTTTTTTACTGATAGCCAGACCTACTCTAATAACATGAATATACTTTTCAGGTTCTCTTTCTTTTATAGCATATAGTGATATATATACCCCTCGATAAAAAAGACTGTAAGGTGCTAATCTGTTTTTAAAAGCAAAGGAAAACTCTTTTTTTTTATGCTTACTATGCGCATAATTTATTACACCCTAATGAGCGACGCTTATTAAGAATTTTTCTTCCAGCTTTTGTTGACATACGTGAACGAAATCCATGTTTGTGCTTTTTTTTTAAATTTTTTGGTTGAAATGTTCTTTTCATTGTTTTTATATTAATATGACTATTTATTTTAAACTATTTTGCTCTATTGTCAAATAATGGTCAACTTCTATGGCATTCTTGTTGAATAAAATTTGATATATGGAAAAATGAATTTAATTATAGGCGTACCTGTTTTACTAATCCTTTTATTTTGTTTGAGTAAGTTTCAAGCAGTAAGTAAAGTTAAGTCTTATATATATTTGAGTTGTATGTGGATGCTACCTTGTTTGTTAGCATTCTATGATGGTTATTTTATAACTTCTATTTCTATAGCGTTACTTTTTTTTATGCTGATTTTTATCTTTAAAAGTAAAAGAAATAAGATGGTAAAATTTTTGTTATTTATGGCTTTAGCAATATCACTTTTTATCACTTTATTTATAATGCTATCTATTTTTGTTCAGTCCATTTCTTTTTTTAATAAAGTAGCTATTTCAGAATTCTTATTTTGCTTAAAATGGAAGCATAATGTAGCTATTATTGGTGAAGGAGAGGTGGGGTGTTTTGGTATAGCGCCACTTTTAGTGGGGACATTACTTATAACTATTGTAGCAATGTTAGTTGCGGTGCCGCTTGGTTTATTTTCTGCAATATATATTAGTGAGTATGCGAGTGAAAAAGTGCGTTATGTTATTAATACAGCCTTACAGGTTTTGTCTGCTATTCCTACTGTTGTATATGGATACTTCTCAGTTGTATTTTTGTCTTTTTTTATAAAGCAGGTAGCGAATTTTTTTAATCTAAGTATACACTCAGAAAGTGCTTTGATTGCTGGTTTATCGATTGGAATAATGATTCTTCCTTTTATTATTTCTTTGCTTGAAGATGCTATAAGATCTGTTCCAAAAAGTTTACGTTATGGTTTTATGGCGCTTGGCGCAACACCAGCGGAAACTATATGGCATATAACAATACCTTATGCAATGCCTACAATTTTAAGTTCAGTTTTATTATCAATTTCAAGGGTGATAGGTGAAACAATGATTGTACTAATGGCTGTGGGAATCAATGCAAATTTGACCTTTAATCCTCTCAATTCAGTTACTACTATCACTGTACAAATTGCTACATTACTTACCGGAGATCAGGATTTCAATAGTGTGCAAACTCTTGCTGCTTATGCGCTTAGTTTGGTGCTGTTTGTTATTACTTGGCTATTGAATGCATTTGCATTGTTTATAATGAAACGTAACTAGTAAGTGTTTTAATATTGCAAAATTTCTGTTAATAATATAAGATTTATTTTCTTTAGAAGTTCTTTTATAGAATTGTAGTGTTAGGTGATGAAAGAGATGAGTACAGGTAAAGTAGTTAAAATAACTCAAGCAGTTGTTGATTTAAAATTTGAAGGCGAGTTACCTAAGATATTTAATGCTTTAAAAAGCAAACTAAAATGTAAGGGCAAGGAGCTAGTTTTAGAGGTTTCACAACATATAGGTGACAATATAGTTCGTTGCATTGCTATGGATAGCACAGATGGTATGTCAAGAGGTGATGAGTTTGTTGATACAGGTGCACCAATATCAGTTCCGGTTGGACGCTCAACTTTAGGAAGGATTTTTAATGTTGTAGGAGAGCTTATAGATGAGTGTGGTCCTTTAAAAGGAAAGTATAATTTAGAACCTATACATAGATCACCTCCAAGTTTTACCGAGCAGAAGATACAGGAAGAAGTTTTAGTTACAGGAATAAAGGTTATAGATCTTCTTGCTCCTTATCTTAAAGGAGGAAAAATTGGCTTATTTGGTGGAGCTGGTGTTGGTAAAACAGTTCTGATAATGGAATTGATTAACAATATAGCAAAAGCTCATAAAGGATTTTCTGTGTTTGCTGGAGTAGGAGAGAGAACGCGTGAAGGTAATGATCTTTATAACGAGATGATTACTTCGAATGTAATAGATATAAATGAGCATGAAAAATCTCAAGCCGTTTTGGTTTATGGTCAAATGAATGAACCTCCTGGAGCAAGGGCTAGGGTTGCTTTAACAGCACTAACTATGGCGGAGTATTTTCGTGATCATGAAAATCAAGATGTTCTATTTTTTGTAGATAATATCTTCCGTTTTACTCAAGCTGGCTCTGAAATTTCTGCTTTGCTTGGAAGAATACCGTCGGCTGTTGGTTATCAGCCAACTCTTGCGACTGATATGGGCGCTATGCAAGAGAGAATAGCCTCAACTACTGCTGGTTCTATTACTTCTGTACAGGCTATATATGTTCCTGCAGACGATTTGACCGATCCAGCTCCAGCAACGACATTCTCTCATCTTGATGCCACTACAGTGTTGTCAAGGCAGATAGCTGAAATGGGTATATACCCTGCTGTTGATCCACTTGACTCAACTTCTCAGTCTTTATCTGCTGAAATCATTGGTGAAGAACATTATAATGTGGCTTCTGAGGTGAAACGTATATTGCAAACTTATAAGTCGCTGCAAGATATTATTGCAATACTTGGTATGGATGAACTATCTGATGAAGATAAAATTATTGTTGATAGAGCTCGTAAAATTCAGAAGTTTCTTTCTCAACCTTTTCATGTTGCTGAGGTATTTACTGGCATGTCTGGCAAATTTGTTTCACTTTCTGATACTATTTCTAGTTTTAAAGGAATTATTGAAGGTAAATATGATCATCTGCCAGAAGCTGCTTTTTATATGGTGGGAAGTATAAGTGAAGCAATAGAAAAAGCTGAATCAATAAAAGCTGAAGTTGGAGCCGGACATTAAAGATTATGAACACTTTTAAGGTGCAATTTTTTTCTCCTGATAATCGAATTTCATTCGATGAAGTGGTCTCGCTTTCAGTGAGTGGGCTTGAAGGGGAATTGATGATTTTAGCCTGCCATTCCCCTTATTTAATTTATTTATTGCCTGGTATAATTACTGTTAAAATGAGTAACCAGACAAAGGAAAAAGTTGTAATTGATAATGGTATATTAGAGGTTACAAATAATAATTGTAGCATTCTAACAAATCAAATTCAGGTTTTTGATCACCTGACTCATTATGAGGAATCATTAAAAGATAAGAGAGTTGGTATATATTTAAGTTATCTTGATGTCAAATCTCTTTAGGGGCTCTTTTTTGTTCAAGAAATAAATCTACTCTTGTCATCTCAATGTTTGTCGTTCAAGTAGCTGACACACAACTGTACGAACATTAGAAGGATATCATCCCAGTGCGTGACACTGGGATCTATCTTATTTTCATCATGGATATGATTTTAACATATGTTCCTAGAATCTGTTGTCCATTGCATAATTTGCAAATGTTTTTATGTCCAGATCCCAGTGTCACGCACTGGGATTACAAGAGTTGGGTGACAAGAAGAAGCACTGATTTCATATGCATCTGAACAGTATTAAACACCTCCACGCTGACTTTGGCTACACACCTTTGATGGACTGCTGATTAAGTCTAGAAGTGAATTACAGTGATCGCTATGAAATGCGCTATCAAGGCTTAAAGACCTAGGTTTTTTTTCTGAATCATCAATTTCCTCTGTAAGCTGGTAAAACATTTTTGAATTGTTATCAAAAACTTCCTTTTTATTAACAAGTACTTTATCAATTACTGGACTTAACAGTTCTACTTCGTTATTTAAGTATTGTACTTTATCGTTTAGCTCTTTTTTTTCTCTTATTAATCTTTCAATCT
Organism: Wolbachia endosymbiont of Spodoptera picta; assembly: GCF_018141665.1. Classification (NCBI taxonomy): domain Bacteria; kingdom Pseudomonadati; phylum Pseudomonadota; class Alphaproteobacteria; order Rickettsiales; family Anaplasmataceae; genus Wolbachia; species Wolbachia endosymbiont of Spodoptera picta. Next base: position 1,120,864 of record NZ_CP067976.1, read on the forward strand.
CATCTTCATATTCTTTAAACTTTAATTCCAGTGATGGACGGTACTTATTAACTATTTCTTCTTCTATCTCCTGCCGTAATTGCCCTCTTATTGTCTCGATCTGCTCATCTTTAAGCTCTAGCTCGTTCTTTAACGTTTCAAAATCCCACGTTAGCTGATCTGCCTCTTGTTCATCAGATTCCAAATGTGCGTTATGCTCATTTTCTAAATTTTGTATTTGAGATTTATAACTCGCTATACACTTATCCCTTGCACTTATCATGTGTTCTGCTTCCTCTATCTCTTCCTCTTTTTTTTCAAACTGGTTCAATTTACCTTGTAGTTTCTCTTGTTCTGTATTAGCAGTTTTTAGATTTTCCTTCAGTTCTTCTACCTTTTCTTCCAGTTCCTTATTTTTTCCATAAATTTCTTGAATTTTCTGCTCTTGCTCCTTATTGAGCTGGATTATTCGCTCATCTGTTTTACTCATTTCTTTCTCAAGTCTTTGTTCCTTTTCTTTACACTCAACTTGTAAATCATTGCACTGTTCCTTCAATTCCTCAATTTTTTGCTTAGCCTCCACGAGTTCTTGTTCTGATTCTACTTGCTTTGCTTTTAACATTTGATTTGCTTCTTTCAGTAATAATAACTCTTCTTTCAAATCTGATATTTGTTGTTCACTGCTTTCTTTTGTACTATTGCTATAGTGTTCTGATTGATCAAGCTTGTCTTCCAAACTATACTTTTCTTCTTTCAGTTGATTTAATTCCTCGTGCAATTTTCTTAACTCACTTATCAACTCTTCTTTTCGTGTATTGGCAACTTCCAGCTTTTTCTTCAGGTCTTTCTTTTCTTCATATGCACCTTCAAGTTCTTGCACTCTTTCTTGCAGCTCTGTTGATATATTTGCTAGTTTTTCATCTTTTTGTGTCAGTTCAGTTTGTAATTTTGCATTTTTTTGCTTTTCTTCTCCAAGTTTATCCTGTAAATCACTATTGTGCTTTTCTAACTCTTCAAGTTCTTGTTCAGCGTTGTCGAACCTATATTGTAAATTGTTCCTCAGTTCATTTAATTCTCTAATTTCTTGTTCAGCTTTTGTAAGCTTTTGATCTAGTTGTTGTGAGTTAACTTCTGTCTGAGTTTCAGTTTCTTGAGAGCCAATTCCTGTTTGAGTTTCAACGTGCTGCACAGCAACCTCTGTCTGAGTTTCAGTGTGCTGTAAATTAACTTCTGTTTGAGTTGCAACTTCTTGTAAACTTTGAATTTCAGCCTGTTGAGAGCCAATTTTCGTTTGAGTTTCAGTGTGCTGTAAACTAATTCCTGTTTGAATTGCAACCTCTTGTAAATCAACTTTTGTCTGAGTTTCAGTCTGTTGAGAGCCAATTTCTGTTTGAGTCTTAACGTGTTGTACAGAGACCTCTGTCTGAGTTTCAGTGTGCTGTGAATTAACTTCTGTTTGAGTTGCAATTGCCTGAGTTGCAACCTGCTGTGTATTAACCTCTGATACATTGTTGCTAGTGAAAGAAAGAATAGGATTGCTTTTAGCATCATTTTCAAGATCTTTCATCTTTTCATCTTTATTGATTACGATATGTTCATTATTTTGCAGATTAATAACAGCTGGAGCATCTTTATTCTTCTCCAATAATGCTTTGACAGCGTCATGTAGAGAGAGACCTTGAATATATAATTCTTCATTTTGTCTTATTAATTCCAAAAACTCCTCAGGTGGCGATTCAAAATCTTTACCATTAAACTGTAGTACTTTAGTTATACCAGAATTACTTACATTCATAACCATAGTACAGGTAAAAGTTTTCCCATCCTTGTCCTGCACAGGCCAAGTGCTTGTCATTTCATAATATGCACCCTCTTTAAATTCATAATGTCTTTCCTTACCTTTTCGGTAAGCGTATATGTCATGCTTTTTATCGCAATAGATATTCAATGTGCTAATATCCCTTTCTTGCTGTAAGATATCACTAATTCTTATTGGCTCACTTCTATTGTAATTAATAAGATTAATGTTTAACACTTTATCAGAATTGTTAGTTTCTACATAAAAAGCTCGAAGGTCTATGTCTTTATCTCTAAAATACTTACTTACAGCTTTTTTTGCCTGATTTGCTAATTCTATAAAGTTTTTTTTAAAGCTCTTGTTGAAAGATAGATCTATATATGCTTGCTTAAAATTTTCATCATTTGTTAAATCCATGAGCAAGTCATAAACCTCCCATTTTTCCTGACAATGTTCTTCTAAAACAGTAATGCTATTTTTTCTTTTCAGCTCTGCTAATATGTTTTTCAATGTCGGGAAATTTGTTGACATAGTATACCCCTTATTACTATTGTTCTGATAATATATTTACTTTAGGAGTGATTAAGCTATCAAAACTCCTTTTATATGAACCTTTTTAGTTGAATTTAATTGCGAGCGTTAAACTCGAACTTAGTCATTTTGTTTATTGTTCCTCACTACCTATTTATGTTACTATACTAATAGTAGCACTAAGTTTTAGGCTATGCAAGAATTTCTATTGAACGTAAAGCTAGTAAACTTCAGAAATTGGTTATGCTAATTTTGTTAATAAAGTGCAACCAATTCATGTTTATTACCAGGAGTATACTGTGTCTCAGTGCAATATTTTCTTTCCTAACGGACTGAAAATTGAGTTGAGTTAAAAATCCGATTTTATTTAATACTTTTCAAAGATGACAATATTTTGTAAAAATAGGTTTTTAATAGGACAATAATATGGAAATTTTTCTTGATAGTGTTGATTTGAATGAAATTAAGGAGCTAAAAGAGTTCATTGATGGCATAACAACTAATCCTTCTTTAATAGCAAAATCTGGACATAAAGATAAGTACGAAGATTTAGTAAGCGAAATATGCTCTATTATAAAAGGGCCTGTTAGTGTTGAAGTTGTTGCAGATAGCCATGAAGATATGGTTAAGGAAGGCCTGAAGTTAGCGAAAATAGCTAGTAATATCGTAGTAAAGTTACCCCTTACACATGAAGGATTAATTTCTTGTAAAAAGTTGTGGACAGAACATAAAATACCTGCTAACATTACATTATGTTTTTCTCCTGGACAAGCACTGTTTGCCGCTAAGGTCGGTGCTTGTTTTATTTCTCCCTTTGTTGGTCGCCTTGATGATATAAGCTATGATGGCTTATCGCTAATAGAAGATATATGCACTATATATTCTAATTATAATTTTAAGACAAAAGTTCTTGTTGCATCAGTAAGAAGTCCAGCACATGTAATAGAAGCTGCACGGCTTGGTGCTCATTCAATTACTGTACCAGCAAAAATACTTAGACAGTTAATTAATCATCCACTTACTGATCAAGGGCTCGCAATATTTGAAAAAGACTGGGGCGTAAAGTAATACATGATATTGCTATAAAATATAATATAAAAAGGACATAGGTACCATCTGTCCCTTAAAGACATGCAGGTTAATGATATGCGTAATTCAGAATTTTAAACATAATGACCCTCCTGTTAATAAAAAAAGATTCAGAAAAATGTATACAGCTACGACCGAAGTATAGCTTAAATATATTTTAACTGAAGATTATAGATTAATTGAATTGAAAAGTCTGCAGACGAAGATAGATTCCGAGCTCTAGAACGCCTTCACTACGTATGGTAACAAAACTATTAGAGTTTGTCAAGTAATTTTTTATCGTAATTTTACGAACGTGCCATGCAAGTAATTATATCTAGTTAAATTTGTAAAGTAATACAGTGTTTTCGATAGTTATAAAAAAGCTGGATTTCAGTACTGGAGTAACATTTTGGAAATTGGGATGAAAAGAGGGAAAGTACTGGTTTGAAATTAAGTTTTCTGGATTCCAGTGCTGAAATGACAAGAGAGGAGTTCCAGGTACAGCTGTTACCTATAGAATGGCAGTACTAGAATGATAACAAACTGAATGACATATTTAATCTCTATACAGATGCACATCACGCACCGATTTCCATTCAAGGTAATGTCATTCCAGCAATGGAATCCATTTAGATTTGCGAGTATAAAAGTAATACAACATTTTTGATGATGGAAGCCATTACTAGAATAACAAGAAAGGAAGTGCTGATTTCAGTGTTTATACGTTAGCCATGCATCTAAAAATTTATAAACAAAAGATTACACTTCACAACTTTGTGATGGAATAAGTTTTTCAATGTTGTTGACGCAAAACTCAGTTGTATCATTAGCTATTTCATCGAATTTATCATTTATATCCTTACCTATTTTTTCATCTTTAATATATTCATACAGAGCTAAAATAGCTATAGTTGAGCATATTGCGATGAAACCAACTTTTGCTGTAATAAGTAATGATATCCCACCTGCAAGTATGGACACTGCTCCAATAGCTAGGTTTATAATTTTATTTTGTGTTGATTGATTCTCTTTATCCTCTAAAACGTTTGATATTGCTTTTGAGGCAATTTTTATTGCTATTGCTGTAGTTGAGATTATAACAAACATCATAGCTATTTTTGCTAAGAGAAAAATTGATGGTAGCATTATTACAAGAAACAGTGAAGCACCTCCTATAAATAACCATTTCTCATTTATTTTTTTAGACTGATCTGTATTATTAGGCGTTGCAACCCTCCACTTTCATTAACAGTTTATTCATATAATATGAAACATGCTATAGTCAAGATGTTTTTGTGTGGAGAAGCTTGCGATTGAGTTTTGAAGAGCTTTAGCTTTACAAGATGGTAGATTTGGTGATTATCGTAAGATTCTTGCAGTCATTTTAGTGGGAAGAATTTGTAAAATATGAAAAAATAACCGCCAGAAAATTGGAAACGCTATAACTTTCTTTCCTTTAAATATACTTTTTAAAATATATGCTGCAGCTTTTTCTGGCTCCCATATGAAGGGAAGTGGTTTATTAGACTTAAACATATCTGTTTTTACTGGCCCTGGCATTATGGTGATAAACTTTGTGCTACTGTCAGCATATTGGATTTTTAGTGATTGAAAACAACTTTTTAGTGCTGCTTTGCTGGCACAGTATGCAGAAGCATGTGGTGTTGCATGCATAGCAACAAGAGAAGATATAACCGCAAAAGTTGCCAAGGAATTATGATGAATCCATTCTTCAATCCAGTTGATAACGCCAAAATAATTGGTTTCAAATGTTTTTCTATGAATGTTGGTATGAAACTTATCTTCTATTTCGCCACATCCTGCATTAAGAAAAAAGAGATTTGGTATAATATTTTGCTTTTTTAAAAAATCAGACGAGTTTTTAATATTTTCACTTTTGCTTACATCACATGTTATAGGTAAAAAATTACTACCTAATTCTTCTTTTAATTTTTCCAGTTTTTCAGTGCGCCTTGCAATGCCAACCACAAATCATCCATCTTTTTTAATGAGCAACCGTGCTAGACTTTCTCCAATGACAGATGATGCTCCTGTAATGAGACAAGTTTTTCTATCCATGTGAATTTACATAACGTGAAGTATGAATGTAATGACTATTGCCTATTCACACAAGTTAAGTTTGCTATAATTTTGCTAAATAATAAAAAAAGAAAGCTACTTATAATTTTGAATTTTATATAAAGTTAAAGGGAAATTTAGTATTTGCTTACTTGTAATTTAAAATTCTTATATAATATTTTAAATGAGTTGAGAGAATTAAATGCAGGATGCAGCTTTAGTTTTACAAGATGGCAAGTGCTTTTGGGGAAGATCGGTAGGTAAAAAGGGCAAATGTATAGGTGAAGTTTGTTTTATCACTGGTATGACCGGGTATCAACATACTATAACCGATCCTTCTTTTGCTAATCAAATCATAGCGTTCACTTTTCCTCATATTGGTAATGTTGGAATAAATCATAAAGATAATGAAGGAGAGAAAATTTTTGCAAGTGGTGTGGTTATGCGTGAACTTTCTCCTATGTCTCACTCTTCTTCATATATTAGTTTAAATGATTGGTTGGAGAAAAATAATGTAGTTGGGATATCGGGAATTGATACTAGAGCTTTGACGAGATATTTGAGAAAACATGGATCTCAAAATGGAATGATATGTCCGTCAAGTGAGGCACATATATTAGATGAATTGAAGAAATACAAATCTGTAAATGGAATAGAAATAACTAAGAAAGTCAGTTTAAGTAATAACTTTCAAAGCGCTCTTAATGCAAAATATAGGATTGTAATTGTTGATTTCGGTATAAAAAATAGTATAATCTCACGCTTAGTAGAACTTGATTGTACGGTTGAATTAGTCAAACCAGATACAGGTTTTGCTCACAAAATATTAAGCATGAATCCAGATGGTATAGTGCTTTCAAATGGCCCTGGTGATCCACAAGAGATAGGAGAGAGTGTAATTTCAGAAATAGAAATTATTGTGAAATCTAAAATACCAGTTTTTGGCATATGCCTGGGCCATCAATTACTTGCAGTTACTTTGGGAGCAAAGACTGTCAAGATGGATATTGGTCATCGAGGGAGTAATCATCCAATTTATGATCTAGAGAATAAAAAAGTTGAGATAACTAGCCAAAATCATGGTTTTGTTGTTGATTCAGCTTCTCTTCCAAGTAACGTTGAAGTTACTCATATTTCTCTATTTGATAATAGTGTAGAGGGGATAATGATGAAGGATTACCCAGTCTTTTCTACTCAATACCATCCAGAAGAAGCGCCAGGTACACATGATTCACATTATTTATTTGGGCGTTTTATTGACAATATTTTGTTATATAAAAGTAAAATCTAACTGAAATCAGTTAGATTAGCTTTTATTACTTGATCTTTTGGATTTGGATGTTTAATATTAGAAATAATAAAACTTAAGTTAAGGTAGTGTTCTCTTAACAGATTTTTGTGGAGGAGTGACCGAGTGGTTAAAGGTAACAGACTGTAAATCTGTCCGCATTGCGTACGTAGGTTCGAATCCTACCTCCTCCATTGTGCGGGTATAGCTCAATGGTAGAGCTCTAGCCTTCCAAGCTAGTGACGTGGGTTCGATTCCCACTATCCGCTCTTTTTTTGTTGTATTTATATAAAATCAACATATTATTTATTGATGTATTTGTATTTTAAGTAGAAGAGTTAAGATTATGACAGCGATAGTAGAAGCATTTGGAAAGCCGCATGTAAACGTGGGAACGATAGGACATGTGGATCATGGGAAGACAACGTTAACAGCGGCGATAACAAAGCATTATGGTAATTTTGTAGCATATGATCAAATAGATAAAGCGCCAGAAGAGAGAAAGAGAGGTATAACAATAGCAACAGCGCATGTTGAATATCAAACAGAAAAGAGACACTATGCACACGTTGATTGCCCTGGACATGCTGATTATGTAAAGAATATGATAGTAGGTGCAGCACAGATGGATGCAGCGATATTGGTAGTGTCAGGGGTTGATGGGCCGATGCCACAAACGAGAGAGCATATATTGCTGGCAAAACAGGTGGGTGTTGGATATATCGTGGTATATATAAATAAAGCTGATGTTGCTGATGCTGATATGATAGATTTGGTAGAAATGGAAGTGAGAGAGTTGCTGAGTAAGTATGGATTTCCAGGTGATGAAGTGCCTATGATAGTTGGGTCTGCGTTAAAAGCATTAGAGGATGATAGTAGTGAGTATGGAAAGAAATCAATAGATAAATTGATGGAGAAGTTAGATGAGTATGTGGCAGTACCTCCAAGGCCTATAGATTTGCCGTTTTTGTTGCCAATAGAAGATGTATTTTCAATATCGGGCCGAGGGACGGTAGTAACAGGAAGAATAGAGAAGGGGGAGATAAAGACAGGGGACGAGATAGAGATAATAGGTCTGAAAGGGACGCAAAAGACGATATGTACTGGTGTTGAGATGTTTAAGAAGTTGCTAGATAAGGGAAGTGCAGGACTCAATGTAGGAATACTACTAAGAGGAACAAAGAGAGAAGAAGTGGAGAGAGGGCAAGTACTGGCAAAACCAGGGACAATAACCCCGCATAAGAAATTTAATGCGGAGGTGTATATATTGAAGAAAGAAGAAGGAGGAAGGCATACACCATTTTTTGGAAATTATCAGCCACAGTTTTATTTAAGGACAACGGATGTAACTGGGAGCATAAAATTGCTAGATGGAAAGGAGATGGTAATGCCAGGGGACAATGTAAGTATAGAAGTGGAGTTGCAAGTACCAATAGCAATGGATAAAGGATTGCGTTTTGCGATAAGAGAAGGTGGTAGAACTGTTGGTTCTGGGGTTGTTTCGGAAATTTTAGAATGAGTATAATAACTAAGATGAAGCAAGATATATATATTAGAATCAAAGCTTTCGATTGTTCTTTGTTGGAAAAGTGTATTCGCGAGTTTATTGATCAATTAAAGCAGTTTAATGCAGATTTATCTGGTCCGATTGCGTTGCCAAGAAAAGATTCTAAATTTACTGTTAATAGGTCTCCTCATGTTGATAAAAAATCTCGTGAGCAATTTGAAATGAGAATTTCTAAGCGGTTAATTATTGTACATAATCCTACTTCTACTATGATGAAGATGCTTGCAGATTTATCTTTTTCTGCTGGTGTAGAAGTGGATTTAAAGGTTAAGGAAGTTAATATTTAGGAAAAGGAAATGAAGAGAATAAATTCGCTTAGGAGAATTGGTTTGTTAATGACGAATGTTGGCCATACTGCTATGTATTTTGATAATAGTCGCATGGCTGTAACCTTATTGCATCTCAGCGAAACTTATATTATCGATATAAAAGGACAAGATAAATGTGGCTACAATTCAGTCATTTTAGGCACAGGAGATTTAAAAAAAATAGCAAAACCTCAGTTGGAATATTTAAAGAAAAAGGGTATAAATAGTAAATGTAAATTATACGAAAGTAGATTAACTGATCTATTCGGAATAGAATGTGGTAAAAAGGTGGGGGTTAATCATTTTGTAGTTGGTCAATATCTTGACATTACGGGTTATTCTTTAGGCAAAGGGTTTGCTGGTGTGATGAAGCGGCATAACTTCAGTGGGCTTAGGGCATCTCATGGCGTTTCTATTGCTCATAGATCACAAGGTTCTACTGGTCAATGTCAAGATCCTGGTAGAGTATTCAAGGGGAAGAAAATGGCTGGTCATTTAGGTAATAGCAGAGTAACTGTACAGAATATGAAAATATTATCCATTGATTATGAAAATAGCATAATTGCTGTAAAGGGTAATAATGTTCCTGGGTTTAAAAACTCTTATGTTTTTGTGAGAGATGCAGTTAAAAAGCCTTTACATAAAGATGTTCCTTTTCCAGTAGGTCTGCTGTTGAATATGAGTGATGATGCTAATAATTTGGTGAGTTAGTTATGGAATGTGAATTAGTTGATCTATCTAATAATAATGTAGGTAGTGTTGAGCTTAATCCCTTGATATTTTCTGCCAAGCAAAAATTGAGTATTTTGCATGATATAGTGAGATGGCAATTAGCAAAGAGAAGAGTTGGTGCTCATAAAACAAAGGGTATCAGTGATGTTTCTGGTACAACAGCTAAGCCTTATGGTCAAAAACGTACCGGTAGGGCGAGACAGGGGAGCTTGCGATCTCCTCAATTTAGAGGTGGTGGAATTATTTTTGGTCCTGTTGTGAGGAGTCATGCTTATTCTCTTAATAAAAAAGTACGTAAATTTGGTTTAAAAATTGCTTTATCTCTAAAATATTTAAATAATCAAGTTATTGTTCTTGATAGTTTAAATGTTGATGTGAAGAAAACATCTAAAATGTGTGAATATATTAAAAATTTTAAATTTTCTTCTTTTTTAATAGTTGGTGATTATGGAGATGATTTGTTACGTGCTGCTAAAAATTTGCATTATGTAGATTTAATCAAACCCATTGGGTTAAATGTTTTTGATATATTGAATCATGAATGCGTGATGTTAACAAAAGACACTTTAAAGCATCTTGAAGGTAGATTGTTATGATTAAATATAATAATATAATAAAATCTCCTGTAATCACAGAAAAGTCTTCTCTTTTAAGAGAGAAGTTTAATAAATACTCTTTGTATGTTTTTGTAAATGTAAATAAGCGTCAAATAAAATCGGCAATAGAGTCTTTATTTAATGTCAGAACTTCTTCTATAAATGTTATTAGAGTTAAACCTAAATATAGACGTTTCAGGGGTGTGATTGGTTGTAAAAAACAGAGAAAAAAGGTTTATTTTTCTTTGATAGATGGTCAAAAATTAGATATAATGAGCGTTTAATATGGGTATGAAATTTTTTAATCCTGTTACTCCGTCTTCTCGTGGGACTATATTAATAAGTAAAATTGGTTTATCAAAAGATAAGCCGGAGAAGTCTCTTGTATTTGGTAAGAAATCCAGTGGTGGAAGAAATAATCATGGTAGAATTACAACTCGTCACAGGGGTGGTGGTCACAAGAAGAAGTATAGAGTTATAGATTTTAAACGTAATAGAAGTGATCAGGGTGTAGTTGAGAAAATAGAGTATGATCCAAATAGAAGTGGGTTTTTAGCATTAGTATCATATAAGGAAGATGATACTAAATCTTATATATTAGCTCCTCAAGGTATGAAGCCTGGTGATGTTGTGACAGCTGGAGATGATGCTGATATTTTGCCAGGGAATTGTTTACTACTCAAGCATATACCTGTTGGTTCTTTCGTTCATAATGTTGAGCTGAAGCCAGGTAATGGTGCTGCGATTGCTAGAGCTGCTGGTTGTTATGCACAAATCGTTGGTCGTGATGGTCAATATGTTTTATTACGACTCAGGTCTGGTCAAATTAGGTTGATTTTATCTTCTTGCAAGGCTACTATTGGTGTAGTATCTAACCCTGACCATAAGAATAGAAAGTTGGGTAAAGCTGGGAGAAGTAGGTGGCTTGGGATTAGACCTACTGTACGTGGAGTTGCAATGAATCCGGTTGACCATCCTCATGGAGGTGGAGAGGGAAAAACTTCTGGCGGTCGTCATCCTGTTACTCCTTGGGGTGTTGCAACAAAAGGAAGGAAAACTAGGAAAAAAAATAAATCTAGTGATAAGTATATAAAAAAATTGAAAGGTTAATTTATGAGTAGATCTGTATGGAAACCACCTTTTTTACACCCATCTGTACTAAGATTAGTTCAGAGAGCTTTAAAAGAGGGTTCTATTAATAAGGTGATAAAAATTCATTCCAGGGCTTCTGTAATTCTTCCTAATTGTTTGGGTTTAAAGTTTGCTGTTTATAATGGTAAAGATTACATTCCTGTTAGTATTGATAATCAGAATATGATAGGTCATAAATTTGGTGAATTTTCACCTACTCGTAAATTTACTGGGCACGGTGGTGATAAAAAGGCAACAAGAAGATAGGTAATTTATATGAAAAATAGGGATATAATAGTTGAGGCTGGTTCTAGGATTTTAAGATCGACTCCTCGCAAATTGAATTTGGTTGCTGATTTAGTACGTAATAAAAAAGTTTCTTTTGCTAATGTACAATTAAGATTTTGTGAAAAAAAAGCTGCTGGTTTTATAATGAAAGTGTTGAATTCTGCAATTTCTAATGCTCAAAATAATTATGGATTGAACATTGATAATTTATATATAAAGGAAATTTTAATAGGTAAGTCCCTTACTTTGCGTAGAGTATATCCAAAAGCTATGGGTAGGGCTAATAGAATGAGTAAATTTTATAGTAATATAACTATAAAATTGAAAGAAATTGTATGATTTATAGAAATGGAAAGTTAATAAGGAAAGTGTAAAAATATGGGACAGAAGGTTAATCCTAAAGTATTTAGATTACAAGTAAATAGTAATACCTGGGATTCTGTTTGGTGTGCTACAGACGATTATAAACAGAGATTGCATCACGATCTATTTATTCGCAGTTATATAAATGAATCCTTTAAGCATGCTGGTATTTCTAAAGTAATTGTAGAGCGTACAGTTAATTTAGTGTCTGTAATAATACATTCTTCTAAGCCTGGAGTTATAATAGGTAAGAAAGGTTTAGATGTTGAGAAGATAAAGCAAAAAATAGCTAAAAAAGTAAAAAGTAGTGTCGAAGTGAATGTAGTAGGAGTTAAAAAGTCTGAAATAGATGCAGTTTTAATATCAAGGAGTATTACACATCAGCTAGAAAAAAGGATTTCATGTAGAAGAGCGATGAAAAAAGCTATTCAAAATTGTTTGAAGATGGGTGCTGAGGGTATTAAAGTAAGTTGCTCTGGGCGTCTTGGTGGAGCTGAAATAGCTCGTACTGAATGGTACAAAGAAGGTCGTTTGCCTTTACACACTTTGCGTGCTAATATAGATTATGCTTTTTGTGAAGCGAAGACTATATGTGGTATTATAGGAGTTAAAGTTTGGGTTTATGTTGGTAGTTAAGGTATATTGAAATGTTTGTTCCCAAAAAGAGTAAATATAAAAAGTCATTTAAGGGGAGAATCAAGGGTAATGCTAAGGGTGGTAGCACGCTGTCTTTTGGAGATTATGGATTAAAAGCTATGGAAGTAGGTAAGGTTCAGTCTAAGCATATTGAAACTGCAAGGCGCGTAATATCTAGAACGTTAAAACGCTCTGGTAAATTGTGGATAAGAATTTTTCCTGATACCCCGGTTAGTAAAAAGCCAGCAGATGTACGTATGGGTAAAGGGAAAGGTAGTGTTGAATTTTGGGTATTTAAAGCTAAGCCCGGTAGGGTTTTGTTTGAAATTAGTAGTGATGTTCCCATGCATTTAGCAAGATTGGCGCTTGAAAAAGCGACTGCTAAGCTTCCTATGAAGTGTAAATTTATATCTAATCATAATTGAATGGAGTTGCAATGGATATAGTTAAATTTGAATCAGAATCTTCACAAGGATTACATGAACTCCTTGTGAATTTGAGGAAAGAATTTGTTAATTTGGCTTTTCAAAAAAAGCTGGGCCAGTGCAACAATTTTTCACGTTTTAGCTTAATAAAAAAGAGCATAGCTCGTAGTCTAACTGTATTGAATAGAAGAAAGAGAGAGGGAAAAAATGCCTAAGAAGGTTTTTTGTGGTGTCGTAACTAATGCTGAGTCTGATAAGACTGTAAAGGTTTCGGTGTTACAAGTGTATAAGGATAGGTTGTATAAAAAAGTTATTAAAAAATATAAGAAGTATACAGCACATGATGAGGGTAATAGTTGCAAAAAGGGAGATAGGGTTTTAATACAGGAACATAAGCCTATTTCTGTTACTAAAAAATGGGTTGTTATCAATAGCTAAAAAGGAATAGGTATTTATATGATTCAAAAAAATACATTGTTAGAAGTAGCTGATAATTCTGGTGCGCGTGCAGTGCTTTGTATTGGCTTGTTAGGTGGTAGGAAATCTGCATCTGTAGGTGATACGATTATTATATCTACTAAGTCTATTAACCCAAAAGGTAAAGTTGAAAAAGGAAAAGTATATAAAGCAGTTGTTGTTAGAGTAAAAAATAGTGTTAAGAAATCTGATGGTTCTGTAATTCGTTTTTCTAGCAATGCTGTGGTTTTAATTAATGATCAAGGTGAACCACTTGGCACTCGGGTGTTTGGTCCAGTAAAAAAGTTATTATCTGGTTCTTTTATGAAAATAATGTCATTAGCTGATGAGGTTTTATAATGAGTGCTAAAATAAAAAGTGGTGATGATATTATAGTTTTAACTGGTAAAGATAAGAGAAAAATTGGTAAGGTAATCAAAGTTATAATACGTGATGCTAAAAAGAAAGTAGTTGTTTCTGGCGTAAATGTGTGTAAGAGACATACTAAATCAAGAGCTGGTAGTGGTGGTGGTATATTGAATAAAGAGTTAGCTATTGATGTATCCAATGTTGCAATATTGGATCCTAAGTGTAAAACTCCAACTAAAGTAGGATTTAAGATTATAGATGGTAGAAAAGTGCGTTTTGCAAAAGTTTCTGGAGAAGTGATAGATTAGGTTGATATGTTTAAACAATTGTATAAAGATAATATAGTAAAATCCTTAAAGGATAAGTTTAATTACGGCAATGTAATGCAAGTGCCTAAACTTGTCAAGGTGTGTATCAATATGGGAGTTGGAGATGCTGCTACGGACAATAAAGCGATAAATGAGCCATTTGATAATCTACATTTGATTGCTGGGCAAAAGCCTGTGTTAACCTTTGCAAAAAAATCTATTTCTGGTTTCAAAATTAGAAAAGGTGCAACGGTAGGTTGTAAAGTGACTTTGCGTAGAAATAAAATGTATGAATTCTTAGAAAGATTAATATATATTGCTTTGCCAAGGGAAAAAGATTTTAGAGGGTTTAGTGTGAAGCAATTTGATGGTCATGGTAATTTTTCCTTTGGTATCAAGGAGCATATATCATTTTTAGAAATAGACTATGATAAAATAAGTAAAATTAGAGGTATGGATATTAATATTATAACAAGTGCAGTTAGTGATAAGGAAGCAAAGGAATTATTACTGGCTCTTAAATTCCCTTTTTTTGATAATTGAGAGAAAATATATATGGCAAAAAAATCCATGATACAGAAGAATCTTCGTAGAATAAAGTTATGCGATCAGTATAGGGAGAGAAGGGAAGAATTAAAATCTATAATGAATAATAAGGATTTATCTATTGCAAAAAGGTTTGCAGCTCAAAATAAGCTGATTAAAAAATTGCCTAGAGATTCTTCTAAAATCAGAATTAGGAATAGATGCGCTTTAACTGGTAGGCCGAGAGGAGTATATAGAAAATTTGGTTTATGTAGGATTGTTTTACGTGATTTGTGTTCTTTTGGACAAGTTCCAGGGGTTACAAAATCTAGTTGGTAAATGTGATATAAGGAGTGTAATAGTGTCGTTATCTGATGGTATTGGTGATTTTTTAACAAGAATACGTAATGCTCAATTGGCAATGCATAGGGAAACAAGAGTCCTATTCTCTAAAGTGAATTCTTCTATATTGAAGATCTTAAAAGAGGAAGGGTATATTCTTAATTATGAAAAGCAAGAGAGTGATAGTGTCCCTTCGCTTGTTGTACAGTTAAAGTATTATGATAAATCACCTGTGATTAATGATATAGCTAGGGTATCAAAGCCCGGTTGTCGTTATTATTCTAAGTGTAAGGACATTTCTAAAGCATATAATGGTCTTGGAATTTTTATTATATCTACGCCGAAAGGAGTGATGACCGATTATAATGCACGTAGATTAAAAGTTGGTGGAGAAGTTTTGTGTCGTGTATTTTAAATGATAGGAGAAATGTATGTCTCGTATAGGTGCCGCACCTATCAATATTCCTGCTGATCTTTCAGTTGAATATAATAATGGTAGGGTATTAATAAGAAGTGTTAGGGTAGAAAAAGAGCTGAGCTTGTGTAGTGGCATTCTGTGTCAGATAGTTGATAATCAATTGTTACTTTCTGTTGATCAAGGCAGGGATGATTATAATAAAATAAAATCTATATGGGGCACTTATAGAAGTAATATTAATAACATGATTAACGGTATGGTTAATGGTTTTTCTGTTGATCTTGAGATTAATGGTGTAGGGTATAAAGCAGAATGTGATGATAAGTATTTGACTTTATATCTTGGTTATAGTCATAATATTAAGTATAAAGTGCCTAAAGACGTTGAGATTAAGTGTATAAAGCCAACTCATTTAGTGGTTCGTGGTATGGATAAGCAAAAAGTCTATATGGTGGCTTCTGATATATGCAAAATTAGAAAATATGATCCTTATAAAGGTAAGGGTATTGTAATAAAAGGCAAATTTATGCTGCGTAAGGTTGTAAATAAAAAGAAGTAATTAAAATGAAAAGATTGTATAATTTTTTAAGTAGCTATGAAAAAAGGAAACTTCGTAATAGAGCGAAGCTCGATAAGAGGGCTGGGCGTTTACGTATATCCATATTTAAGTCTAATAAACATTTTTACGTTCAGTTGATTAACGATGCAAAAGGAACAACCCTAGCTTCTGCTTCTACTTTGGATGATAAAATTAGGAATGTATGTAAAGGTAGGGTCAATGCTGAAACTATAAAACAGGTTTCTTCTTTATTGATTGAGCGTCTGCCTAGTACAAAATTGCAGCAGCGGTTCGTCTTTGATCGGGGGGCATATAAGTATACAGGATTGATTTCTCAATTTGCTGAAGCTTTAAGAAGCTCTGGATTTGAATTTTAGAAGGTTTGAAGTATGGCTGTAAAGAATTTACAAAATAATGATTTATCAGAACTTTTGGTTTCAGTCCGAAGGGTAACAACGGTTACTAAAGGTGGTAGAAGATTTTCATTTTCAACTTTGGTTGTTGTTGGTGATGGTAAGGGTAGGGTAGGATGTGGAATAGGTAAACACGCAGAGGTTGCTGAAGCAAGAGTGAAAGCTGTAAATGCTGCAAAGAAGTCGATGATTAGGGTGTACTTACGTGAAGGTAGAACTTTACATCATGATATTAAAGCTAAATTTTGTTCTAGTGAGATAGTTTTAAGAGCTGCAAGAACTGGAACAGGTATTATTGCTGGTGGAGCAATGAGGTCGGTTTTTGAGGTATTAGGTATAAAGGATGTGGTAGCTAAGTCTACTAGATCAAATGATCCCCATAATATTATATGTGCAGTATTTAAGGCTTTTGATGTTATGTTATCTCCTCGCCAAGTGGCAGGTAAGAGGGGTAGAAAGATTAGTGAGATAGTTGGAAATAGGTAAAGTATGAATGATGCTGTAAAATTAAATTCTGTGTTTACCAAATTATCTAAGAAAAAGAAGCCTAAATTATTAGGTAGAGGTATTGGTTGTGGTAAAGGTAAAACATCCGGTAGGGGGCATAAGGGGCAAAAAGCGAGAAGTGGCGTTTCTATAAATGGTTTTGAAGGTGGACAGCAGTCTATATATACTCGTTTACCTAAAAGAGGTTTTAAGCCTATACGCAAAAACTTATACTCTATATTTAATGTTGGTGATGTACAGTGCTTAATGGAAGCTAAAAAAATAGTCAAGGATTCTATCATAGATAAGGAGCTACTGCATAAACTAGGTTTTATCAGATCTGTTAAAAGTAAAATCAAACTTCTTAATAAGGGTAAATTAAGCGAAAAATTTGTGTTTCATGTTGATTTTGCATCAGAAGCTGCAAAAAGATCTGTAGTTTCAGTTGGTGGTAGTGTAGAAATACTATCGTAAATCATGAGCAGTAAATTTGCATTTAATAGTTTGGATTCTACGTTGTTATATAAAAGTGATTTACTAAAGCGTATATTTTTTACGCTAATGGCTTTAGTTTGTTATCGTTTAGGCACTTATGTTCCTATTCCTGGAGTTAATCTTGATATAATCAATGATATATTTCCAAAAGAGAGTTCTGGTGTTTTTGGAGTATTTAATTTATTTTCTGGTGGCGCTTTAGCTAGAATGACGATCTTGGCGTTAAACGTTATGCCATACATAGTTGCATCCATAGTTATGCAATTATTATCTTCTGCCGTTAAAGGAATCAATGAAATTAAAAATGAAGGAGAGTTAGGACGTCGAAAGATGAACTTTTATATACGCTATATGACTATAGTGTTTTGTATCTTTCAATCAATTACGATCTTAATAGGGTTAGAAAGAATGAATAGGGAAGGGGTATTAGTTGTAGTTGAACCTGGTATTATGTTTCGTACTATAGGTGTCTTTAGCCTTTTAGGTGGAACTATATTTTTAATATGGCTTGGTGAGCGGATCAGTGTGAGCGGTATAGGCAATGGTATCTCATTAATCATTTTTACTGGCATAACATCTGAATTACATAATGCTTTATCATCTCTGCTAACATTAAATAAAAATGGTAGTATGTCGTTTTTCATTACCCTTTTTGTTATAGCATTGTTTTTTTTACTGCTCCTTTTAGTCATTTTTACAGAATCTTCTTATAGAAAGGTAATTGTTCAATATCCCAAAAAACAGTTTAAAAAATTACATAATGATGATTTTACTTACATTCCATTGAAGATCAATTTATCTGGTGTAATACCAACTATTTTTGCTAACGCAATTTTATTAACGCCTATTTCAATTGCAAATTTCTATAAAGGTCATGCCATTGCTGATTTTATTTTAAACTACTTTATGGCAAATAAAGTGATGTACATTATAACTTACTTAATACTCATAGTACTTTTTAATTTTTTCTATACCAATTTTATATTTAATCCAGAGGAAAATGCTGATTTTCTTAGGAAAAATGGTGGTTTTATTCCTGGTAGAGGGCCTGGAAAACATACTTCTGATTATCTTCAAGATATAGTTTTTAAATTAACATTTATTGGGTCTGCGTATTTGGTGGTAATATGTACTATACCTGAAATTATGAGGTATCATTATGATATACCATTTATTTTTGGTGGGACGAGCTTGCTGATTATAGTTAACGTTATTACTGATACTATTATGCAAGTACAATCTTATGTTTTTTCAAATAGGTACGATAGTTGGATAAAGAAATATGAGTCTAAAACAAGGAGACTAAAGTGATTATTACAATTTTTGGTCCTCCTGGCTCTGGTAAGGGTACTCAGTCCAGTTTGTTAATAGCAAAGTATAATTTTAAATTAGTTTCAGTAGGAGATTTATTAAGGAATATTATATCTAGTGGGAGTAAATTAGGTAAAGGAATAAAGGATACTGTTGAATCTGGTAATTTAATTCAAGATGAAGTTATATGTAAATTATTGTGTGACCAGCTTGCATTAATAGATGGTGATTTTTTGTTAGATGGTTTTCCAAGAAATTTAAATCAAGCTCATTTTTTAACTCAAGTTTTGCAAAAAAGATGCAATAGGGATGTTGATCTTGTAATTGAGTTGCAGCTTGACGATAATATTGCAATTGATAGATTAAAAGATCGTCTTACTTGTTTGGATTGTAAAAGTATATATAGTATATCTTCTTTTAAAAATACTACTTGTGCTAAATGTAAAAGTACGAGATTGGAGAAGAGAATTGATGATGCTAATATGCTTGCAATTAATAAGAGGATAAGAGAATATCATTTTCAGATGAAGGGTTTGCGCGAGTATTATAAGGGCAAGTTGTTAACAATTAACGCTAATTTGAGTGTTGATAGAGTAATGCAAGAGATTGAAAGTAAAATTTCTTGTAATTTGATTTGACTATAAGTTGTTTTATGGTATAAATTAAGAGTTATTATTAATAAAGTATCGAGGTATCAGTGGCACGTATTGCAGGCATAAATGTTCCAGTGAAGAAGTGTATTTCTTTTGCATTAACTTATATACATGGTATAGGTATTACTACTGCGAATATAATTTGTCGTAGCTGTAAAATTGATGAGCGTAAGCGTGTTTCGGAATTACAAGATGAAGATATAGAGAAAATTAGTAGTTTTATTAGGCAAAAATATGTCATAGAGGGTGAGCTAAGAAAAAAAGTGGCTATGGATATAAAATCTTTAATGGAAATCGGTTGCTATAGAGGATTAAGGCATAGAAAAGGTTTGCCTGTGAGGGGACAAAGAACCCATACTAATGCTAAAACTCGTAAAGGCAGATCTAAATTGCCTATTGCTGGGAAAAAATAAAATTTGTTATTATCGTGAGTTTTTATGAAAAAAGTTAAAACGGTTGGTAAGAATACAAAAAGGTTTATTACTGGTATTGTCCATATTCGTGCAACTTTTAATAATACTTTTGTAAATGTGACTGATGTTTGTGGTAATACGCTTTACCAAACTTCTGTTGGTGCATGTGGTTTTTCTGGTTCGAGAAAATCCACACCTTATGCTGCAGGTAAGGTTGCCGATTCTGCTGCGAAGAAAGTAATAGAGAGATTTGGTATGAAGGTTGTTTCTGTAATAATTCGTGGTCCTGGTTTTGGTGCAGAAGCTGCAGTTAAAGCACTTCGGAATTGTGGATTGACTGTCACTTCAATTGCAGATAAAACGGCGATACCTCATAATGGTTGTAGATTAAGGAAAAAAAGAAGAGTATAGGATATTTGGAAGGTTTTTGTATGTATTATAGTGATAGTGTTTCTTTCTGTGGAAATTTAGATAGATTAACTAAGCCTAATGCGATTAAGGTAATATCAGGTGATTCAAGTAAAAAAGGTGATATAGTTCTAGAACCTTTGGAAAGTGGTTTTGCTTTAACGTTGGGTCATGCATTAAGGCGTGTAATGTTGTCTTCTCTTCGCGGTAGTGCTGTTTATGGAATAAAAATTGAAGGCGTGAATCATGAATTTACTTCGATCCAAGGAGTTAGGGAAGACATAACTGATATAGCATTAAATATGGGCATGTTGAGATGTAAGCTAAATAACACGTCTAATAAGTGCTTAAATTTAAGCGCTAAAGGGCCTTGTCAAGTATTAGCTGGAATGATAGAAACTGATGACCAATGCTCTATTGTTAATAAAGATTTGGTGATATGTACACTAGGTCAAGATGTGGAGCTTAACATTACTATATATGTTGCTAGTGGAAAAGGTTATCTTTCTGTAAATAAATATAAAGAAAATGAATTTTTAAAGTCTATGAATGAACAAGATTTAATTGGTTTTATTCCAGTTAATGCTTTATATAGTCCTGTTGAGAGGGTTTCGTATAGAGTAGAGAATAGTCGTGTTGGTCAAGTTACTGATAAAGATAAGCTGATATTGTCAATTGAAACTGATGGTACAATCTCTCCAAGTCAAGCTGTTGACTATGCTGCAAGAATATTACAGGAGCAATTTCAGCCTTTTATTAGTTCTGATATGAGTTATAAAAAATCGCAAGTTTCTTTGTCTGGTGGTGCTAAAGATTTGGGCTATGATCCTGTTCTATTGCGTAAAGTAGATGAAATGGAATTATCTGTTAGATCTCATAACTGTCTGAAAAATGAAAATATCACTTATATAGGTGATCTTGTGCAAAAGACGGAAGTTGAAATGTTAAGAACTGCTAATTTTGGCCGAAAGTCTTTGAATGAAATCAAGGCAATTTTAAATAATTCAGGTTTGTCTTTGGGTATGAATATACCAAATTGGCCGCCTAAGGATATAGAGGAACTGGCTAAACAACATACTGATGAGGATTAGGTAGTATATGAAACATGGAATAAAGAAAAATAAACTGTCTCGTTGTACCGAGCATAGGTTATCAATGTTAAAGAATCTATCTATCTCGTTAATTAATCATGAGCAGATTGTAACTACTTTACCAAAGGCTAAAGCACTTCGTCCATATGTGGAAAAGTTTATTACAATTGCTAAGAATAACGATTCTTTACATGGTAGAAGGCTTTTGCTTTCACGTCTTCATAATAGTAAGTTAGTAGTTGATAAATTATTAAGCGTTCTAGCTAATCGTTATCAAGACCGTAAAGGTGGATATTCTAGAATAATAAAATTTGGTACTCGAAAGGGTGATTGCGCTCCAATGGCAGTGATAGAGCTAGTTGATAGAGATATTTCAGCAAAAGGTGAGATTTATAGTAAAAATAAAAAAGGAAGCAAAGTAGTTACACAAAGCTAATTATTCTTTTTATGGTAAGTAGGTTACGCTATTTTGTAGGTTACTTTGGAGAATTGTTAGTTTCGATATATTTAAAGCTGAAATTCTATAATGTTATAAAACGTCGCTTCCGTTGTAAGTTGGGTGAAATTGACTTAATTGTATCTAAAAAAAAGGAGCTGATTTTTATAGAAGTTAAAACAAGTTTATTTGGAAAAGAATTACCGATATCTCATTTTCAGTGTCAGTCTATTATAAATTCTTCTAAATATTTCTTAAGTAAAAATCTTGATTTTTTAGATTATTCAGTCAGATATGATTTATGTTTTCTTTCCTTAAGGAGAAGACCTATTTATATAAAAAATGCTTGGATTGAGGAATGGTAGCTTAAATAACTTAGATTTACTAGAATAGGTAATTTAATATGAAAAACAATAATTTAGTTTCATCTTATGCTAGAGCACTGTTTCATGTCTCAGGAAGCAGATTAGGTATTATAAGAAAAGAAGTAGAATTTTTGTTAGCTTTTTTTAAAGATCAAGATGTTTTTGTGTATCTATCTCATCCTATGGTTTCTCTTTTGCACAAAAAAAGAAGCGATACTTTCTATAAATGAGAACTTGAGTGAAAACTTAGTCAAATTTATTATGGTTACACTTGCAAACAAGCGCTCCCGTTTATTAATCCTTATATTAGAAAAATTCTTAAATCTTGTAAGGGAAAGTGAAAACGAATTGGAAATTACTATAAAATCAGCAGAGGTTTTAAAGAAACCTGATATAAAAATAATTACTGAATCTTTGAACTTTCTTGGTAAAATAATAAAAGTCAGTAATGTGGTTGATCCTTCTATACTAGGTGGCTTCGTAGTTAGGTATGGTTTTAACTTGATTGATGCTTCGCTTAAGAGTTATTTGGATAGATTGGTTGATTTGAGTAAAATGGAAATGTTGAAAATAAGGAATTATATATGAAGAATAGCATAAATACCTCTGAAGTAGTAAACATAATAAAAGAGAAGGTTGAGACATTTGATAATCCTATAAAACGAGAAAATATAGGTGAAGTAATTTCAGTAACGGATGGTATCACATTGGTCTATGGGCTGGAAAAAGCAAAGTTTGGTGAAAAGGTATCTTTTGCAAGCGGTGTAGAAGGAATAGTTCTTGATTTAGATCATGATACAGCTGGAATAGTTGTGCTTGGCAATGACCGTGATGTAAAAGAAGGGGACGTTGTAAAATGTAGTGGTGATGTTGTACAGGTGCCTGTAGGTCATGAATTATTAGGGAGAGTTGTAAATGCATTAGGCGATCCTATAGACGATGGCGGAGAAATTAGAGCCAAGAACAAAATGTATATAGAATCTAAAGCGCCAGGTATTATTGACCGTAAATCTGTGCATGAACCTCTGCAGACAGGAATTAAAATTATAGATTTGTTGATTCCTATAGGTAGAGGGCAACGTGAATTAATTATTGGCGATAGACAAATTGGTAAAACCACTATTGCGATTGATACTATTATCAATCAGAAGAAGATTAATGATGAGGTAAACGAAAATCAAAAAATTTACTGTGTTTATGTTGCTATTGGACAAAAAATTTCGACGGTAGCAAAAGTGGTGAATAAGCTAAAAGAAAGTGGAGCATTAGAGTATACAACCGTAGTTGTGGCTAGCGCATCTGACTGCGCGCCTATGCAATTTTTAGCACCTTATACCGGTTGCACTATTGGAGAATTTTTCCGTGATAATGGAATGCATTGCTTGGTGGTATATGATGATTTATCTAAGCATGCTGTGGCATATAGGCAGATGTCCTTATTGCTCAGACGTCCTCCTGGTCGTGAAGCTTATCCTGGAGATATATTCTATGTACACTCTCGCTTGCTTGAAAGAGCTGCCAAAATGTCTGATGAAAAAGGACAGGGATCTTTGACTGCTTTGCCGATTATTGAGACTCAGGCTGGTGATGTATCTGCATATGTTTCAACTAATGTGATTTCAATTACCGATGGACAAATTTTTCTTGAGTCTGAATTGTTTCACAAAGGATTTCGCCCTGCAGTGAATATAGGTTTATCGGTTTCTCGGGTTGGCTCTGCTGCACAATTGAAATCTGTGAAAAAAGTTGCTGGTTCTATAAAGCTGAGTTTGGCCCAATATAGAGAACTGGAAGACTTTGCTAAATTTGGTTCTGATCTTGATGCTACTGTTCAATTGTCCTTAAACAAAGGTAAATACCTTATTGAATTATTAAAGCAAAAACAGTATTCACCTATGCAAATAGAAGAGCAAGTATTGCTTATGTATATCTTTTCTAATCTGTATGGTCAATTAAATAAGGTACAGGTGAGCAACATCAATAGGTTCGAGTGTGATCTTATCAATTATTTTCAAACTGTTCACCCTGGAGTTTTAAAAAAGTTGTCGGGTGACATGAATGATGATATAAAAGATGATATTCTTGGTATTGTGAGTGATTTTGTCACTCAATTTAATTGCGTTTAGGTGGTGATTATGACTTCATCCATTATTAACAAATTTCCTATTACAAGGGAAGGTTTTGAGAGTATGCAAGTCGAACTTGAGAAATTAAAGGAAGAAAAACCTTCTATCATACAGGCTATTTCTGATGCTCGTGATCAAGGCGATTTATCCGAAAATGCAGAATATCATGCAGCACGGGAGAGATTAAGTTTTATTGAAGGCCGTATAATTGAGGTAGAAAGTAAACTTTCACATGCAGAAGTGATAGAAGTAAAAAATTTGTCTGGTGATACAGTAATGTTTGGTGCAACTGTTACGGTAAGCATGTTAAACGATGATAACAGTGAAATTGAATATGTTTATAAGATTGTAGGTGGATATGAAGCTGATGCTTCAAAGCAGTTGATCTCTACGGATTCACCACTCGGTAGTGCTTTAATTGGCAAAAAAGTTGGTGAGTATGTGGAAGTGATAGTGCCAAATGGAGAGAAATTGTATAAAATAGTTAAGATTGAGTTTAAGTAAATCATGGTACAAGTAACTTATCCTTCAATTAGTCTACCCGGTATTTCTTCTGTGGAAGATGTATTGAGGGATGCTAGTTCTGGTAAATTATTCATTTTAGTTGACGATGAAAACAGAGAGAATGAAGGTGATTTGGTTATTTTAGCTGAAAAGGTGAAACCAGAACATATTGCTTTTATGGTTAGGTATGGCACTGGTATTGTGTTTTTAGCTATGACAAAGTTTTACATGAATAAACTTAACCTTGAATTTATGAAGAGAAGTAATGTAGATGAAGCACTTATTCCTCACACTGCATTTACTACGTCAGTCGATGCTCGTTATGGTATTACAACGGGTGTTTCTGCTCATGATAGAACGCATACGATACTTACCGCTATTGATGGAAAAAGTACTAAGGATGATATTATTACTCCTGGTCATGTTTTTCCTATTATTGCAAGTGAGGGCGGGGTTTTAGCACGCAACGGTCATACTGAGGCAAGTGTTGAGATAGCAAAATTGGTTGGATCTAGTCATGCGGCTGTAGGGTGTGAATTAGTGAATGATGATGGCTCTATGATGCGCTTACCCCAGTTGCTTGAATTTGCTGAACAACACAAAATTAAGTTAACTACCATTGATAAACTTATCAGTTACGTTCAAAATTTAAACTAGCGTTTATAAATTCGTATAGTTTAAATGTTAAAATGTAAAATTCCTAAAAGTTATACAAACAAGGAACTTCCATGTCTAAGCTTTTTGTTTTACTATTTTTTTTCGTATACTGTAATAGCGCTTACTCTGTTAGTATTATTAGAGATAGTGAAGTGGAAGCGGTAGTGAAGGATCTAGCGCAACCTTTATTTTCTGCTGCGGGTATTGATAATGATAAAATAAAAGTTTTTATAGTTGATGATAGATCGATTAATGCTTTTGTAATTAACAATAATAGCATTTTCATTCATTTAGGGCTTTTACAATATTCGACTGAACCTTATGTCTTACTTGGTATATTAGCACATGAAATTGCTCATATATCTGCTGGTCATGTATTACAAATGAGTAGTGCT
Source organism: Wolbachia endosymbiont of Spodoptera picta (assembly GCF_018141665.1). Classification (NCBI taxonomy): domain Bacteria; kingdom Pseudomonadati; phylum Pseudomonadota; class Alphaproteobacteria; order Rickettsiales; family Anaplasmataceae; genus Wolbachia; species Wolbachia endosymbiont of Spodoptera picta. Next base: position 1,146,386 of record NZ_CP067976.1, read on the forward strand.
GTAGGTTATTTTCAATCAATAGCAATGGTTAGTTATATGGTAGGATTAGTTTCTAGTATTGTCATTAACCCTCAGGTTGCGAGTGCAATCTTGCTTAGTGGTGTAACGCTTAGTTCAAGGTTGTTTTTTAACTATTCTCAAGAGCAAGAGAGTGTAGCAGATAGCTATGCTTTAAGATACCTAGATGAATCTGGCTATGATAATTTGGGTATGAAAGAGATTTTTGACTATTTTAAGAGTATTGAGCATGAAAACACTGAAGAGTATTTCCGCACTCACCCACTTAGTGATAAGCGTATATTTGCTGTACAGAATTATAAGGTTAAAAACAATATAAAACCAATCCTTGCAGATAAATTGCTGAAGTTTGAGCGTATGCTTGCAAAGCTAGACTCTTTCTTTGCTCCTATTCATGTGTTATCTAGTAAATATGAAGGTAGTTCTAAGTATGTAAATGCTGTAATTCACTATAGGCAAGGAAAGATAGAAGAGGCTATTACTAAAGTTAATTCATTGATTCAAGAGTCACGCAATGATCCTTATTTATATGAATTAAAAGCGGAGATGTTATACAAAGCTGGAAATTTAAGTGAAGCAATAAAAATGTATGAAGAATCACTTAGATATTTATCTGAGAAGAATAACTATTTAGTGAAACTTGCGTTATCTCATACTTTATTATTACACGGTGAAATAGAGAAGGCAATTTTTTACCTAGAGCAGGTTGCAAACGTAGAAACAAATAACGCCTTTGTCTGGAAGTATTTAAGTATTGCATATAAACGTAGCGCTGATATGGCAATGTATTATTTTGCTTTGACGAAAAAGGCTTGTATTGAAGGTAATTTAGAGAAATTTATGAAGTACGCTGAGTTAGCTATTAAAACTTTACCGAAAGATAGCTCTTGCTTGCTGCAAATTGAGGATATGAAGGAACAATACACACAAAAACACACTTATTTTTAGGTTATTTCCCGCACTTATCCAACATATCTTTTACTTCAGTACTTATATTGGGTATAATTTTCATTATAATCGTTTTGGCGCCAAAAAATACACCACAAAACATACCCAAGGCAAAGAGAGCTGGCCATGGCATTCTACCAAATATTGCAAGCAAAGCTGCACCTATTATGACTACAGTCATAAGTGGCCCACCTATTCCCCAAATATAACCAATAATATTGCATATTACTTGGGCAGTTGTATCATCTATATTATCAGTAGCATTTGCGTAATCTGAAAAAGAGAGAAACAGCACTATACATAAAGCATTAAAAAGTTTTTTTATTATATAACTCATTCTTTTGCCTCCAAGTAATAAACTAGTGTGAATCTAAATTTATATATATTTATTTTAAGGTAAAACTCATAGTTTGTCCATAAATAAGTGTTGCTACATAAATAGCCCACCATTGATGTTAAGCACATGCCCCGTTATATATCTTGCTTCGTCGCTTGCTAAAAACAATACTCCTGCTGCTATTTCTTCTCCTGTTCCCATTCTTTGCATTGGAATATTATCTAATATTTTTTCTTTTTGTTTTTCATTTAAAACTTCAGTCATCTTAGTATCTATAAACCCAGGAGCAATGCAATTTACTGTTACACCGCGACTTGCAACTTCTTTTGCTATAGATTTGCTCATAGCTATTATTCCAGCTTTTGATGCTGCATAATTTACTTGCCCGGCATTGCCTGTTAAACCTACTATTGAGGAAAGATTTATAATTCTTCCCCAGTTGTTTTTAATTAATTTTCTGCATGCTTCTCTATTTAGTTTAAATGTAGAGTTCAAATTAATATCAATTACCTTTTGCCATGCTTCATCTGTCATTCTCAACAATAAGCTGTCTTGTGTAATTCCTGCATTGCATATGAGTCCATCAAAGCCTTTCATCAACTCACTTGCTTTATTTATTAGTTGATTTACCTCTTCAGGATTTGATAAGTCGCAAGGAAGTACGTGAATGTTTTTTTCATATTTTTTAGCAACTTCTTCGAGTACTTCTTTTTTTGTACTAGAAATACATAAAGTTGCTCTGGCCTTATGCATAATTTCTACAATTGCCTGGCCTATTCCGCCTGATGCACCAGTAATCAGAAATTTCTTATTCTCTAATCCAAACATAATAATTTTTATTTGTTCCAGCTCTTAACAGAATATTAAAAGACTTGCAATAGATTTTTTTCATAACTTTCATTTAATAGAAGCTTCTTGACAAATCTTGTATTTATTGGCGAAATTATGTCGGCTGAATGCCTTTTTTATTTTTTCTACATTCGGCCAGATCGCGCTTATTTTAAGAGTTAGCACATTATCAATTACAGTAATAAAATTAGCACCATGTGGATTCTTTTGCCTTTTTTTGATTGGTAAATTTCTTAACACTTATAGCTAAAGTAATTTAAGAGAGCCAGCGCGTGACTAGTTCTTATTACTTGATCAGTCTTCTGGATCCCAGTGTCTGGGCACTGGGATGACAGGAGTGTGAGATAAGGCTACATTCATACTCCAACAGGTATGACGGTGTCATTCCAGCACTTGATGCTGGAATCCAGAAGTCTTTACTACAAATAAGCATATTGAGCACAAAATTATGCTAAAACACAACGTTTTTGGTGAGATTATGGACAAACTGGATTCTAGCGTCATGCGCTGGAATGACATCATAGAGGTCGTTGAGATGACAGAAAAGAGTACTGGAATGAAAGGAAAAGGGACTATTTAATGTATTAGCTCTGCTGAATTTTACAAAATTTATTACTCCTGCCTGACAAATTTATTAGAATAGTATGTATATTAGTGAAAATCCGAAGAAAATGCAAGAAAAGTTAATATATTACTTTAGCCAAAGCAACTGTGAAGGCAATGCAGCAATGAGAAATCTACTAGGAGGGAAGGGAGCAAATCTGGCAGAGATGTGTAACATTGGCATTCCTGTTCCACCTGGTTTTACAATTTCCACTGCTGTTTGTCAGGCCTATTGTCAAGATAATGAATTGTCTTGTGATCTACGTAACGAGATAAAAAACTACATGACGATGCTCGAAAATGACATCGGTTGTAAATTTGGGGATTTAAATAATCCCTTATTAGTTTCCATACGCTCTGGTAGTGTTAGTTCAATGCCGGGCATGCTTGATACTATTTTAAATGTTGGTCTAAATGATGAAACCGTTGTTGGGCTTGCAAAAAAAAGTGGCGAACGTTTTACTTACGATAGCTACTGCCGTTTCATCATGATGTACTCCAATGTTGTACTACAGCTTGATCATCACCTATTTCAAGATGTTATTGATAATGAGCAGCAAAAGAGTGGAGCAAAAAGCTTAGCTGATCTTGATGTTGATGTTTTAAAGAGAATTGTTAACGATTTTAAAAAGATAGTATATGAAAAAACCGAGAAACATTTTCCGCAGAACGTTGAAGAGCAATTGTTAAACTCAGTTAATGCAGTATTTGCCTCTTGGAAAAATGATAGGGCTGTTTCCTATAGAAGAATACATAATATTCCTGAAAACCTTGGAACTGCAGTTAATGTACAAGCAATGGTTTTTGGTAATTTAAATGATAATTCTGCAACCGGCGTGATATTTACACGTAATCCTTCAACTGGAGAAAAAAAGCTTTTTGGTGAGTTTTTAGTTAATGCTCAGGGTGAGGATGTGGTTTCTGGTGTTTATACTCCTATGCCAATTGACGGGGAGCAAGAAAGTACCATGGAGAAGTTGCTACCAAGTGTTTACCGAGAATTATGCGCGATATGTGAAAAACTTGAAAGTCATAATAAGGACATGCAGGATATCGAATTTACTGTACAGGACGGTAAGTTATGGATTTTGCAGACTAGGTCTGGCAAGCGCACAGCCGAAGCTGCTATTCGCATAATAGTTGATATGGTAAACGAAGGAGTGATTACAAAAGAGGAAGGAATATTGAGAATTGATCCAAAAACTTTTGACAATTTATTGCATCCAGTTCTTGATGTTAAAATCGATCAAGAAGTAATAGGCAAAGGACTGCCAGCTTCTCCAGGTGTTGCTTCTGGATATGTAGTATTCAGTGCAAGTGATGCTGAAAAAGCTGCAGAGCAGGGCAAAAAAGTAATTTTGGTAAGATCAGAGACGAGCCCTGAAGATATTAATGGAATGAATGCTGCAAGTGGAATAGTAACAGCGCGAGGAGGTATGACCTCGCATGCCGCTGTTGTAACTCGTGGAATGGGTAAACCATGTATTTGTAGTCTAAATGGACTTTATATTGATAAAGATGAAAAATTTCTTTCTATGGGGGATATAAAAGTAAATAAAGGTGAATCAATCACCATCAATGGAGGAACAGGAGAGGTTATGCTTGGTATTCTCCCTACAATTTTGCCTGAATTATCTCAAGAGTTCAAAACGATAATTAACTGGGTAGATAAAGTCAAAACAGTGAAGGTGAGAGCGAACGCTGATACTCCAAAAGATGCAAAAATTGCAAAAGGATTCGGTGCAGAAGGTATAGGCTTATGTCGCACAGAACATATGTTTTTTGCTAGTGATAGGATCGAATTCATTCAAAAATTGATAATAGCTGATGATGAAAATGAAAGGGCAAGTGCATTAAATAAACTCGAAGAAATGCAAAAGTCTGATTTCAAAGAAATGTTTTTTATTATGGAGGGCAAGGAAGTCACTATACGATTACTTGATCCACCTCTACATGAGTTTTTACCTCATGATCAATCCATTATAGAAAAAATCGCCAGATCACTGAATAAGTCAGTTGAATCGGTAAAAAATAAAATAGTACAGTTATCAGAAAAAAATCCAATGCTTGGCCATCGAGGGTGTAGGCTTGCTATTTCTCATCCTGAAATATATAAAATGCAGATTAGGGCAATACTCAGTGCTGCAAGTGAATTAAGGAAAGAAAAGAAGATAGAAGTGAAACCTGAAATCATGATTCCTTTTATCATGAGCGAGAAAGAGTTTGTTCTGATATGCGAGTTAGTAAAGAAAGAAGCTAAAAATTTCGATGTGAATTATTCAATCGGAACGATGATAGAACTGCCAAGAGCAGCACTTATTGCTGACAAACTCGCAAAACACGCAGAATTTTTTAGTTTTGGCACTAATGATTTAACACAAACAACTATGGGACTTTCACGAGATGATTCAGTTAATTTCCTCGATTCTTATAAGGAAAGCAACATCTTCAAAAACGATCCCTTTGAGGTGCTAGATGTCGAAGGGGTAGGGGAATTAATCAGAATAGCTATCGAAAGGGGCAAAAAAACCAGAAAAGAAATTAAACTTGGTATATGTGGAGAGCATGGAGCGAATCCACAGTCCATAGAGTTTTTCATCAAATCAGGGGTTGATTATGTGTCATGCTCGCCCTATAGAGTACCGGTTGCAAAATTAGTGGCAGCACAGCTTAGCATAAGTTTGTTGGGCAGCACAACTGTACGAACATAGATTTCGCTAACAAGTAGCGGAATGATGATTTTTCAAATTGTCGATAAATCTAAGTCAGTTTAGCTATTTTGCTGCTACTTTTTTCTTAATATCTTAAGAAAGACTGATTTTTTGTTTAAAATAATATAAGATAAAATAATAGTGAGTTAGGTAAAAATGTCAGTATCAAAAGAACGTAAGGAATATTTACTAGAAAAGTTTAAATATGCTGCCAAAGAATTTGGCAAATCTGGTACAAAGTCCAATTATCTAGCAGTACCAAAGGAACAGCAACTCTCTATTGATTTAGGTAATAGAAAGGTTTTTGGTATCATAAATAAGATTCTGTATTGGATAGAGAATAATTTTACTTATTTTTTTCCACGATATAATTTGTTTCCAGAAGTTGGAGTTGAAGGAAGAAAAATTCCTGGAACTAATACAAGGGTTAAGTATTTTACTCCAGATGACCAAGCAGAGTATACTAAAATTCCTTATAAAGGAAAATTATACGTGGACTTAATGCCAGAAGTGGAAGGTAATAAGTTAAAAGGCTTTAAAGGCAAACTATATGATACAACTGATAAAATTAGTAAGGGTAAAAAAGGTTGTGTAGCTTATGTTATCACGCTTGATGGAAAATTAGTAACTCATGAACATATTAATGTTAACAAAAGCGAATGGGCTTATCGTCATTCAACTCTTGCAGGTGGTAGGCCAGTTTTATGTTCTGGTTTAATGAAAGTGGTAAATGGTAAAATAACTTATATAGACAATAATAGCGGGCATTATAAACCAGAATCAGCAAACTTATACAATGCAGTGAAAAAGTTAGAAGGTCTATTTTCGAAAGATGCAAAAGTTGTTTGCCTACCATATTGGATTAGCTTGAAAAAACAAATTCCGCTTATACGCAAAATTAATCTAGCCAAACGAGAACCTGTAGAGAAATTCTTGGAAAGGATGGAGAAAAAAGGGAAAGATGGATTGACTCAATATGAAAGACATTTTGAAAAGATAAAGGAATTTAATGAGCAGTATGAACAAAAATTGCTTCTTGCAAACTATAAGTCACCTACAAATGAACTGTCCTACAAACCAACTATACATAAAAAACACAGATTGAAATACTCTGAATATATTAACTTACACCTTAATTTTTTGAAAGAGTTTGATGAAAATCCTGAAGTGCAAAAAATAGCAATAGAACATTCAATAAGAAGGGTTATTGGAGCAAATTATGGCCATAAACCTACAGTTGCGCTTGCTAAGGCACAGGTAATAGATAAAGATGGAAAGCTGCAAGAAACGGACGAAATAGTAGGTATAAATGTTGCTTTTCACCATGAGAATGATCGTGATGGCTTTGCTAAACTTCTAGATTTTAAAAAGTATAGCTATATTTGTCATTTGCAAAATAAAGATAGAGCTGTTATGGAAAAATTAATGCCTAATAAATGGGTAGCTTTTATGAGTACAGACCAGGCTAACAAGTTTGTAAAGGATACTTTACAAATTAAAATTGATAGTGTTGAACAATTGGGTGCCCGTTTAGTGAAGAGCTAAACTCTATTAAATATATGCTAATATATCTACTCATCAGGGTGGCAAAATAGGTAGATGAGAGAAATACAACTAAATGTTGTCATGAAAGTAGCTCCTTTGTTGTCATGCCAGTGCTCAGACACTGGCATCCAGTTAAATTTACGGAGTATAATGGATTCGAGTGTCTGCTACTTGAATGACAAGCAAAGGCTACTCGGATGACAAGAAAGGGAGCACCGAAAATAAATAGGTGTCATCCCAGTGCGTGACACTGGGATCAAGGAATTCTGAGTTTTTGAAAAGATTATGGATTCCAGTGTCACGCACTGGGATGACACCCTTTTAGTTGCTGTACGCACATTGTGGTACAACAGACCAAGATGGAGTTAATAGGGTCTCCTCTTCCTGAAAATACGGAAAGTCAGTAAAAAAAATCAGGCATTAGCACTTCAGCTCTGCAGTTGAGTCAATATGAGAGAGTAAGTCTACAAAAGTAGACTTACTAATTGAACTTTGATCCTTTATTTTACTATAGAACAGCACTGAATCTGCGGGATCATAGAATTTATTTCCAATCTCTCTGAATGTACTACTTATATCAATAGGTGTAGACTCTTCTTGTGAATCAGATTTAAATAAGCCATGAGTATCTTTCAGACGACAGTACCACTTGCAATTATTTCGCTCTGCTGTTACCCACCCTGGGGACTTTTCTTCACATTCTCTATAGCAATCATGAAGTGCCTTCCATTAAAATGGAGGGTTTAGTATAGGGTTTGTCATAATATACTCCTTAATTATAAAACTAATAGCACGTTAGTACTTATATGCTAATATAATGTTAATTCTTATATTGACATAATAACTTTTCGGATAAGGTTTCTTAATTAAAAATTTCATTTTGGCAAACTTACTTATTGTAGGAAAATTTGCTTACGTAAAACTGTTTATAGAGTAACAATAGATGTATTATACTTATACTTCTGATATTTGAAAATTTATGCAGTTATTTCTAACAAGATTGGTCAATAAATTTTACTGTTTAAGGATGAGAAACAAAGTAATCATCGTTTCCAGTATTGCTCTTATTCTACTGTTTTTTATCAACAATACATTTTTAAAAAAAGATCAGGCGGTTCATAGTGATAATCCAATTAGTAGTTTTTCAGTAAAAACTCAGGATTATACTCCACAAAATCGCACTGTATATTTAAATTTTTCTGGTACAGTAAATCCCTTGCATAGGGCAAGCCTTGTCTCAAGAACAAGTGGTCAAGTTATTGCTATTTATTTGTCTGATGGTGAAAAAGTAAAAAGAGGCGATGTAATTTTAAAGATAGAAGATTATGACAGAGTTGCACAAGTTGAGAAAGCCAAAGCTTTATTAAATCAGCGTGAAATTGAGTATGATTCCTCTCGAAAATTGAATAAAAAAGGCTATGGAGCACAGATAAGAGTGGAATCAGCTTTTACTGCATTGCAGAGTGCAAAAGCTGACCTAAAAAGGCTAGAATTGGATTTAGAAAACACTGCGATTAAATCTCCTATTGATGGTTATATAGATAAGATCAACGTAAATGAAGGGGATTTTGTTAATCTTGGACATAAGATAAATGACATAGTTAATTTTGATCAGGTTCTTGTGGTGTTATATGTTTCAGAAAATGAAGTAAATAAAATAAAGCTAGGTAGCACAGCGCAAATTAATTTGCTAGACGGAAGGGAATTAGTAGGTGAAGTGAGTTTTATTAGTAAAATTGCTGAGCCTAAAACTGGATCTTATAGAGTGGAGGTAAAGGTAACTGATAATGAGATTATATCTTTGCAAGGACTGACTGCTAGTGTAAGCCTCCCTTCAGGTGAAAGATTTGCATATAAAATTCCTTCTTCGGCCTTAAGCTTAAATGACGATGGTATTCTTGGAATAAAGATTGTTGATGATAATAATTATGTAGTATTTACAACAATAGAAATTGTTGATTATGAAGACGATGGAGTTTGGGTAGTCGCAAATAATGAAAGTAAGCCTATAAAGCTAATAACATTGGGTCATCTATTTGTGAAGCCTGGTGATAAGGTATAACTCGAATGTAACATGACACCAAATGAGCTACTCGCATTTTTGAGGTATAAATCACAATATTTGTACAGTTGTGTGTGTGCTACTAAAAGGGTGTCATTCAAGTAGCTGACACTGAAATCCAGAAAAGAAGGCAGTGTCTGGACACTGACACTATGTTTTTATTTTGCCACTCTGCTGTGTAAACTTACTCGGCAATAACCTTTTTTTCTTTTAACAAATTTTGTAATTCACCGTTTTCATACATCTCACGGATTATGTCACAGCCACCAATAAACTCTCCCTTTATATATATTTGTGGAATTGTTGGCCAATCAGAAAAACTTTTTATGGACTGACGTATTTCATCATTCTCAAGTACGTTGATGCATTTAAACTTTACATTCAATTTTTTGAGAATTGACACGACGAGCCCAGAGAATCCGCATTGAGGAAAGTCAGAGGTGCCTTTCATATACAGCACTACATCATTTTCTGCTATGTCTTTTTTTATTTGTTCAAAGTTGTTCATAAATATCACCTTAATTTTAAGTGCTAGTTTCTAGTTGCAATGCATGTATAGACTGATCTTTGAGAGCTTTATATACCATTCTATGTTGTTCTATTTTTGTCTTTCCAGAAAAACACTTGGAAGTTATTTTTAGATGGTAATGATCATCATCTCCAGCAAGGTCCTTAATCTTTATATCAGCATCAGGAAATGATTGTTTGATAATTTTCTCTAACTCGTGAATTGTAATAGTCATCAGTTTATTTTAATTATAAGTCTAAAATACGCAATTAATTATTGTGAAGACAATAGATTCAGCGTGCTTAGAGCACTAGCAAGACGAGATTTTAATTGGCTTTCATACTTATTCCAGTTCTCTATTTCCTTTCTTGCCACACCTGAAGTAACTGCAGCTTTTGCAACAGCAGGAGATACTATAGAAATTAATCTTGGATCAAATGGAGTAGGTATTATATATTCACGTCCATAGCTCATTTTACGACCGCCATAGGCTGCAGATATCTCATTTGGCACTGATTCGCGGGCAAGCTTTGCTATTGCATCTGCAGCAGCAATTTTCATTTCATCATTTATTGTCGTTGCATGTACGTCGAGTGCTCCTCTGAATATGTAAGGAAATCCCATTACGTTATTGACTTGGTTGTTATAGTCTGACCTACCAGTTGCAATTATTGCATCTGGCCTTACAGATTTTGCAAATTCAGGCCTTACTTCTGGATCAGGGTTAGCAAGAGCAAAAATGATCGGGTCTTTACCCATGCTTTTTAACATCTCTTCGCTAAGCACATCCTTTGCGGATAGTCCGATGAATATATCAGCGCCTTTTATGGCATCAAGTAGAGAACGTTCTTTAGTGTCAATTGCATATTTTTCCTTCCACTCATTCATATCCTCTTTTCTGTCTTTGTGTATTACTCCTTGTTTGTCACATAGTACTATGTTCTTAGCACCCATAGACTTCAGTATTTCCAAACACGCAATACCAGCTGCTCCAGCACCATTCATGATGATCTTGACATTCTCTAATTTCTTTCCAGCAATATCGAGGGCATTTTCTATACCAGCTGCAACAACTACTGCAGTTCCATGTTGATCATCATGAAAAACCGGAATATCCATCAATTCATTTAGACGTTTTTCTATTATGAAACAATCAGGAGATTTTATATCTTCTAAATTTATTCCCCCCCAACTTGGACCAAGATACCTTACTGCATTGATGAAATCTTCTATGTTTTCTGTGTCAACTTCTATATCAATTGCATCAATGTCAGCAAAACGCTTAAATAAAACAGCTTTGCCTTCCATGACGGGTTTTGAAGCAAGAGGACCGATATTGCCAAGTCCCAGCACTGCGGTGCCATTTGAAATGACAGCCACATAATTGCTTTTTGCCGTGTAATCATAAACAGCTTTAGGATTTTTAGCTATTGCAAGGCATGGGGCTGCAACACCAGGGGAATAAGCAAGTGATAGGTCATGCTGTGTGGATAAGGGTTTTGTTGGTATAACCGATACCTTACCAGGTTTACCACTTTTATTATGGTACTTAAGTGCTTCTTGTTTTGTGGTGTTATCTAAATCATTATTCATGCTTTGAGCTTATTGTTAGTAATTTTTTAAGTATATGGGGTTTTTATGAATGTTCAACTATTAGCTTGTGAATTCTGCTGTACTTCTGTATAAGTTTATCTACCAATAGTGTGACTTACATGCTTAAGAAAAACGTGCCTAATTTGCTAACAATTTCTCGTGCGCTCGCGATACCGGCAATAATATCAAGCTTTTATATAGAAAGTAAATATGCAAGTCTAATAACAATATTGATCTTTATGTTTGCGTGCATTACAGATTTTTTTGATGGTTATTTAGCACGTGCATGGAAAGTCCAATCGGATTTTGGCAAGTTATTTGATCCAATTGCCGACAAGTTAGTAGTAGCTTCAACAATAATCATGCTAGTTTATAAGCACAAGATAGATGATATTACAATTATACCGTCAGTTATAATTGTTTGTAGGGAGATATTAGTTTCAGGTATGCGGGAGTTTTTGATAGCTACAAACGTTAGCCTACCTGTGAGTAAGGCTGGAAAAATTAAAACATTTTTGCAGATGATTGCTGTGGTAGCGCTAATAATGAGTGATTATGAGAAAATTCGATATGCAGGTGTGATTTGCTTATGGGCTGCAGCTGTTATGACTATGTGGTCAGGCTATAATTACGTTCTAGCTAGCATCAAACAGATTGACTAAATTGCTTAAGAGTATACAAAGAAAGTTAATAATTTCACAATATTGACTGATTAGTTAAAATCCTGTATAATGTATTAGTTTATAAATTAGTCAAGTTTGTATGACTGGTATTATTATAGATAGCTTTAATACTGAGTCTTCCTTTAAGAGATCAAGTTCTGAGAAAGATATTAAAATAGAGGATTTTTTTCGAGATTTCTGGTCAACAGTTGATGAAGAAGAAAAAAAGAGAAAAAAACTTGAGCAAGAATTATTAATACTTGAAGAAGGAAAAAAAAAGCAGAAGCTGGAACAGGAGTTATTAACGTTAAAAAAAAGAGAGCTAAATAGAAAATGTGTATCATTGGCAACAATGGTTCCATTTGCATCGCTGATGGCAATTGAGCTCGAAAAAACATGTAGCGATCAGGTATTACTTGGCCTTATAAGCGGTGCATTAGGCCATATTATATTACCTTTCACAGTCTTATCTCTTATTTGCACGCTATATTTAATTTATAATAATAGAAAAATAGCAGAAAAAGAACGAGAGTTGGAGAATATTGAAGATGGAGAAAAAGAAAAGAGAGATATTCCTTATACAGTTGATGATTACTGTAACTATGCTGATGCTGCTTTAGTTACATTAGTTATTGTGGCTAGCATAGTAAGCGAAGCATTGGCACAAGGAATAATAGAAGACGTAGCTTTTTCAATTTCTAGTATATTCTACTTTGTAGCGAGTGCTACTTTTTGCTATTGTGAGTACAAGAAAAATAAAAATTCTGAAGTAGAAAAAGATCAAGGCTTTGATGAGAAATCTGAAAAAAAGACAAGCAATATGTCTACAGCTAAGTTAATGCTTGCTGGTTCTTCTTTATTACTAGTCAGGAGGATAATGTTGATTTCTGAAGTAGCATTATCTGCTGTTGGACCTGCTTTAGGTCTAGTAGGTATTGCTCTTTTGATGGTCGGAAGTGGATTGATCATACATTCTTATATTAGAAAGCTAGAGAACGTAGAAGTGAGTGGAAAAGGTGTTTCAACAGGTGCTGGTATAGGTAATATACGGGAAGGGCAGGTTTTTGCTCGATGATAATGCCAAAAATTTGTTTATTTAGGTAATATTTAGTCTATACTTTATTTTGATCAAAAAAAATCTTATGTATAAGACTTTAATCATATGCTTTTTTCTTCTAATTTGCCACTTTACGCAGTTATATGCGAATGACCTTGAACACACTGAAACTGAACTATATGAGGAGGCAGTTAAGCTTTATGATCAGAAAAAATATAAGCAAGCTATTAGAGCATTTCAAAAGATAGAGGATTTGTATCCTTTATCTTATTGGGCAATGAAAGCCAAATTATTGTCTGGGTTTTCTCACTATAATATGGGTAAATACAGCGGTGCTGCAAGTGATATGGATGATTATATATACGTTTATCCAAATGGTGAAGATTTGCCATATGTATATTACTTAAGAGTATTATCTTATTACATGCAAATTAACAAAGTGCAGCTTGGGCAACAAATTGCATATAAAACTTTAGAGCTAGCTACTGAATATATTAATCTTTTTCCGAATAGCGAATATATAGAAGAGATCAAAGAAAAAGAAAAATTAATCACAGAACATATATCAAAAAAAGAGTATTCTATTGGTGAATTTTACCTAAAGCGTGGTGAATATTTAGCAGCAATTAAGCGTTTTCAAAATATGATAAGCGATAAAGATTCTAAATATTCTTCTAGAGTTATTAGTTATTTAATAACAGCTCACTTAGCTCTTGGCCTTGACTTAGAAGCTGAGCAGTATGAAAATATGTTAGTAGAAGGGGTTAATTAGTTTTCTTATGGCTGGTCATTCACAGTTTTCAAATATAAAACATCGAAAAGGTGCTCAGGATGCAAAGCGCTCGCAAAAATTTACGAAGCTCATTAGGGAAATAACAGTTGCTGCAAAACAAGGGCTGCCTGATCCCGAACTCAATCCACGTCTTCGCTCTGCTATCTTTGCTGCGCGAAAGGAAAATCTACCAAAAGATAAAATAGAAACAGCAATAAAAAATGCAGCTGGTAACGTTGCTGGAGAAAGTTATGAAGAAATACAATATGAAGGCTGCGGACCTTCTGGTGCTGCACTTATTGTCCATGCTCTGACAAATAATCGCAACCGAACTGCTTCTGAGATACGTTATATCTTTTCTCGCAAAGGCGGTAATTTGGGAGAAACAGGATGTGTGAGTTACCTTTTCGATCATGTAGGCTTAATTGTCTATAAAGCAGAGGGTATAAATTTTGAAGATTTATTTAACTATGGAATTGAATTAGAAGTATTGAATGTTGAGGAAAATAACAAAGAAGAATTATATGTTATAACTTGTGAAGTAAAAGACTTTGGTAAAGTACGTGACGCTTTCTATACAAAATTTGGAGAACCAGAACTTGCTCGTCTTTCATGGCAACCAAAGGACCTGATTGAAGTTAGCGACAAAGAATTAATTGATAAATTATCTATATTAGTTGAAGAGCTAGAAGATAATGATGATGTGCAGTATGTTGAAGGTAATTTTATTTTTGCTGATAAACTATGAGGCTGGTAATACTTCCACTGCTTTGTATTTTACCAGCATATGCAACTGAAACATTTGTGCAGAAAGACTATTGTCATTCCAGTGCCCAGACACTGGAATCTAGCAAAATTGATTATAAACAGTACGCTATACAACATTTTCGATTAAAAAGCTGGATTCCAGTGTCAAGCACTGGAATGACACTAACCCACTCTCCAGTGTTATTCCAAGACGGGATCAGGAAAAAAAAAGCTGCTTTGGTGACAGAAAGTGATAGAAAGCTATCATTCATATCCAGTGACATAAAATCCTCTTTTTTTGATGCAGGAGGTTTGGCGCCAAATACGGTGATGAAATTAATCAACGTATATAAAGATTTTGGTATAGGTTTTAAAAAAGACATTGTGCCAAAAGGTAAGTTGGAGGTTCTTTTTGAGAAATCACTCGGTAATCAGAAAGCTGAAGAAAAAATTTTATATACTTCACTGACAACAAACAATAAAGCCATTAGCTTATATCATTATAAATCGCAAGACGGCAAAGAAAGGTATTTTAATAAAGAGGGTGTAAGCTTAAAGAGTTTCGTAAGTCCTTTGAATGGAGATTATCGTATATCTTCGAAATTTGGTAATAGAAAGCATCCTGTTCGCGGTAAAATTGCTTTTCACAAAGGAGTAGATTATGCAGCTAAGCTTGGCAGTCCCATATATGCTGCTGCAGAGGGTGTGGTAGAATATATAGGAAAGAATGGTGGCTATGGAAATTACATCAAAATAAAACACAAAAATGAATATTCAACTTGTTACGCACATATAAGCAAATTTAGTAGCGATATAAAGTTAGGCTCTAAAGTAAAGCAGGGGCAGATCATTGCTTATGTCGGCAGCACTGGTGTTGCAACAGGACCTCATTTACATTATGAAGTTATATATAATGGTAAACATATTGATCCGCTTACGATAGCTCATGGCAATGAGATAAAGTTGCCTGATCGTGAATTAAGAGAGTTTAAATTATTTGTAAGTAAGGTAGATGAAATAATCAGCAGAGAGGGTGCAAGTGAAAAAGCAATCTGATAAAGACAGCACAGATAAAAATACGATAAGTGATAGAAATCTAAGTAAAATTCGGGCTTTTCCTGTACTAATAGCGCTAGGGTTAATTTTATTGGTACTTTTTGTGTATGACAGCACAATTGCACTTGGAGTTGCTGCTGTTTCAATTTTGACTTTTCTTCAGGCACTTTTCGTTAATGACCCTAATGAAGCAAGAGTGATAGAGTTTTTTGGTCATTATATTGGAACTTATTTTAAGTCTGGAATATGTGTAACGCTTCCGTTTTCGAGTAAATATAGAGTGTCTCTGAAATTTCAGAATATTAACACAGAAAAAATTAAAGTTAATGATGCTAATGGAAGTCCGATAGAGATTTCAGTAGTAATTGTTTGGAGAGTTAGCAGTCCTGCAAAGGCATATTATAATGTTAATAATTATCATGAATTCGTTTTTGTGCAAAGTGACTCGGTAATTAGAGAACTGGCAAGTAATTATCCGTATGATAGCGAAAACGATGAGGAATCTTTGCGTAAAAATTCTGATAAAATTTCAAATGAATTGAGATCAATGCTACAACAAAGATTGAATATTGCTGGAATTGAAATTGCAGAAGCGAGAATATCGCATTTGGCCTATTCATCTGAGATTGCACAAGCAATGCTGAGGCGTCAACAAGCGCATGCCATCACCTCTGCAAGAAGGCATATAGTGCAAAATGCAATAGGAATTATCGAAGAAGTAATAGCCCATTTTGAAAAAAATAAAAGCTTACAATTGGATGGAAAACAAAAGGTTCAATTGATAAACAATTTGCTAGTTGCTCTGATCTCTGAGCAGGATGCACAGCCGACTATTAGTTTGGATAATAATTAGCATAGAAGCCGATTGGGTTTCATGAATGCAAGTCACTGTTAATTTCTTGATTAATAGACTAAATGATGTTATAAATTACACGCATTAGGGGTGCTCTAAAAAAGCTGAGAGTACATAAAGTACAACCCTTTGAACCTGATCTTGTTAAAACAAACGTAGGAAAATGTATGTATATAAATATTGAAGAATGCTTTGGCTTCATCGCGTTCATTACATCTCTCATTGGGTTATTGCCTCAAGTATATAGAGCATATATCACAAAACTTACTCGTGACGTATCGATGCTAATGTTAGTGAATTATCTTATTTGTTCATCATCTTGGCTTATTTACGGTATTTGTCAGGGTTTAACTTTTGTGATACTCAGTAATATTGCTGGATTAGTGATCAGTATAATATCAATTGTTCAAAAATGTTACTACGATGCAAAAACTGCACGAAGCGTTTTATAACCATATGCTACATTGTAGCGTGGAGCAAGAATATCGTTCTATTGTAGTACTAAATGGAGAAATACCTGATTCATCGTTTTTTAAACAAGATATACCTGTTATTGCTGTAGATGGAGGAGCAAATAAGCTTCTATCAATTGGCGTAAAACCTGATCTTGTAATAGGAGATTTGGATAGTATAAATCCGAATTTACGTGCTAATTTAAATACAGTATATCTACCTGATCAAGATTATTGCGACTTTTCTAAAGCAATGGCTCACTTAAAAACAGTAAAGTTATTGCCATCAATAGTAACGGGTATTACTGGAGGAGCAATTGATCATATACTACAAAATATTAACTTTTTTTTAAGTACAGATAGTATCTTTTATATGCCTTCGCCTCCCACGGTGGGGTACGCCTTACAAAAAGGTATTAGCTATTTTTCCTCTTTGCTAAAAAATACTAAAATATCCTTACTTGGTATACCGAAAGCTCAAATATCAACTAAAGGATTACAATGGGAACTGTACCTTAGTAACCTTGCTTTTCCAGGAAAGAATTCTTGCTTTAATCGAAGTTTAGGCAATGAGTTATCTATAGAAATACACAGCGGCGTGTGTTTAGCAATGATATATTTAGAAGCAGTAAATGATGATGGTGTGTATTGAGTTAAAACATTAAGAAAAAAAAGTAGAAAAACCGTGTTAACACTAATTCTAAAAACTACAGGCGCCTGTTATTAGCTAAAGTAAAGGTCAAATATCTGGAATTCTGGACATAAAATCCTCCTGTATAAAAAAGATTCAGAATGTACACACAACAGATGTGGCTGAATTTTTATTGAAAAATTGGTTAAAAGGTCTGCAGACCAAGATAGATTTTGAGCTCTCTAAATATCTCTACCATCATTATAATGGCATCTTGAGTATGCGGAAGCAATTTTTTCATTAAAATAAAAAATTTTATTCTACAGCGAATAAAAAGGAGTTTGCTAATTTTCATACTGATCGGATTTCACTACTCAAACCTAGAAACTTTAATGTCAAGGTATCTGTTCAGGGGAATGTGCAAGTCATTGCTCCCTTTCTTGTCATTCCAGTCACAGCTGTACGAACATTGTGGTTTGTGGGCAATTCGCGTAGCAGACGGTGTCATTCCAGTGCTTGACACTGGAATCCAGATTGGGCCTAAGTTGGTAAACACTTTACAACGTTTTGGATGGAACTCTGTGAAAGGACTGGATGCCAGTGTCAAGCACTGGAATGACACCATTTGCTGTGCAATTTACCTGCAAAAATGAATGTTCGTACAGCTGTGTGCTTGACGCTGAAATCCATTATACTCCGTAAATTTAACTGGGTGCCAGTGTCAGCTACTTTCATGACATCAACTGATTTTTTTTTGCATTCCAGTTATGCAAGAAATCTATTATATAATATTATTATCACCCTCTTGATAGTTTGTTAGCTCCTCTCCTCCTGAGTTACTTGGTGCAATTATTTGATCAGATTCAGTTGATGGTTCATCAGATCCAAACAACCATGAAAAAAATCCACCCAAAAATGATCTTATTAAAGAAAAAGGTTTAATCAGTATACCAAACAAACTACTAAAAAAAGAGCTTGGCTGTTCTTCATTTGTTGATGATTCACTTCGTGGACTAACACCATTTTGTGTAAGTGTTATGTCAATAGAATGTCCATTATCAGCAGCTTCAATTTTTACATCACTTTCTTCTTCTGCACTGATCTCCTGTTGTTCTTCCTTTGGGTCTTGCTCTTGTGTAACTGGTTGGACATTACCTTCTTGTCCAGCATCTTCCTCTTGATCTCCTTCACTATCTGTCGATACTGAACTGTCATCAGTTTTTTCTGCGGCTTTTTTTAATAGAGCTTTTATTTCTTCTGTTTTAGCTAAATCAAAAGGAGTTTTTTCATCCTTGTCTTTTACATTGATAGCGATTCCGTCTACTGCTAATAGAATTTTTACTATGTCTATATGACCATTTTTAGCAGCATAATGTAAAGGGGTCTTTTCACTTTCATCTATTGCATTAACATCTGCCCCCTTATCTAGATCATCTTCTAGCTGCTGAGAAAAACTGTCCCCAAGCTTAGCAAATAAGTGTAAGGGAGTCGCTTTATATAATTCTAGTTTAATTTCATTAACACCATTGGGTTTGTTAAAATATATTACAGAACTAAATCTTGTTTTATTATTTATATCGGTACCAATCTTTATGAAGTCTAAATCATTTTTAACAAAATCTTTTCCTGATGATTGGTAATGGTCAATGACTTGCTTTTTTATTGACTTATGAGATCTTTTAATATTTTCTATAATTTTATTTACTTCTTCTTGTGAAAAGCTGAAAGCTAAAGGTTCATAATCTTTATAATCATCAGAAATTGTCGCTTTGAAAAGGGTATAAACTTTATTGATTTGTCTTGAAGATATTTCTTTTTGTGAAAAGTTGAAAGCTGGAGGATACACACTGTAATTAAAACCTTCATATTTAAACTCAAGTGGCCCAGTTCCAATAAATTTTAGATTATGATCCTTTGTTAGTTGTGATAAAAAATTTTTCCATTTACTTTCATCAAACTCGTTGTAACGAGGCCATGAGTAAATTAATACTTTATCTCCAACATCTCCAAATTGTACATGAATACTGTTTGGTTGTTTAAATATATCATTATATTCTTTTCCAAAATCATAGGTGTTAAGAACCTCAACTGACATATTATGAACATCATTGCTGATATATTTTAAGAAGATTTCCCTAACTTTGTGAGTCTTTTCAGCTAATCGAACTTTCTCACCCTGATTTAGGGAGCTGTTAAAATGTGTATAATCAATAAAATTGCCACTCATCTGAACTTTTCTATAGAAATTGTATTATCATGGTACAGTTGCTAATAATCAATGAACTCTGCAGATAAAGTTCTCTGGATGCCAGCACCACATACCGAAATTACACCTTCATAAGGTTATATAAGAAATCTATTGTAATCAGCCTTCTCTGTGTTTTTCAGTATATTTAAGTAAACTATATATAAGAATTGCAATTATAGAACATGCAACTGTTAACAGTAAATTTGGTAAAATACTATAGTGAAAAAATTTTCCTACTATATATATTCCAATAGCTCCAAACATCATATTGCAGAATGAGAGGACTGCACTACCAAGCCCTATACCCTTGATTGTTTCTAAAGCAGAAGTTACGTTATTGCTGATTACGAGTGCAAGCCCGATATTGCTCGGAATCCAAAGAACTTGAAGAATAAGTACACTTAACTTGTTTGCGAGATAAAAATATACCAATAAACCATCCGATATCATCGGTAATACCAAACCTATTATTAACATCTTGCTCACTCCTATTTTTGGTACGTACCTTCTATTAATTAAAGTTCCAATTATGTAAAATATAACTATGATTGATATGAGATAGCCAAAATATTGTACTTCAACGCCCATTGATTCAAATATGAACGGGTAGTTAGCAATGTATGCCCAAAGCCACATGAAAGTTAATCCATGAATGTTTGAAAATCCAAGGAAACGATAATTCTTAAATATTAATATATATTGCTTGAAGATATTAATACTGGCTTTACTTTTATTTACGGTCAGCGTTTCTTGTAGCTTCAAGTAAATAAAAATGAGCATAATAATTGCGGCAAGTGATATGATAAAAAACAAAAACTTCCAACTATAACCATGTGAAATTATATAACTGCCTACCACTGGAGCTATTCCAGGTGAAAGTGCTACTATCATATTTAACTTTGAGATTACTCTTGAGTATTCACTACCTGAGTACATATCCCTGATTGCTGCATATCCGACAACGCCTGCAACACCAGCTCCAGCTCCTTGTATAAACCGGATTAATATTAAAAGTATAATATTATCAGCTATACAACATACAATACTTGCCAAAGTAAAAATTGTCATACCAATCAGCATTATTAGGCGCCTGCCATAATAGTCTGACAATGGGCCATAAATTAATCCAGATATTGCAACTCCTACTAAATTTAAACTGATCGTAAGCTGCGCTATATTACCTTTCACCTTAAAATAGTTGGCAATACTTGGCAATGCAACTGAGTATAAGTCTGTTGCCATATCAACAACTGCTACAGATAATATAATAATAAGAGAGATGATATTTTGTGAAAAAGCTGTCGACACTAATGATTTACTGGATTAAATATGTTTAATTGTAGTATATTTTTCTCATTAGTATATTAATTTAACTGCTAATCTCTGTATAAAATATGGATAAATCACAATTAGTTAAAGAGGTTTTCGATTCTGTAGCAAATCGCTACGACATTATGAATGATATAATGAGCCTTGGAATGCACAGGCTATGGAAAGAGAAGATGGTAAGTAGTGTGCATTTTAAAAAGAACTCCAAGGTTTTGGATATTGCTGGAGGAACCGGAGATATAGCTATAAGAATAGCAAGAGGTGAACCAAGTACTCAAGTTACAGTATGTGATATAAATCAAAACATGCTGGACAAAGGGCGTGATAAAGCAATAAATTCAAATCAGCTAAATTTCAATTGGGTATGTGCAAATGCAGAGAGTTTACCATTTGAAGATTCTGAATTTGATTATTATACAGTAGCTTTTGGTATTCGAAACTTTTCTGACCGTAAAAAGGCTTTAAGTGAAGCATATAGGGTATTGAAGCCAGATGGGAAATTTATTTGCTTGGAGTTTGCCCCTATGCATTATCAAAATGAGATATTCACCAAATTTTATGACTTATACTCATTTAAAGTAATTCCTAAAATTGGTAGCATGGTTGCTAAAGATAAGGGTTCTTACGAATACCTAGTAAGAAGCATAAGAGAATTTCCAACTCAAACTAATTTTAAAATGGAAATTGAAGAGGTAGGCTTTAAGAATGTTGAGTTCTATAATATGAGCTATGGAATAGTGGCGTTACACATTGGAATAAAATGAATATTAAACTCTGGTATGCTCATCCTTCCAACAGTTCTTTTGCTATCTTCCTGTAATTGCGCAGCGTTTTTCCTTCAGTAGAAATCAAGCTAAAGTTTCTTGAACGTATTGCTCTAACGAAGTACACTGTAAACTAATATTGTAACTTTTTCCTGAAGCTAAATACTTAACTTTAAAATAAAATGCGATCTAACATTAAGCAGCTATTTTACTATATAAAACCTAGTCTACATTATTTTAGCATAGCTTTTATTGCAGTTCTATTTTCAGCTTTAACGATTCTTCTTTTTGGTAGGGGCTTAAGCAACATAATTGATTCTGGCGCAGAGCATAACTTTACTACCAAGCTCGTAGTTTCAATACTGATAGTTTTAGGCATTTCTTTCACTGCATTTATTCGGTTATATTTCATTGGCATTGGCAGCGAGAAAGTTATCGCAAGAATCAGATACGACTTATATAGCAGTATCACTGACTTGCAACCGAGTTTCTTTGAGAACACAGGCGTACAAGATGTTATCTCAGCATTAATTACTGATACCTCTGCATTGCAATCGATAATAAACAGCAGCTTACTGACAATATTGAGAAATTTTGTTGTACTGACTGGTAGTGTTGCAATGCTATTATACACAAATCTGTACCTCACTGCATATGCAGCTGCAATAATACCCATACTTCTCATTATCATGACTTCACTTGGAAAAAAAGTTCGCAATTATGCACGCTTCGCTCAGGATAAATTAAGTGAGCTTGCATCATTTAGTGAGGAAAATTTTAGATCTATAATAACTATCAAATCGTTTGTACTCGAAGAAAATGAAAAAATTCGTTTTCAGAAACATCTAAACTCAGTATCAAAATCATACGTAAAATTAGTACTCTTACGTGCTATTTTAGTAACTCTAGTTATCACGTGTGTGATAGGTTCGCTAGTTATTTTGCTTTTTTTTGGAATAAAAGAAGTCTTAAGTAATAATATGACCATTGGAGAACTCTCCTCATTTGTGTTTTATTCAGCGCTTGCTTCAGGGGCTGTAAACAATCTAAGCGATAACATCAGTGATTTGCAACGAGGTCTTGGAATTGTAGAGCGTTTATTTGAATTTATGAACATGAAAAGCTCTATATTAGATAGTGATAATCCTATAAGGATCAATAGTGTTCAAAAAAGAATTTCGTTTAATGATGTAACATTTTTTTATGCTGATAAGCCAGCATTAAATAACGTATCATTTTCTATAGAGGTAGGCCAATCAGTATCAATTGTTGGACCATCTGGAAGTGGCAAGAGCACCATTTTAAAGCTTTTGCTCCGTTTTCACGATCCAAGTGAAGGCAGTATTACTATTGATGGGCATGACATCAAATCAATTGCGCTAAATGACCTCAGATCGTTGTTTGGCTTAGTGCCACAAGACCATATGATATTCTCTTGTTCAATAATGGAAAATATACTATATGGTAAACCAGATGCTGAATATGAAGAGGTGAAGCAAGCAGCTATCAGCGCTTATGCGATGGAATTTATTGATAAGCTGCCGGATAAATTTGATACATTTGTAGGAAAAAGAGGACTGAAACTTTCTGAAGGACAAAAACAGCGCATCATAATAGCAAGAGCCATACTCAAAAACCCTCAGGTTTTAATACTGGATGAAGCAACCTCTGCTCTTGATTATAAAAGTGAAAACCTAGTGCAAAAAGCACTTAGCAAGTTGATGCAAAACAGAACAACAATTGTAATTACGCACAGGCTATCAACCGCACTCAAAACTGACAAGATTATAGTGATTAATTGCGGGAAAGTAGAAGAAGTGGGAACTCATGATTCTCTAATGAGTAAAGATGGGCTGTATGCAAAATTGGTGAGGATATAGTAAAAACTGAAGGAAAATTTGAGTCATACTTGTTGGTTGTTATGCTAGATTGATAATGAAAGTTATTAAATCTTTAATTATTTTAACTTATAATAATATCATAGTATTTTTTTAAGGATTATTATGGTTTATAATTATAGTCATTTCCCAAAATCACCTTGTACGGCTTTCAATTTGCCAACACAGGTTGTGCCAACACAAGTTTTACCAGCACCAATTTCGCACTGTGCACAAGCTTCTGCACCTGCATACGCACCTTGTGCTACTAATTTGTGTCACAATCATTTTAACTCATATCATAACTATTATGATACATGTTATAATCCTTGTGATACGTTTGATTTTTTCTGCTAAGAGATTAGATTTAAATCACTAACAAACGTACGTTCTTTCACTCTTGATATACGTACTTCCAATAGCACATGGAAAACCATGTGCTTCACATTTTGCTTTAAAATACAATAAATTTGACTACTGACAGCTTTTTCTTGAAATCTTAGCAGCATTTTGCTGTGGCAAAGCTTTTCAATGCGAATATCTTCTATATTAAAATCGTATTTTGAAATGTACTGTAAGTTTGTATATGCTAGTTTTAACCTTAGAATTATTAAATCATTAACTTTTTTATCCTATAATAATCTAATAGTTATTTTTTAAAGGATTCTTATGAATTATAATTTTTCCTCATCTCCACGTGTTGGTTCATGCATTCCTACGCGCACAGCTTGCACAACTAACCCACGGTACCATCATAATTTTGATCCACATTGTCATAACCACTTTAACCCACATTGCCATAACCACTTTGATCCGTATCGTGATGGACTCGAATTAAATATACAGCTTCCTGATATAAAAATACCTCCTTGTCCTGATGTAAAATGTCCTGAGGTAAAAATACCTCCTTGTCCTGATGTAAAATGTCCTGAGGTAAAAATACCTCCTTGTCCTGATGTAAAATGTCCTGAGGTAAAAATACCTCCTTGTCCTGATGTAAAATGTCCTGAGGTAGAAATACCTCCTTGTCCTGAGTGTCCTGCTTGTCCAGAACCTAAAAAACCAATTGACTTTTCAAGGCTTTCAATAGTAGTTGATGCAGTTTCTGGAGAGATTAAAGATGCCATTACTAAGAAATCTAGTGGTTTAATGTTTGCAAAATGTAAAGAAATTATTGATAAGAGTGACAACAATCTTGAAATTGGTCCAGACAATCGTATCAAAGGACAATGTGATAATAATCCTGAATGCAAAGCTTGTGTGGATGCGATAAATGCTTCTATAATAGATACGCGCACAGAATCAGCATTTTCTCCTGAACAAATGTCAGTACCAGAAGGTATTGTTTATATTATATGAAAGTAATGAAGGTGTATACATTGTTAGTATACATTTCTATTTTATGTTAACTTTTTAGTAACCTTTATTTATTAATGGAGCAATTTTATGTTACAGAACACTTTCCCTTATTCAAATAAATTGAAAATTAATTTATATACAAGGCTAGATGATGGTAAAGACCCTAAGTACGAGATTAATGACAAGACTAAGAATGAACTGAAGGAAAAGATTAAAAATGAACTAGAGAAAGATCTTAAGTTTGAGATTGATGACAAGACTAAGAATGAACTGAAGGAAAAGATTAAAAATGAACTAGAGAAAGATCTTAAGTTTAAGATTGGCGATAAGACTAAGAATGAACTGAAGGAAAAGATTAAAAATGAACTAGAGAAAGATCTTAAGTTTGAGATTGATGACAAGACTAAGAATGAACTGAAGGAAAAGATTAAAAATGAACTAGAGAAAGATCTTAAGTTTGAGATTGATGACAAGATTAAGAATGAACTGAAGGAAAAGATTAAAAATGAACTAGAGAAAGATCTTAAGTTTGAGATTGATGACAAGATTAAGAATGAACTGAAGGAAAAGATTAAAAATGAACTAGAGAAAGATCTTAAGTTTGAGATTGATGATAAGACTAAGAATGAGATAAAGGATAAAATAAAAAAAGAAATAGAGGATGAGATAGATTGTAAGCGTGATAAAAATGGCCGCGATAAAGGCGACAAAGATAAAGACGGCTTTAATAAGGATAGCGATGATAAAGATGGCAAGAAAGAAAAGGATAGCGATGATAAAGATGGCAAGAAAGAAAAGGATAGTGATGATAAAGATGGCAAGAAAGAAAAGGATAGTGATGATAAAGATGGAGACGATAAAGTCATAGAAGGTAAACTTGTCAATCTGGGTCATATTGATAAAGAAATGTGCGGGGAGAATGCTGAAAAATATTCAGCAGAAAAGCACGTGGGTAAGCCTGCTTGGTTTACAAGAGACCTTTTGAAACAATTTTTGCCTGATTTAATGAAAAACGATAAGATCATGAGTCATTTTGATAGCAAAAGTGAGGATCAATATCATGCACAAAATTTTGGTATAACTTTTAGGTGTCAAGAGGATGAAGAATGTGGAAAAAATATAAACTTTACGTTTGCCGCACCTAGTAACATGTGGTGTAATAAAGGAGGTGCAAAAGGAGCTGCTGGTTTACAATGTCGAGAGGAGATTCGAAGCATCAACACAAGTGCTTGTTGTCCAACTGCTGTACCTTACAGCAGTCCTATTAATAGTGAAAACTTTTTTCTGAATGAAAAGTGTCCTAATTTGATTTTAGATCTTCCGTTAGCAAAATTAAGGGAGTGTGAAGGTAAAACTATAGTTGCAAAACTAGAGGCTCCAATGGTTATCGTCACTAAGGACGGTTCTATAATAGATAAAGCTGGCTACAAAATTGCTCAACATAAGTATGCTATACTAAAGGATCGTTTAAATTATAAAGGTGAGATAAAAGATTCAACCGGTAAGTCTCCGCAGCAATTAGAAGAAGTTAAAGAGTCTGTAGAGAGGGGTCTGTGGAGTTCTGATAAGGAAGTAAAGCTGAAAATACCTGCTCTCCCAAGTTATTCTCCTGGTGCCAATGATAATCAAGATGAGACTTTCTTTTACTATGATAACGAAGCGGAATGTAAAGAGGAGGTTCTGCAAGCAAAAGCAGAAGCTGAGAAGTTAAAAATACAAGTCCAAGAGGATGGCCATGATGAATATGGCTTTAATGAAAAAGGCTGTGATAGAAGGGATGAGGAAGAAGTACTATCAAAAAATGCTTTTGCTTATAATAGTACTCAAGAAGCAAACCTCAACTATTATGACAATGAGGATAATTCTGTTTCCGTTGATACTAATTTTATATAAGACTGAATGTTTTCTGGGCTTTTCAGCTCAGAAAACACTTTTGTAGAAAAATAGAATGAGTAACCTTACTCAGCGTGACGGTAAAATTCTAATCAAATTACATATATGGATTTTGTGACACTTTTGTATAGTTCAACATAGGTAAATTTGAATAATAGCAACAAATAAAACCTTTATATAATGCTGTCAGCGAATAGATGTTCGCTTGGCGTTTCTATGCTTTCATCATTAGTAGGATTAAAGGGGAAATTAAACTGAACAAGATTTGGAAGCTTATTGTTGTTCAATGATTCGTGTAATGCTACTATACCTTTATCGCAGACACTGTCAGAAAGTAAATTAAACTCAGTAATATTTGAAAAACTACCATTCTTTAGTGCATTTATAAATTCTACTCCACCATCAGGGCTTATATTATTAGAAATTAAATCAAGCTTAACAAGATTTGGAAAGTTACCATTCTCTAATAATTTAGTGATTGCTATTGAACCTTGATTACCCATAATACTAGAAGTTACTTTACACTCAGTAAGATTCGGAGCATTAACATTCTTTAATGTTTCATCTAAAACTTCTGCACCCTCAGCATCAATATAACAGTCGTGTAAGATAAGGCTTGTAATATTTGGATTCTTTTGTAAAAAGTTTATTAACTTCTCCATGTGTATATGTAGACTATTTAAGTCTAAGGTATTACCATTAACATATTTATTAAGTTCTACTTCCATCATGTTTATAACTCCTCTGTTAATATAATTCTTATTATAGCATAGACTTCAGTCATTGTCAAGTGTATTAACAAGCTGACACAAGATAACCCTTCAACTTCCCCCATTTATCCACTATACTGCTACAGGTCTTATAGCTTTTTAGTTAATGAATATTTTCAAGCAGGTTTCCTCTCTCATTTCCAGCAAGTTAAATGAGTTGAGGCAAAGGGGTGTTATAAGCACGAATGCAACAAACTTTATCATAGAGCCTCCAAGCAATAGAGCACATGGTGATATCTATACAAATGTTGCTATGGTGCTTGCA
The DNA here is from genome assembly GCF_018141665.1 of Wolbachia endosymbiont of Spodoptera picta. Taxonomy (NCBI): domain Bacteria; kingdom Pseudomonadati; phylum Pseudomonadota; class Alphaproteobacteria; order Rickettsiales; family Anaplasmataceae; genus Wolbachia; species Wolbachia endosymbiont of Spodoptera picta. The sequence goes on from NZ_CP067976.1 coordinate 1,174,295, forward strand.
AAACATGAAAAGAAGAATCCCATTGAAATCGCAGAAGTTTTAGCTAAAGAGTTTGAACTTTTTGGTGAAGTTGCAAAAGTGGAAATAGCGGGCCCTGGTTTCATCAATATGCACTTGAAAATGGAAGTATGGCATGGGATTTTAAAGCAAATAAATGAGCTAAAAATGGAGTTTGGCACTCTCAAAATTGGAAACAATCAGGCCATCAATGTTGAGTTTGTATCCGCAAATCCAACTGGGCCACTACATATTGGTCATGCAAGAGGGGCAGTGTTTGGTGATGTTTTAGCAAATTTACTAAAGAAAGTTGGCTATAATGTCACTAAGGAGTACTATATCAATGATGCTGGAGCACAGATAGATACGCTAATTCGGTCAGTATATTTGCGGTATAAGGAAGCTCTGGGAGAGAAAGTTAGCATTGAAAAAGGTTTATACCCAGGTGAATATTTAAAGCCAATAGGGAAGGGGCTAGCTAAAAAATATGGCAAGGAGCTTAGAGAAGAGGAAGATAATCGAGTAATTAGAGAATATACTTTAAGTTCTATCTTAGAACTTATAAAGGAGGACATGAGCTTGCTTGGAGTCAATCATGATATTTTTACTTCAGAGTATGAGCTACAAAAAAATGGCAAAATCGAAGAGAGTATAAAGATATTATCTGATAAGGGTCTTGTGTATGAAGGATACTTGGAGAAACCAAAAGGCAAAGAAAGTGAAAGTTGGACTTCCAGAAAAGAAATGTTATTTCGCTCTACAACATTTGGTGATGATGTTGACCGCGCACTAAAAAAAGAGGATGGTAGCTGGACTTATTTTGCATCGGATATTGCTTACCATTTTGATAAGATATCACGTGGTTTTAACAATATGATCGTAGAGCTCGGCAGTGACCATGGCGGTTATATTAAAAGGCTTAGAGCAGTTGTCTCTGCGCTCAGTGATGATCAAGCAAAGATAGAGGTAAAGCTGCATAATATTGTGAATTTCTTCGAAAATGGCAAACCTGTTAAGATGTCGAAAAGATCAGGAAATTTTCTTACAGCTAGGGATGTAGTGGAAGAGGTTGGCAGGGATATAACTCGTTTTATAATGTTAACACGCAAGAATGATATGGTCTTGGACTTTGATTTTGCTAAAGTTAAAGAACAGTCAAAAGACAACCCTATTTTTTATGTGCAATATGCGCACGCCCGTGCTCATTCGTTAATGCGTAATGCTCCAAAAGAGCTCCCAACAGCAGACCCTTCACTTTTAAAGACAGATGGGGAGCTATTCCTCATAAAAACCTTAGCAAAGTGGCCAGATGTGGTAGAAATATCTGCAAGGCTTTGTGAGCCACATAGAATTACTTTCTACTTACTTGAAGTTGCAGAAGCATTTCACGTTTTATGGGGGTATGGCAAAAGTGATTTAAACATGCGGTTCATACTAGAAGATAACTTGAACTTCACCGCTGCAAGAATGTTTCTCGTCCAAGCCTTAGCGCACGTAATCTCTTCTGGGCTTTCTATTTTTAATATAGATCCTTTGAAAGAGATGAGTTAATTTTAAGGCCAAAAATTATACAAGAGGTCTGTTAAAATCACGTATATCGATTGTCTTGAAGTCACACAGTTGTTCTGTAGAGCTATGTCCTGTAATAATTACTATACCGTTTTGCTCAGAGCGTATTGAGATTAGGTTCAATACTAATTCACATGTTGTGCTATCAAGATTACAGAATGGTTCATCTATCAGCCAAATGTTTGCATTAGAAATTAACAGGCGAGCAAGCGCAACTCTTCTTTTCCAGCCTGCAGAAAGTTCACTATATTTGATATTAAGTACAGGTTGCAACTGTAAGCAACAAACGGCTGCCATAATTAATTCTCTAGTATTCCGTATTCTTGCCCAGAATTGTATGTTTTCACCAACTGTTGAGCTATCTTTACAGGCATTTTTATGGCCTATATAGACCATGGAAGGTATATAGGATTTTAGGTCATCATATATATCTTTTCCACGGTACATTATATTACCTGACACTGGCGGCAAAAGTCCAGATAAACTTCTGATTAAGCTGGTTTTGCCGCTACCATTTGGACCAGTGATTAAGATTTTTGATTTTGGTTCAGCTTTAAAATTGAGGTTTTTAAATAATACTTTGTTATTACGAGCACAGGATAGATTTTTACATTCAAGCATCTATTGGACCTTTAAAGAGAACTTGGAGCCTAAACACTTCAGTGTATGAACATTGGATAGCTTGCACAACAAACAGTCAGTGTTTGACATACAACTGTACGAACATTGGGTTTGTAGGTAGCAGATGGTGTCATCCCAGTGCTTGACTGACTATAACACTTAAGAAGTTTAATGCCAGAAAGCAGGTTATACAACGGATACGTCATCTGCCTTTTCCTTTATACTTACCCTTAGTTGAAGACTGAGCTTTTATAAACAGCTCCCAAAATCCTTTTTTATTACCTTCTCTGTGTATCAATTGTGCAAAATGCTTCATTAAAACGCTACCCATCATAACCATCTTTGTCCATTTACCTAGCGGTTTTGCTATATCAACTATTTCTAGATCTTCTTTGTAAACTTGCATATTCTTTTGTTTCTCCCTTAACATTTCCTGTTGTTTCATCAACTCTTTTTGCTTATTTTTTTGATATAATTCATTAAATCTTCTATTTTCTTCCCACTCTTTTTTGAGAACTTTTAGAGGAAATATAATTTTTCTAATATGATTTTTGTATATTTTTCTCAAAAAGAGAAATACTGCAATTACAGCAAGTAGTTCCGTACTATATATAATGATTTGTCCGAACGGCATTTTTATACTCAGCTTATTGGCAAGCAGTATTTATAATTATACCATAACTATAGAAATTTTACAATTTTTTTCTGGATAAAGATAGTAGACTAAAAATTTCTAAAGAACAAAAGCAACGTATTTACGTACAGGCTATCAACTACTACACTCAAAACTGACAAGTGATTAATCATTAGAGAGTAGAAGAATCACGGCTCTCTAATGAATAAAGATGGACTGTGTCAAGCTGGTGAGTAAGGTGGAAATTGAAGAAAATCTAATTGTTGGTTATCATGCTAGATCTACAATATAAGTTATAAAATTTTTAATCATTTTGGCTTATAATAATTTCTGAGTTAACCTTAGATTTCCTGAGCTGTGGTTTCTTTTACCCATGTTGAATTCTTAGCTTTTATACTCTAATTTAATTCCAGTTTTGACTATATAGAAGGTCACAATGTCAAACAATATCTATAGCGATCAAGTTAATAATAGTAATTTATATGCCAACAAACTTTTTTATGGTGAAGAGGGTGAGCAAGTCGAAAATCTAGGAGATCAGGTTGCGGGAGAAGAGGATGATAAATCAGAAGAAGATTTACTTCGTGACTGTAGAGATGAAACTAAGAAGGCAAAAGATAAGTCAATACAGTGTAAAAAAGATGCTGTGGAATCATAAAGAGAAATTACACAATTAGAAGCAGAAACTAGTGAATTAAAGTCAAAGGTTCAAGAAGAAAGAGAGAAGGTAGAACAAACTAAGAATGAAGCTGAGGCAGCAAAAGATGAGTTAATACAGTGTAAAAAAGATGCTGAGAAGATGAAAGAAAACGGTGGACAGGCAATTAATCAGGAAAAATGTGATGATATTAAAGCAGAAGCTGAACAAGCAAAATTAGAAGCTAAACTAGCAAAAGAGGAAGTTTTGAGGTACAAAATTGAACAGGAGAAAGAAGAAGTGATGCAGAGTAAGATTGAAGGAGTAAAAGAAGAACTTTTAAAGTGTAAAATTAACATGGCAAAAGCAGAGACTGAGTGGTATAAAAAAGCAGCTGAAGAATGTAAAAATGAGAAAAGAATCGGTACAGATAAACCTAGTATTAAGGGAGGGAATGAAAATGATAGAGGCAAACATGTTACCAATGAAGGAGGGAATGAAAGTGGAGAAATTACATCTCGAGAAATAACACCAGATCGTAGCCTGCCAGAAATTTGTGGGCCTAAGGCTACTTTGTATAAATCGGATAATAAGATAGGTTATCAAGGTTTTAATACATCTGATTTATTAAAAGAACTCTATCCTGAGATGTATAGTAATTCTAAAATTTTGCCATATATAGAAAAGGGATCAGAGGGTGTTTATGGTGCAGTAAATTTTAAATTTGCCTTTACTGATACTATTAGTTCAGTAGCTAACTTTGGTAATACGAAATGTCTTAAATGTATTGATAATCCACAAGAGTTAGCCTGTCAGGATGAGAATGTTAAGAGTTTTTGCCAATTTGGCAATGGTTATGATAATAAAGAATTAAACAAGAATTTTTTTTCTAGAGAATCATGTCCTGATCTCATCAAAGACTCCGGTGGAGCAAGTATTGTGAAAGCGAAACAAGTTGCACCATTGATAATTGTTAATAACGCAGGGAATATGATAGATAAAGAGGGCAATAATACTCAAGTACACTATAATTCATTAAAGCCTTATCTAAAGCTTAATGGTAAAATCAAGGACTGTGGAAATGATCAAAAGTGTAAAGATTATAATGCAATTATGGAGAAAGTTGCATGGGATAGTGATAAGGAAGTACTATTAAAAGCTGTCTTTGATAATGTGCAAAGAACAACTCCTTACTCTTATGATAATGAGGTTAGTTCTTTTTCCATTGATAATGAGTTGATATAAGAGAGAATGTTCTCTGGATTTTTTAGTTCAGAGAACACTTTTGTAGAAAAATAGAATTGGTGACCTTACTCAAAAAAAAGTAGAGAAGAAGTTTTTGTTGTGAGAATAAATTTAGCAGAGTTTATAATATAATATTTAAGTTATTTATGATAAAAAATAGATTTCTTGCATAACCAGCCAGTCTGGGATTTAGCAAGAAAATCTAGATTCCAGTAGTGCAAGAAATCTAATTTCTACGTATTCAAATATGGAAGTTCTAGTTTGTTGAACAGAACGTTGAGAAGTATCAATAAGAAGCTCCCTTTTGAGTAAACTTTTCTGCAACGGAGTTATCGTAATAACATCCCTTATGTACGTTGAATGAGCAAATTGGTCAAATATACGAAAGAGTTATAATACAGATTTTACTCAAAAAATATTGAAACAATCTCACAGATCTTAAACTAAGTTCTCAATTTCTCAAAGAAATCTTTTAATAAAAGAGAACATTTTGTTTCTAATATTCCACCATAAACTTCAGGTATGTGGTTACAGAATTGAAATATTCTAGTGCCGTTTTCAACTCCTCCACCTTTGGGATTGTAAGCCCCGAAGTACAGACGTTTAATTTTTGCAAAAGAGATAGCTTGAGCGCACATCGGGCACGGCTCTAACGTTACGTACATTTCAGCTTCATAAAGCGTGGAAGTTGAAAATGCTTTTCTAATTGTTAACATTTCTGCATGTGCAGTTGGATCATTAGATATATTGTGTGCAGAGGAGATGATATTGTTTCCATTAACTATTACAGCACCTATTGGCACTTCGCCATCTTTCTGAGCAAGTTTTGCTTGCTCTATGGCAAGTTCCATGTATTGGTACTTAAACATTAGGTGCTTGGGTAAATATAATTTTCTTTTCTTGGCTTTTCTATTTTTTCTAGGTTATAGAATTCACTAAGGACTATTGTCCTTTTTACAAGGCTATCTATTTCTCGCTTTAAATATTTTTTTATTTCTTCTACCTATTTTAGTTCGTTTATAGCTACAACTACTTCTTCCATTATATCCTCTATAATTTGATCCTCCTCTAATTTATATATTATTTGTTCTACATGCCTATTCAATTCCTCGAAGGTCGCAGATCCATATGTAATGCTATCTTTACTATTTCTTAGTAACATTTTTTACCTCTCTATTAGAATATAGTTTATTCAGTTCTATTAAACTCTATTGTCAATAGCTGCCTTAATAAATGATGTAAAGAGAGGATGAGGAGAAAATGGTCTTGATTGAAATTCTGGATGAAATTGCACACCAATAAACCATGAGTGATTTTTTAGCTCCACTGCCTCTATGCATGTTTTATCTTCTGATATACCACTGCATATCATTCCATTCTCTTCTAAGTTATTTTTATAATCTAAATTAACTATATATCTGTGTCTGTGTCTTTCTGAAATAGTGACACTACTATACACATTTGCCATTTTTGAATTTGGATTTACATTACACTTGTATGTTCCAAGTCTCATGGTTCCACCAAGATCAACGTTCTTACCATCAGCGAGCTTGATGATTGGGTGTTTGCAAGTATAAAATTCTTCAGAGTGTACATCTTCAAGCTTAATAACGTTACGAGCAAATTCAATCACTGCAAGCTGCATACCAAGACATATTCCTAAAAAAGGAATGTTATTTACACGGGCATAGTTTATTGCTAATATTTTACCTTCTATTCCGTTATCACCAAATCCTCCTGGAACAAGGACTGAATTAGAGCTTTGTAATTTTTCTCTGATAAACTTTGCATCTATAGATTTTCCATTCTCTTCTCTTGAGTTGACCCAATTTATCTTCACTCTAGCTTTATTACTAATTGCACCATGGTTTAATGCTTCAATCAGTGATTTATATGCGTCAGGAAATTCAGTATATTTTCCTACTATGGAAACGATAACTTCTTGTGTTGGATGTCTCATAGAGTGTACTATTTGGTCCCATTCAGGTAAGCTTGGTTTTGGCTTACTTAAGTGAAAGTGATCCAAAATTTGTGTCCTGAGCCCACATTGATTATACAAGGACGGTAACTCGTATATATGGTTTACATCAGGAGCAGGTATTACGTTAGATAAAGACACATTGCAAAGATTGGCTATCTTTTCTTTTTGATTATCGGAAATTTCTTTTTCACTGCGACATAATATAATATCTGGTTGTAACCCCGCAGAGTTTAACTCTCGAACTGAATGCTGTGTCGGTTTTGTCTTTAATTCTTGTGCTGCAGTGAGATATGGTATTAAAGTTAAATGAATAAGGATAACTTTTTGCTTTCCTAGTTTATAATTGACTTGGCGTATAGCTTCCAAAAACGGTTGGCTTTCAATATCACCTACGGTTCCGCCTATTTCGCATATTACAAAATCTAAATCTTCTGTACCATTAAAAATGAAAGATTTGATTAAATCTGTCACATGAGGAATGATTTGCACAGTTTTGCCTAGATAATCACCACACCTTTCCTTCTTTAATAATTTATTATATACTTTACCAGTTGTTATATTGTCGTCCTTGGTTGCTTTAATTTTAGTAAAACGCTCGTAATGTCCAAGGTCTAAATCAGTTTCAGCACCATCCTCAGTAACAAATACTTCCCCGTGCTGAGCTGGGCTCATTGTTCCAGGATCAATGTTGAGATATGGGTCAAGCTTTCTGATGCGAACATTGAACCCATGAGCTTGAAGAAGTGCTCCCACACTTGAAGCAACTAAACCCTTACCAAGTGATGAAACAACTCCACCTGTAACAAAGATAAACTTGGTTTCTTTCATTAATTTTCAAATGGAACAGAAGTTGATTGGCCTTCTTGCTTTTTTTCTGATATAATCTTCTCTACAATTGATTTTTTATGTACATCTTTTGAACATAATCCTGATAGTAACAGTGTATTTATAATGAACAGTCCAGCAACTATAGAAGTTATTCTACTGAGTGGATTTTCAGAAGACTTTACCGGAATTATTGAATTCATTCCCTGCTGTGAATTACTAAAGCCACTTAATGAACTACTTCCAGGTGGCTGCAGGAGCACTAAAATTACCAATACAACAACTAATATTATTTGAAGTATACTAAGTACTGTTACTGACATTATGAATAGAGCTAAAAATAAAAATTTTAGGAGCATAAGGATCATAAGTCAAGAATATCTTTACCCGAGTAACTTGACTACTGGAATCCAAGTATGTATTAAACCTTATTTAAATTATGAGCTATCACATTTTAAAATACAAAGATTATGAGCCAAAAAATGGATGAAAGTTCTTTTATCGCAGATGGTGTGCGTATCATAGGTAACGTTGAAATAGGAAGGAATGCGAGTATCTGGTTTAATTGTGTGATCAGAGGAGATGTTGGATCAATCAAAATAGGTGATGAAACGAATATTCAAGATGGCACCGTAATTCATGTAGATAGAAATCCAGGCGGTGACACGATTATTGGTAGTATGGTGACGGTTGGACATTTTTGTGTGTTGCATGCATGATACATGATAAAGCATTTATTGGTATGGGCTCTGTTATAATGGATCATGCGATTGTTGAGTCTGAAGCTATGGTAGCTGCTGGTTCACTGGTGACACATGGAAAAGTGATAAAAAGTGGTGAAGTATGGGCTGGCAGGCCAGCACAATTCTTCAAAAAAATGTCAAATGAAGAAATAAAACATATTACACAATCTGCACAAAATTATATCATGCTGATGAAAGAATATAAGGCTATATGCTAGGTTGAGAAATCTTCAGCTCTGATGAACATTCTACGTTAACTACTTCAAAAGTTTCTTCAACTATATAATGCTTATCAATATAAGGCTCAATCACTTTTTCAACTCTAGTTTGCTTATTAATACGCTGATTAATAAAACTACCTCTGACTATAATATCCTTTATTGGCCAGTTTGTTTCTGTTGGAGTACCTGATGATTTAGCTGCAAGTTTTATCAGTTCTGATGTTAGAAAAAGAGATATAGTATTGTTTGAGTTAAGAGAGAAATTTACATGACTCCTGCAGTATTCAAGCGATTTGCCCACTGGATAATCTGGTATTTCACCTACAACCTTTCTTATTAGCCAATTGCACTCTTTGGTAAGTATGCTTGCTTCTTTTGGAACTTGTAGCGGTATTATAATATCATTGCTAATTCTATTTTCTTCTTGAGAAAAAAGTTCGGTGTAAGCTCCTTTTTTACTGTGTTTCTCAAATATTGAGATATTCAGAGTGTAATTCTATTCGATTTTTCTGATCATTTTCTAAGACAAACGTATATTTATCACCATTTTGCTTAAGTTCGCATAACTTAAATTTACTAAGGTCAGAGTCTGGAAATGGCTTTTCAATTTCAAAAGCAAGTGTAAGAGTGTGCGTTGTGTGATCAAATTCATTTTTTTCTTGTAGACCATCTTGTAGACTATAGTACTTATTTTTTTCATATTCCTTTTTTTCTCTATTAGCATTAACTTCCTGTTCAAAAACTTTCAACAGCATAAAAAAATTCTTCTTCATCTAGCTCTTCTCCTGTTAGAGCATCCTCAAACACATCCTGTTCATCCTCTAAATCAATCTCATTACCTTTCGTTTCTATTTTATTCTCTATACTTATTTTTTTTGTATGGTCATTTCCATTGCTAGCAGTTGTTTGATGATGTGTATCGTTAGTTTGAAAAAAGCTCTTTACTTTTGATATTAAGCTAATCCATGAAAGTCTGACTTGATTAAGTAGCCATTTAAAACTCTTCATTGTTTTACCTCAACCTAATTAGTAAAAATTGTAACAGAATAAATTAAATATGTCAATAAGATACACAAATTGTACTAACTGGGAATTAGTGGCAGCACTTAACATCTGTGTAAATTTTGACATAGGCGTTTTCTGCATTTTAACCAAATCAGTAAGGAGGACACCATTGATATTCTCCTTTTAGAAGCAACTTGAATAAAACTGATAAAGTTTGAATTAAAGTGTGATTAGGAAAGTGAGTGATGAGAACTCTTTATTTGGACTTCTTTTGATTCATCTATTTTAGTATTAGGTCTTAGTGCTTCATATGTAGCACCACCAGCTACGAGTGCAGATGCTGTAGCTATGCCAATTATTGCTAATATACTTAGTCTAGTTGTATGTTCAAGTATAGTACTTGCTACCAGCCCAACAGCAAGACCAACACCAATAACAGCAGTGTACAACATTCTAGGATTATTTGAATTAGGCATATAGCTCACTAACTCTCTGCAACACTTTTCTGATTCTTTCTTTATGTCCTCGAGCTTATTTAGATCTTCTTTTTCTATTTTAGCATTTAATTCTAGTTTCTTACATAATTCTTGCATTTCTTTTACTTGTTTTTCTAATTTTTTAAAAAAATTTATTATTTTTGTTCCTTGTAATTTTATTATTGTTTCCTTAAGTAGTAACGTTGATATTGGCATTGCTATTTCTTCTATCTCTTTTTCTGTTTTCCTTTCCAATTCCACTACTTTTTCTATTCCTTCTTCTGATATTTTAGTGTCTTTTTTTAGTTCTATTTCAAACTTTCTTTTTTTCAACTCTGATTTTGCTTCTTCTAATGATTCTAATACATTCCATAGCTTTTCACCAGAATTCTGGCTCCGTTTTGGTGACATATACTGACTGCCTTTGAACTTTTTTGGTGATATGGGCTGATTTTTACCATCTTTAAGCTTTTTTGAGTTTTCACCAGCACTTACTTTAGCCATAATAAACCTCACATATTAAATAATGCTATTACATAATATCTTTAAAGCTCAATGTCAAATAGTATCTTTACATAATATAACTCATAAACAGAAAATTTTAGTATAAAATGCCATATTTACTTTGTGCTATGGTTTGAGGTAGAATAACAACTTGCTTCAAATATGGAAAGGCAGTACAACTCTATAATCAAGTTACTGAACTCTCATTTACTCCTCTTTTTTTGTAAAACAATCTACAATTTATTAGAAGATCTTCAGATAGACGTTGATCATTGGTTGCGTTTTTACAGTGAGACAAGACCTCATTCTAGTAAATATTGTTATGGCGATGTAGACTTTCCTGAATAGAAAACATATTGCTTTTTAGAAAAATATTAGTAGCATTACATTAAGAAACTGATATTAGTTTTCAATTTTTCTGTTAGTTAATTCTTGCTTGCTAGGTTAAGTTGTCTCTGGTAACCATAATGGCAAATCTTGTTAATTTGAGGCGTGGATTTTAGCCTCTCTCATCCTTACATTAGTTACATATTCTTTCGCAGAGGGCTAATGATAGCAATGAATTTATTAGTAAAATTCAGTAATTTATAACTGACAATTAGAGCTGTTAATTAGCAACTCACTTTAAATAGGTTACTCAACTGTGACAGATTTAGCTAAATTTCTCGGACAATCTACATCTAACCCTTTTTTTTCTGCAATAGAATAAGCAAGAAATTGCATAGCAACACTGTAGATAATTGGAGAAACAAAATTGTCAACTTCTGGAAGTTGCACCACATCTATGCAAATTCCCTTTAAGAGCGGTGCTCCTTGCTTATCACTAAAGGCAATTACTTTACCTTTTCTTGCAATAATCTCTTGTATATTGGATAGCGTTTTAAAGAATAAATTATCGTAAGGAATAATTGCGATAACAAGTACAGTAGAGTCTATCAAAGCGATAGAACCGTGCTTCATTTCTCCCGCTGCAATACCAATTGTGTTGATATATGAAAGCTCTTTTATCTTCAATGCACCTTCCATTGCAACTCCATATGAGCTTCCTCTCCCAATTATAATTATATTATTGTGCTCTAATATACTGCCTGATATATGTTGTATTTCCATCACATTCAAAACATGCTCAACATGTTCGGGAATAGAATTAATAGCACCGCTTAGTTCCTTTATCCTCTCTCTACCCAGTATACCTTTTATTTTTCCAAGTTCTACAGCAAAGCATGCTAAAATTGCAAGCTGCGTAGAAAAGGTTTTTGTCGAAGCAACACCAATCTCAGGTCCAGCAAGAGTATGCAATATAATATCTGAGGCTTTTTCTATGCTGCTATTAAATGTATTAATTATGCTAATGATCATTTGTTTCTGCAATCTCGCATAACGTAGTGCTTCCATAGTATCTGCAGTTTCACCAGATTGAGAAATGAATAAGCCAATACTACCTTCTTCGAGCTTGACGCTGCTATACCTAAATTCTGACGAGATTTCTAGATATACCCGAATTTGAGCAATACTTTCCAGCCAACACTTTGCTATTAGTCCAGCAAAATAGGATGAACCGCATCCAACTATAGTAATGTAACCTAGTTCAGAAAATAATTCTTTGTTGATTTCTTTATATTGTTTATAAAATTGATTTATTGTTTTGTTTAATGCATATGGTTGCTCAAAAATTTCTTTTAGCATAAAGCTAGGGTAACCATTTTTACTAATTAGAAAATTTCTTGGACTGCTATTTTCTGTTCTACGTTTAACTTGTGTACCATTATTATATATACTAAATTCGTTGGATTTTATTACTGCAATATCATTATCTTCTAAATGCAATATTTTTTCTACAAATGAACTCAAAGCATTAGTATCAGAGGCAGCAAATACTTTATTACAGTTATATCCTATTGCTAAAGGCAAATTTCTTTTTGCAACAAATAAAGTATCTGGATATTCTGCAAATAATAAAGCCAAAGCAAGTGAACCTTGTAAATTGTTTAGACACTGTAATATAGAATCAACTGGTGACAATCCTTCATTAAGATATGCAGTTAATATGTTTGGTATTACTTCTGTATCAGTGTCGGTATGAAAAGATACTCCCTTTTCCTCCAGATCCTTTTTTAATATATTGTAATTTTCAATCATGCCATTATGAGCAACAACAACATTATTTATATAAATGGGATGAGCATTTTTAAGATTTGGAACTCCATGTGTAGCCCAACGAGTATGTGCTATACCAACTTTGCTACTAGATATCTTGCTCTCATGAACAACTTCACATAATCTTTCAACTTTACCTTCTGATTTTTTGACTTCTATCTTACCTCTATTATTTATAATTGCTATACCTGAAGAGTCATACCCTCTGTATTCCAATTTTTGCAACGCGGTTAGTAAAGTTGGTATTACTGAATCACCGCTACTTACTATACCTAGTATTCCACACACTTCGTAAATTATGAAGCATTTTTGTCTTTTTTACTTTCCTCTAGTTTATTTTTCTTGCCATTCTTTTCAACTTTGCTTTTTTCAATAGATTTAGCTACTGGCTTTTGAATTTCTTTATTTAAGATTTCAGATATAGCAGACTTTAGGATTTTTATTTCAATTTTTGGTGCTATTTCTAGTATTAGTTGTGCATTTACTTCGTCAACTTTGTTTACTTCACCTATTATTCCACTAGAAGTAATAACCGTATCACCACGTTTTATTTGATCTATCATCCTTCTATGTTCTTTTAGTTTTTTGTGATTGGGGCGAATAATGAGAAAATAAAATACTACAAATATTAAAATGAGTGGAATAAAGCTAGCAACAGATGCTGATACATTGTTAGTCGCATCTGCCGCAAAAACCTCAGAAATAAACATATTTAATCCCAATTATTAACGATAAAATTAAATAGATTAAGCAGCAATTACAATATCATGTCAAGTCTCTGAAAGAAATTAATTCAAATTAATAAGAAACTTAAAGAATTTTAAGGTGTTTCTGCTGTAATGGCGGGAGTGATGAGACTTGAACTCACGACCTCATGCGTGACAGGCATGCGCTCTAACCAACTGAGCTACACCCCCCATTGCTTTTTAACGTTTGCAACTTTAAAGCTAATCAACGTGTTGCCACTTGTCAATATTTTTTGTTTGCGCTTTTTTGTCTTTTTTATTACTATGTAAATAACTTAATTTCACACATGGCTTATGCAAATAGTCCCATTAGGGTTATGCCATGGAAGGTAAACTATTTGGAGGAGTAAATATGATAAATTTGCCTAAAGTTACTATACGTGATTTAGCTGAATCTGGTGTGCATTTTGGCCATAAAGTTAGTCGCTGGAATGCGAAAATGGCCCCATATATATATGGTATACATCAACAGAATCGTATACACATAATAGACTTACGAAAAACATTACCATTGTTAGAGGTGGCGATGAAAGCTTTATACGATGTTGCATCTCAAGATGGTCGCATTTTATTTGTTGGTACGAAATTTCAAGCTTTAGATATTGTTGCAAGTGAAGCAGTTCGTTGTGGTCAGTATTATGTAAATGATCGATGGCTTGGTGGTATGCTTACTAATTGGAACACTGTTTCTTCTTCGATAAAAACTTTGATACAATATGAGAAAATATCCAATGATGAAGATAGCATCTTAACAAAAAAAGAATTAGGAAACATTGAAAAGAAAAGAAAAAAGCTTGATAAAGAATTGGGTGGAATTAGAGAAATGGGAGCAGTTCCTGATATTTTATTTATTATTGATACTAACAAAGAGCATATAGCGGTTAAAGAGGCTAAAAAACTGGGTATTCCTGTAGTTGGAGTACTTGATACCAATTCTGACCCAGATGGTATTGCCTATCCTATACCAGGAAATGATGATTCAAGAAAATCAATAGAGCTCTATTGTAAATTAGTTGCTGATTCTATATTAGCTGGAATAGAGTCTAGTTTGACAAGGTCTAGAGTTAAGGATGATGAGCTTATTCAAGAAAAAGAAGAGGATACTGTGCAAACTAAAAAGAAGCGTATTAAGGTTGAAACAGAAAGGGAGGTAATAGTAAGTAAATGAAGATGGATTCAAGTAGTATAAGGGAATTACGCGATAGAACAGGGCTTGGCTTAAGCGATTGTAAGAAAGCGTTAGAAGAGTGCGATGGTGATATTAAGAAAGCCGTTGATAGGTTACGTACAATAGGATTTGCTAAAGCTGACAAAAAGTCTGATAGAGTAGCTTCGGATGGGCTTATTGCTATGTGCTTGGCTAAAAATTATGGTGTATTGGTTAAAGTCAATTGTGAAACTGATTTTGTTGCTAGAAATGAGAAGTTCATAGCATTAGTTTCAAATTTAGCATCAATTGCTTGTCAAGAACGTTGTACTAGTCTTGATGAGTTAAAAAATGCCAAATATGAAGATGTTGGTACAGTGCAGGAAGCTATTATGAGTGGTACATCGGTTCTTGGTGAGAAGTTAGAGTTAAGCAATCTTTGCTACCTAGAGACTAAGGATGGGATTATTGCTGGCTATGTACATGGTGATATGAATGGCTTAGGTAAGATTGGTGCTTTAGTAGCATTGCAATCATCTGGTGATAAACAAGAGATTGGAAAGCAAATAGCTATGCATGTAGTTGCTATGAAACCTGAAGCTTTATCTATAGATGATTTAGATCAAGAAAAATTAAACAATGAGCGTTCTATAATTGAGGAGCAAGTAAAGAGCTTAAATAAACCTGAAGAGGTAGCGAAAAAAATAGTAGATGGACGAATGGCTAAATACTATGAAGAAGTTGTTCTGCTAGAGCAGAAGTTTATAAAAGATGATAAAATGAAGATTGCTGGTTTTATAGAATCAAGTGCTGTTAAATTAGCTAATTATAAGTTACTTACTTTGGATGGTGCAAATAAGTAACAAAACTTCAGAAGTAAAATACCCCAGAGTGTTATTCAAAATCTCTGGGGAGGCTTTGATGGGATCAAAGCTATTTGGCCATGATATGGAAGTGATAGATAAACTATCCAAAGACATAGTTGAAGTTTGTAATCTCGGAGTTCAAGTTTGTATTGTTGTTGGTGGTGGGAATATTTTTCGTGGTGCATCAGCATCTTTAAGTGGCTGTGAAAGAGCAAGCAGTGATTATATTGGAATGCTTGGCACTGTCATTAATGCTTTAATTTTGCAAAATTTTTTAGAAAAAAGCTCTATAGTCTCTAGGGTGTTGTCTGCTATACCTATGACTACTATATGTGAGCCTTATATAAGAAGGAAGGCTATTCATCATTTAGAAGAGGGCAGGGTGATAATTTTTGCAGCAGGAACGGGTAATCCATTTTTTACTACGGATACAGCTGCAGCTTTACGCGCTGTTGAAATGAATTGTAATGTTATTTTAAAAGGTACGCAAGTAAGTGGCGTGTATTCTGCTGATCCAAAAAAAAATGAGAATGCTGTAATGTACGATAGGCTTTCTTACACAGATTTGTTAACTCGTGATTTGAAGGTTATGGATGCGTCAGCAATTTCACTTGCTCGTGAAAATTCTATTCCAATTGTAGTTTTTTCTTTGAAAAGTGAAAAAATGGTCAATATTATTAGAGGTCAAGGTACTTATACTATAGTCTCAGATTATAAACATTAGGTAAATTATGTTAAACGAAATAAAAGCTAAAACAAGAGAAAGAATGCTAAAAACTATTCAGTCTTTTCATGATGATATGAAAGGTGTACGTACTGGTAGAGCTAACTCATCATTACTTGATGGTATAGTTGTAAATATCTATGGTGGACATCAAAAACTGAACCAAGTTGCAGGCGTTTCAGCTATAGATAACAAAACTCTATCAGTTAAAGTTTGGGATGCTACTGTTATCGGTGAAGTAAAAAATGCGATAATCAATGCTAACCTGAATTTAAATCCTGTTGTTGAAGGAAATACTATACGTATAGTTCTTCCAGACTTAACACAAGAAACCCGTGAGAAGTTAGTGAAGTTATTGCATCAATTTTCTGAAAATGCACGAGTTGCGATTAGAAATATACGCAGAGATATTATGGAAGAAATAGAGGAAATGAAGAAAAATAAGGAAATCTCAGAAGATGATTTTCATGTTGCCAAAAAGGAAATACAAAACATTACTGATGATAATGTAAAAAAAGTCGATGACGACTTATCTATTAAAGAAAAGGATATATTGCATCATTAAGTTAATATGGAAGAATTTTCAGTGTTGAAAAACATACAAGGATTCGATACATATGCAACTGTATGAATGCTGTGATTCAGATCTCATCATTACGCACACATTTGATCGTTATACCTTTTGAAATCTAGAAAAAAAGCTTTTCAGTTTGATTTTTTATTACGATAATTAAGTTTACACTCTTGAGCGAAAACGATGCTGAAACGCCTTTTCCTTATTTTTGCATTTGTATTACTCATCCCACTGTCAAATGTTGATGCCAGAAGATATATCAGAATTGTTGGATCTTCAACTGTTTTTCCTTTTATCTCATTTATATCTGAAGAATTCAGCCGTATATTTTCCTTTAAAACTCCGGTTGTAGAATCGATAGGAAGTGGATCAGGGTTCAAAATGTTTTGTTCAGGAATAGGGGAAGGCACACCAGATATCACTACTTCATCTCGCCCTATGAAGGAAGTAGAGAGAGAATTATGTAAAAGAAATAAAGTGAATGAAGTAATAGAGATCATAATTGGCTATGATGGAATTGTTATTGCAAATTCAAATCAAAGCCATAGATTTGATTTTACAAAAAATGACCTGTTTGAAACTTTATCTTCATATTCTGAAGACAATGATAGATTAGTAAAGAATAACAAGAAATTTTGGTCTGATGTAAATCAAGCTCTACCAAAAACAGAAATTAAAATCTATGGCCCACATCAAAATACAGGTACACATGAAACTTTGATTAATTTTATTATGCTTGATCAATATTCATGTATGAACTCAAGGATTTTCAAAGAGAATTATCAAGACCAAGAAAAAAGAAAGAAAGCATGTAGTAATATCAGAGATGATGGAAGATATATAGAAGTTGGAATTAATGAAAACATAATAATACAAAAGTTGAAGAGCAATAAAAATGCTTTAGGAATATTTAGCTTCAGCTTTTTAGCGAAAAACCAAGATGAGATTCAAGGAAGCATAATCGCAGGAATTGAGCCAACTTATAAAAATATATCATCGGGGGAGTATATGTTAGCAAGGCCTTTATATCTTTATATCAAGAAAGAACACTTAGATACTGTTGATGGATTAAGGGAATTCATTAGAGAAGTTGTAGACTCTATTAGTACTGAAGGTGGATATCTATCTAGGCTTGGTCTAATTCCACTTTCAAGTGAAAATATGAAGAAAGTCTTGGAAAAGGTTCGTGATATAATATGATGACTTTGATATTTTTTTATTCTGGATACTAGGTTAACAATAGAACGTTTAAATTTCTTGTTTTTATTGTTATCATACTTAGCTTTCCTAAGCACTCATTTACTACAAAAACTTTCTACGAAATATAACAGGCTCTATTTGTGCTCACTTTAGAAAGTTGCGCGTTTTGCAGAACACATTTGGTGATAGGTTTCTCTATGGCTATTTCACAATTTTCTTTTATGCTTTTTTGTTCTTTGTAATCCTTAACTTCTTGAATAAAATCTTCAAGCCACTTCTCACTACCTATCTTGGCATGCCGTTGTTGCTCACCTTTAAGAAGTTTTATTACAGCTGCATCTTGATTTTCAGGCACTCTTTGATATTTAAGCCACAAGTCACGAATATCAGGAGAAGCTTTTTTCAAATGAGCTTCAAAGGTTGCTTTTGTGTCTTTTGTACTTTCTTCTTGTTGATCTTGATGGAATTTAAACCAGAAATCGCGAATCTCAGGAGAAGCTTTATCCCAAAGAAGTTTAGTAATTTCTTTTATATTTCTCAGATCTTCTTGTTTCAATCTTTTACCATCACCTATATATCGTTTATTAAGACCAACTTGCAGAGGATAAAGTAAAAGGGTAGTTTTGCTCTGTGAATGTATAGGTCTATTTAAAATCATTGCTAGATTTGTATCACAATCTTCTAATACTGCTTTAACTTTTTTAACATCTAAATAATCTATTGTTTGACGTAATTTGTGGTGAAGATCACTTATTCTCTTTAAGTTTTTCACTTTTTGCATATGCGAATCATCACTTCCTTTCGCTTCTTGTATAGCTATATCACACGAAATACTCTCAATTTTTTGCTCCATTTTCTGTATACATTGATTAATTTCCTTTTGATTTTTTTGGAATATAATAAATTGTGAAGTGGTACAAGGATTAGGTAGATCGCCTTTAAACTCTTCTTGTATATTACTAGGTAATTCGTTTTTCAAAACTTCTTGTATATCGCTATCGTGATTATTTTTTATATTCTCAAAGTTGCCTTTTATAGCTTCACTAATTAATGAATCTCGAATTTTTTTTTGTCTGTCAGTTAATAACATACCTTACCTCTATCTCTTATGGCAAATTTAGCGCTATAATTATACTTATTTATAATCAAGTCAAGAGAAAAAATTAGCAAAGCGGTTGAAGTTTTAATAACATATAGCTTTCAAAGTACTGTCTATGGAAAGTCTGCAAGTTTTACGTTCAATTGCGTTTATTGTGGGAATTTTTCTATTGTTGTTTGGCGTAGCAATGCTTATTCCTGCTATTACTAATAATTATCTAGGTTACGAATGGAAAAATTTTCTGGTTGGATTTATAGTTACCTGCATATTTAGTGCGATTTTTATTCTATTGGGTAAACTAAGTAGGTTACATGGAATGCCGGCAATTTTTGCGATTACCAGTTGTACCTGGATTGCATTATCTCTATTTGCAGCTATTCCATTTTATCTTGATAGTTTAAGCTACATTGATGCACTGTTTGAAGCAGTATCTGGGATTACAACCACAGGAGCAACTGTTCTAAGTTACATCGAGCAACAATCTCCGGGGATACTACTGTGGAGAGCAATGCTGCACGGTATAGGTGGTTTTGGAGTAATTACAGTAGGAATTGCAATTTTTCCCATATTTAAGGTTTTGAGCTTAAATAATTTACTCTATTCTGAGTACTCAGATGCTCTTAAAAGAAAGTTACCACATACGCGAAGCGTAGTAATACATATTGCAGAAATATATTACTGCCTAATTTTATTGTGCATATTTTCCTACTATCTAGCTGGCATGCCATTATTTGACGCAGTATGTCACGGAATGTCCTCTGTATCAACTGGTGGATTTGCTAACTATAACGATTCTATAGGCTACTACAATAACCCTATATTGGAGGTCATAACAATTATCTTTATGATTTTAGGCTCTTTACCTTTTCTGAGCTATTTAAAAATTATAAGACGATTAGACGTTTGTTATGATGAACAGGTCTCTTACTTTATTAAGATAGTTGTTATCTCATCTTTGCTTGCTTGTTTTTGGTTATATAAAAATTTTGACTTAGGAGTATTTTTATCATTTAGGTACAGCACATTCACCATTACCTCCTTTATCACATCAACTGGCTATGTAATGTGCAACTACTTGAATTGGAGCTTTATTTCAGTCTTAGCTTTCTTTTCAGCCTTTATTGGTGGATGTGGTGGTTCTGCTAGTGGTGGAATCAAAATCTTCCGTTTAGTCATTTTTCTAAAATCTATAAGGAATTACTTTAGCTCTTTATTAAATCCAAGTGAAAGCGATAGAGTAAAACTCAATGGTAAAATACTGGAAAATGATGAAGTTCAATCCGTCTTTACGTTTTTTGCGATTTACATGTTAACGTTCACTATATCATCAATAGTGATGTCTTACTTGAGCAATGCGGACTTTATAATTAGCATCAGCTCTGTTTCTGCAATGCTTACAAATTCTGGCCCAGGGTTTAGTAACCTAATAGGTCCTTCAGGTAATTATTCCTCCTTTAGTGGTGGAGTAAAGCTATTTCTATCGTTTTTGATGCTGCTTGGCAGGCTTGAAATATTGCCAATTTATTTTTGTATAGGTAGTTTATACTGGAAACTTTGCCATTCAAGAGTGTAACGCGAATTCAGGTTTACATTTAAATTCTATTACATATTATTATAAGTATTACAAAACTTTAAAGGACAATTATGGCAGTTATGCCAGATAAATGGATAAGGGAAAAGGCTGAAAACTCTAGAATGATAGAGCCTTTTGTGAATCATAAAAGCAGTAAGGGTGTTGTATCTTTCGGATTATCATCTTATGGCTATGATGCAAGAGTTAGTAATAAGTTTAAGATTTTTACTAATGTTAATTCAGCTATTGTAGACCCCAAGAATTTTTCTGAGAATAGTTTCATAGATAAGGAAACAGATGTATGTATAATCCCACCAAATAGTTTTGTACTTGCCAGCACGGTGGAATATTTTCGTATACCAAAGAATGTACTGGTAATTTGTGTTGGTAAATCAACTTATGCAAGATGTGGTATTATAGTAAACGTCACACCTTTAGAGCCTGGGTGGGAAGGTCACGTCACACTTGAATTCTCTAACACTACTCCACTTCCTGCAAAAATTTACGCTAATGAAGGAGCATGCCAATTTGTGTTTTTAAGCGGCGAAAGTGAATGCGAGAAATCATACGATGATATGAAAGGAAAATATATGAATCAACATGGTATCACTTTGCCGTTAGTTAAGTGATTACTTTAGATAAAGCTAGATATTGATTCTTTGTATTGAAGATTAGCAAAATTTTCTTTTATTAGTTCATCACATTTTTTATCACCTAAAACTGCACGTGCAGAGTGATTTTTAAATGATTCTATAAAGCTAATAAAGAAATTTGTAGAAGGATTACTTAAAGCTTTTGCAACTTCTTTTTTTTCTTCATCATTGGCAAGCTGATTAAATAATTCTTCACCTTTTTTTTGTAGCTCATTTTGAAATTCTTGTTTTACAGTAGCCTTATCCGCTCTTTGCAAGAAGGAAAACTCTTCAAAAGTGTACAAGGAAGAGACAATACTGTTAAAGGTATCAGTAAAACATGCACTGCCAACAAGTACTCCGTATTCTGTTTGCGATTCTACTAAATGTTTAACCAGTTGATATTTTCTCTGTGATATGCGGGTATTAATATCTATATTATTATCAGTACTTTTTTTATTTTTATCCTTACAAGCTTTCCAAACCAAACTTAAAACTTGCTTCAATCTTAATCCACTTCCACTATGTGAATCAGGGTCATTTTTTATACGCTTTAGGCACTCAAGCGCATGTTTTTGCTCATCTGCTGTGAGTTGATCTTTATCTACAGCTTTTTGTGTGCCATTTGCTATGCACTCTAACTGATCAATAAATCCTTCTATTTCCTTTATAAACTTATCATCAACATAAGGCTCGCCATAGTTTTCTTTTAGCTTTTGAACGTTAATATTAATTGCATCATTTACATTAGTATCATGCGTTGTTTGTGGGATACGCGCTGCCTCCATAAATGCTTCAGTTCTTTGATCTAACCATTCTGGTAATTTGCCTCCTGCAAGAACATATAGCTTACTCAATGCTTGAGCGACTAGAGTTAATGCTAGAACAAGAACAATAGATGCTATGAGTAATACTACAGCTAAACCAATGACTAGCCACCTCACAGGGGCTAGTAAAATATCTCTTAATTTTGACGTTCTTTGTATGTTACCTGGTGTATTTACTACCACTGGCATAATTAATTTTAAATAGTATCACTATCGTCAATATATTATATTTCTCTTATTTTGTCAACTCACATTTCTACTTCTGTACTTTTTCATTCTTTCTTCTAATTACTATAGATGCATTTCTTTATTAATTGATATCCTCTCAAGCAGCTAAAACTGATTGCATTCGCCTAGTTACAAAAAAATGTCTGTGCTAAAACATGCTCATATATAGCTCTTTTTCTAATAGTTTGAATAGCTGGATATTCTTTCTGGCTCAATTTTTTATAGCAAACCAATGGTTTGATTAAAATCAGGAGAATATGGAGGCAGATATATAACTTCAGCACCGATACTTTTAACAAATTCACTTATTTTCTATAAAAAGTTGCATTATCCAAAATCACCCAGCAATAAAGCTTGAACTAGCTATTAAAAACGTCTGTATCGCAGTAGCCTTCAAAAATCATAGGCGCCATAATTTTTCCCTTATTCAAAGCTGCAATCATACTAATACGCTGACTTTTGTGTTATCAATTCCAGATTAGTCGATATATACAAGAATTTCAGTGTTTTTTGTTGCTATGAGTTTTTTAAGCTCAGCACGTTTTTTCTGCGTCCTTAAATAGTCCTAATTTTAATTTGTTTTGAATTTAAAGTCTTTCGTTAGGTTTGCAGAATACATTTCCTTATTATCTTGGTTATAGAAAGTAAATTTGTGATCGTCTAAACCTAATATTGCAAAGCCAAAGCCGAAAAAGTTTCTAACTTCGTGTGCTAAGTAATTTCTACTATTTGGATAGTTAAATTCTACGTTTTGATAAACAGGTTCTTGATCTTGAGCGTGTAATAATGCACCGCCGTTTCCAACTATAATCTGATCTGGAACATTATCCATTAATAAAATCTGGGCTATATGAATGTGGCCAGAAACTATGGTAGTAACATTGCTTGGAAATTTATCTCCAAAAGCTTCAATTTGTGTAAGATTACCATGGCTTTTTAATGTCAAAAATTCTTTTTTTGGAGATCTCCAAAGTGGTTTATGAGTCAAAAACCACGTGGGCTTATCTTGTATCAATTTATCAAACTGCCTCTCAAAAGCATCAACTGTGCTTTGGGTTGTAAAAATTTCCTCACCGGATGAAGAGTCGAAGATAAAAAACTTCATCGGCCCAGCATCTAAGAACCAACTGGAAATAAGATCTTCACATTTTTGAGGGAAAAAGGGGTATGAATCTAAATATCTGAACCATCCTTCATAAGCTCTATTACAACTCTCATGATTTCCACGAACAAAAAGAAAAGGAGATTGTGTTAAAATATCTTTTGCAGGCTCAAACCAATCAGCGTACCAAGCTTCTTTGCTATATCCATAAATATCGCCGCACTTTTTTGTGTTTCTACATTTTGTTTGTCTATAATGATAATCACCAACATGGATAATTAAATCTGGTTTATGAAAAGCGATTGAATCTAAATTTTTTTTCAAAGGCCAGTTATCTACAGAATTACATTCTTGCTGAAATAACATATTTATTCTACATCCTGTATCGCCAATGAAGGCAATTTTGCTGATCTTTTCCGCTAATACGGGAACTTTTATATTGTCAATACTAATGTTTTGAGCATTTGTTTCTACTATCAGTTCACAAACTGTTTCGGTATTGTTAATTGAGCTGCGATTTAGCATTTCTACTGCCTTATTATCGACGTAAGCAATGGGACACATGTTATTGTCTATAATCGCACGTATGCTTAATTTATTTTCTGGAATGATTTGAGACCATGTGTACAATATTTGTGCATGAGTGGGGTAAAAGCTAATTGTAAGAGATAGAATTAAAAAAATGAAGATATTAGCTATTTTCATTTGTATAAAGACCTAAATTAAGAATTAGCAGTAAGATTATCTTAAATGATTAAAGTTTGTAACCATAAAATTCATAGTTAAATTATACAGGCATTTCCTAAATTATCCTAGTATCAGATTGACACTTTAGATGAAAAATCCTAAAATGATTAAGTAATTTAAAGTAATTATATAGAAACTAGAATAAAGTGCGGTCGTGGTGGAATTGGTAGACACGCAGCGTTGAGGTCGCTGTGGCTCACAAAGCCTTGGAAGTTCAAGTCTTCTCGACCGCACCAAGTTGTTTGGTGTAGGTGAAATGTTTATAGGAAATCAAAGTAGAAATAAAGTAGAAAGGGCCATCAGTGAAGTCAGGCGTGGTCTTCCAATTTTAATATATGATGATGAAAATAACTATCTATTGCTTGCTGCTGCTGAAACTTTAGAAAAAAATTTATTTAGTCAATATAAGCTTATATCAGGTAATGTGTATGTTACTTTGACTGCAAGTAAGGTAAAATACATATGTCAGAGTAAAGAACATAGTAGCAAACGTCTGTTGATAAGCAATTTTGATGAACTGCTCCATTTAATAAACTGTTCAAAGGAAGATTGGATAAAAGAGTTGCAATGCTCAAAGACAATAGATGCTTATGCTGTTGCCTTGCTTAAGTTCTCAGAATTATTGCCATACGCGTTAGTGGCTGATATGACTTTTGAGAATAAACATGAAATGCGAAATTGGTGTGAAGAAAATGACATTATTGCACTAAATACGTTACTTGTGAATGATTTTCAACAAAATCATAGTGTGTATGAAGTGTGCAAAACATCATTATTTTTAAAACAGACTCAAGAAGTAGATATCATATCTTATAGAACCAAAAGTGGCGGAAGAGAACATTATGCAATTATCATTGGCAATCCAGATAAAGATAATGAGCCATTAGTGAGAATTCATTCTTCATGCTATACAGGAGACTTATTAGACAGCTTATCATGTGATTGCAGAAGCCAGTTACATCAAGCGATTCAAATAATGACCGACTTTGGGAATGGCATTATATTATACTTGATGCAAGATGGGAGAGGCATTGGTTTAACTAATAAGTTAAGAGCATACAGTATGCAAAGAAAATATAATCTTGATACTGTTGATGCAAATAGAGTATTGGGTTTTGAAGATGATGAAAGGAGCTTTGCTGTTGCAGCTAAAATACTTAAGAAATTGAACATTAACAAAATACAATTACTTACAAACAATGGTAGAAAGTTATCAGAGTTGAAAAATAACGGTATAGAAGTTACAAAGTGTATACCACTTATTATGGAACGCAATGAATATAATGATTCATATATGGAAACAAAATTTGGCAAGTTAGGCCATGGATTAAGGGTTTATTAGCTTTTTTGTTATAACTACTTTGTTAGCTTGCTATGTTAATTAATATAAGTTAAGATTTTTAAGAATATTGAGATGCTGAAATTTTTAAAACAAGAAAAAAGTAATGATTCATTGGATAAGGATATAAATTGGAATTCAAGTCGCTATAGCACAGTTGTTGCTCAGAGAAATACTTTACTTTTATTTACATTAATATTACTAGTTGCAATTTCTATAAGCATATTAGCTATATTTAAAATTAGCACAAGTAGCACTATTGAGCCATTCGTTATAGAAATTGATAAAAAGTCAGGAATAGTGCAATTGGTTGATCCTGTTACAGTAAAACAATATTCTGCAAATGAAACGCTGAACGATTATTTTATTTCAGAGTATATAAAAGCAAGGGAGGTTTTTGATCCATATAATTATAATTATAATTATTATACAAAAGTAAGGTTGTTTTCTTCGCCTAGTGTATATAGTGAATTTAGCAATTATATAAAATCGCAGAATATGAATGACCTTTTTAATTTATATTCAGATGCTAAAGGTGAGTTGAAAATTCGTTCAATTCAAAAATTAGGTAACGATGCTCTTCAAGTGAGATTTTCTATAGAATTTACACGAAAAGATGGAAATTCCTCAAGGAAAAATAAGATAGTTGTGATGTCGTATAAATATGCATCGCTTGAAATGAATGATCAGCAAAGATATATTAACCCGTTAGGGTTTCAAGTTATTTCATATAGAGTAGATGATGAATATGTGTAGGATATTGTTAGTTTTAGCTTTACTAATAAGTGGCAACTTAAATGCATCTATTAATAATAAACCTATTTCTGTAGATAGTAGAATAAAGACTTTTGTATATAGCCCTAATGAGGTGTTTACAGTAATTTTTAGTCAAGGTTACTATTCTTATATTGAGTTTGCAGAAGGGGAAAAAGTCAAAAATATTGCTGTTGGTGATGCATCAAGTTGGAAAATTAATCCTTATGATAATAAACTGCTTGTCATGCCATTTGAAGTCAGTAGTCGCACTAACATGATTATTACGACAACTAAAAAGAGAAATTACATTTTTGATCTAATTTCAAGACCAAATTACGATAAATACCCAGATACTGATGCTAAAAAAGTGGATCATGATTATTCCGTTGAAAAGGATATATCTTACGTAATACGTTTTTATTATCCTCAAGAAGAAGATGAATTTGATGTTGATTTAGATGAGGTTTCTTTACCTACTCAAATGCAATACATTACAGAAAAGCCAGAAAAAATAATACAAGAAAATAATACGAGGTACAACTATACATATATTGATGAAGGTGGTAACGTAGATATAGTTCCAATTGAGTTATTCGATGATGGTTATTTAACCTATTTAAAGTTTAGAAATAGTAATAAAATTCCTCAGATTTTTATAGAAGGCGAATCCTGTAAAAGGCTGTTATTTGATGATTATGTTGTAATAAAAGGAGTACATAAAAAGCTATTAATGCGTTATGAAGGTAGTGAAGTTGAAGTTATAAATAGGTCACTTTAGTTGTGGTACATATAATATGAGTAAAGAAAGGCATAATAGTGTAGAAGATGAATCAGAGATAGAAAGCAAGGTAGTAACAGTTGGCTCTAATCAAGGTTATAAGGCATTGATGATAGTTATGGTAGCGCTCTTAGTTGGTGGAGTGTACTATCTTTATTTTAGTCCTTCTAATAAAGAGGGTCCAGAGATTGTTAAAAAAGAGGAAACAAAGCAAAACATTCAAGAATTGAAAGGAAAGTTAGAACAAGTTCCAGATAATGCAATAGTTTCCGAAAGAGTAGTAACTGATCTCTTGCCACCCTTACCTCCTCTTCCTATTCCACAAGTCATACCAGAAGTAAAACAAATCAAAAAAGAGGAAGTGACAAAAAAAGAAGAGCAACTAAAAGAAATTCCCTTGTCAAATATACCTGTTTTACCAAAGCAAAATTTTCCTTCTGGTAATGTTATTAGCAATTTGCCTACTTCATTTCCTACAATAGGGGGTGGCGGTTATCCTAGAGACAGACGTAGTGCACAAATGTTAGCAATTTCAGGTAGTAGTGGGGAAGGTAAAGCTACAGATGCTGTTTTATCCAATACCTCAGCACAATCGAGCAAAGCTACCAAAGCTGGAAAGCTTGGTTTAATGATTATTCAAGGTAAAGTTATTGACGCTATTCTTGAAACTGCAATAAGTTCTGACTTACAAGGAATGCTCCGTGCTGTTGTTAGTAGAGACGTTTATGCAGAAACTGGTGATACAATTTTAATACCAAAAGGTTCAAGGTTAATAGGTGGTTATTCATTCGACTCAAATGTTGCAAAAGCCCGCGTGAACATAAATTGGAATAGGATCATTCTTCCTCATGGTATAGATGTTGCTATTGCATCATCTGGTACCGATGAGCTTGGAAGGGCAGGGATAGCTGGAATAGTTGATAATAAAATAGCAAGTGCATTATTCTCTTCAGTGGCACTTGCTGGTGTTTCGATTGGTTCAGCTGTTGTAGGACAAAAAGCCTCTAATCTTATCGATGCGCTAACTGCCATGGATGCAGTGAAGTCTATTACTGCAACTGAAATAGATATTTCTTCTCTCAAAGGGGCTATTGTTGAGAGATTGGAGAATTCTATAAAAACTGAAGTTGGGAAGGTAGGAGACGAAAAATGGAAATTGGGTATTAGGGCTATTGAAAAAATTCGAAATGCTAAAAGTGATCAGGATTTGCTGAGAATAATAAAGGAAGAAATAGTAAGTGTGATAAAAAGTTCTGGAGCTAGTGGAGTTGATGCAATTACTAGTGATAATATCGGTATAACTTTAGACGATGTACGTCAACTGTTGAGGCAAACTCAGAAAAGAAGCAAATCTGTTTATGATGAAGCAATAGGGAAGTCAATCAATGATTTTTCCAAAGACATGCGAGATATAGTTGATAGGAGTGTAGATAAAAAACCAACTATTTATGTTAATCAAGGAACTTCATTGAAAGTATTTGTTAACCAAGATATAGTATTTCCTCCACAGTCAATATTAAATAACTGAAATGAACTATGCTGCACTTGATACATATTTGGAGCCATTACAAGGCATATTTCAAGAGGAAGGTGTAAATGAAATATCAATAAATAAACCGAAGGAAGTATGGATTGAAAATCGCGGTGAAATAAGATGCGAAAAGTTAGAAATATTTGATCTTAATCATTTAAAATCTCTTAGCAGGTTGATTGCTCAAGCTACAGAACAAAAACTGAGCGAAGAGACACCGCTGCTTTCAGCTACATTACCAAATGGTTATCGTATACAGATAGTGTTTCCTCCAGCATGTGAGCCTGATAAAGTAGTCATTTCAATTCGTAAACCTTCTTCTATGCAATTGGCATTGGATGATTATGAAAAAATGGGGGCTTTTTCTGAAACTGTTATAGGAGTGACCGATAATCCAGTAGATCGTCATCTAGATTTGCTACTGAAACAAAAAAAAATAAAAGAGTTTTTAGAATATGCTGTAATAAGTAAGAAAAATATCATAATTAGTGGTGGAACTTCCACTGGTAAAACCACTTTTACTAATGCTACTTTGCGTGCTATTCCATCTGAAGAAAGAATTATTACTGTTGAAGATGCAAGAGAGATAGTTTTGAATGATCATCCCAATAAAGTCCATTTAATTGCTTCTAAAGGAGGGCAAGGCAGGGCAAAAGTGACCACTCAAGATTTGATAGAGGCATGTTTACGTTTAAGACCAGATAGAATAATAGTTGGTGAGCTGCGTGGAGCAGAAGCTTTTAGTTTTCTTAGAGCAATAAACACTGGCCACCCAGGGTCAATATCAACTCTTCATGCGGATAGTCCGGCAATGGCTCTTGAGCAAATAAAACTTATGGTTATGCAAGCAAATCTTGGCATTCCCCCAGATCAGATCATACCATACATTAGAAATGTAATTGACATTGTTATTCAACTCAAAAGGACCAGTGGTGGAAAAAGAAGCATTTCTGAAATATTATTTACTAGATCTTCAAATGAAAATACTTAAATTTATACGTAAGTTAAGAAAAAGTAGTTTATGAGTAATGGAAATCACCTACGCAATATTCTCATAGGAGGTGTAGTATCTTTTAGCATACTTGAATTTTGCTTCTATTTGTCTGGTATATTATTCTATCTGTTTGTTGACGGTCCAGATGGTGTAGATTTTAGAGCAATTAATCCTAGCTTGACACCTTTTCCTCAAGCTCTCTGGCCGACAATTTTTGATCATATACAATATTGTTGGCATCATCCAGAGCTATATAGCTTTGAGCTCAAAATTAAATTAGTTGTATCTTCTGTACTGCCTCAAATTGTTTTGATGATTATTTTGTGGAATGTGAGAGAAAGACTAATTGAGTGGCGGCCATTTAAAAAGAAAGAATCACTTCATGGAGATTCACAGTGGGCATCAGAGAAAGACATACGAAAAGCGGGATTAAGAAGCAAAAAAGGTCTATTGCTTGGTAAAGATAAGAGAGGATATTTTATTGCTGATGGGTTTCAGCATGCATTGCTCTTTGCACCTACGGGCTCTGGTAAAGGTGTTGGTTTTGTAATTCCTAATTTGTTATTTTGGAATGATTCGGTAATTGTGCATGATATAAAATTAGAGAACTATGAAATAACAAGTGGTTGGCGAGAGCGACAAGGACAAAAAGTATATGTATGGAACCCAGCGCAGCCAGATGGGGTAAGCCATTGTTATAATCCACTGGAATGGATTAGTGAAAAACCTGGACAGATGGTTGACGATGTGCAAAAAATAGCTAACCTAATCATGCCTGAACAAGATTTTTGGCAAAACGAAGCAAGAAGCTTATTTGTTGGGGTGGTACTATATTTACTTGCTGCACCAGAGAAAGTTAAATCTTTTGGTGAGGTTGTGCGTACGATGCGTAGCGATGACGTAGTTTACAATCTTGCTGTAGTTTTGGACACAATGGGTAAAATAATACATCCGGTAGCGTATATGAACATTGCAGCTTTTTTGCAAAAGGCTGACAAAGAAAGATCAGGTGTTGTGTCAACTATGAACTCGTCGCTTGAATTGTGGGCAAACCCATTGATCGATACTGCAACTGCATCAAGTGATTTTAATATTTTGGATTTTAAAAAGAAGAAAACTACAGTTTATGTTGGTTTAACTCCTGATAACTTAACTAGGCTCAGGCCTTTAATGCAGGTTTTTTACCAACAGGCAACTGAGTTTTTATGTAGAAAATTGCCATCGGATGACGAGCCTTACGGCGTATTATTTTTAATGGATGAGTTTCCAACACTTGGAAAAATGGAGCAATTTCAAACGGGCATCGCATACTTTCGTGGCTATCGAGTAAGGTTATTTTTAATCGTTCAAGATACTGAACAGCTTAAAGGAATATATGAAGAAGCAGGAATGAACTCCTTTTTATCAAACTCAACCTATAGAATAACTTTTGCAGCCAATAATATTGAAACGGCTAATTTGATATCTCAGCTTATAGGAAACAAAACTGTACAACAAGAATCATTAAACAAACCTAAATTTTTAGACTTGAATCCTGCATCAAGATCATTGCATATCTCTGAAACACAGAGAGCATTGCTCTTACCTCAAGAAATTATTATGCTGCCACGTGATGATCAAATAATTTTGATAGAATCGACTTATCCAATTAAGTCAAAGAAAATTTTGTACTATAGTGATAGCACATTCACAAGGAGGCTGATTAAACCAACACGTGTGCCTACACAAGAGCCATATGATCCAAACAAGGTCTTTTCTGCTGCTAACAAAGATAAGATTAGTAATGAAGAAGAGAGTAATGCTATTGAAGCTGCTGATTATCCTGTTGAAGCTAAAACTGAAGATGCAATATACGATGAGCCAGAGATTGAAGATGGATTTGAAGACGAGGATATTGATGATAAATTTGAAGGTGGTGATGGTTTTGATGATGAGGAAGACGATGATGGGTTTGATGATGAAGACAGTAAGGATGAATTTGACGATGATGATGAATTTGAAGATGAGGACAAACTAGACGGCAATAAAATCGAGGATAGAGGTTAATTTTACCTATTTTTTAGTTTAGAAAATAATTAGTTTTTTCATATTAAATCATTTTTAATTAATTAGTACTAGATTAGCTATTTTAACTAGAGGAATAGTCATGATGAGTAAAAAAACATTAGCAGTTACGGCACTTGCTTTATTGTTGTCACAACAATCTTTTGCAAGTGAAACAGAAGGATTTTACTTTGGTGGTGGATATTACGGTCAATATTTGAACTTGGGTAAGTTGAAAGCAAAAATTGGAGGCAAAGATGCTACAGATGATAACCGTGTATCTATAAATGACATAGATGCTCAGAGAACAGAAGGTCAGTTAATAAGTAAGTATAAAGGAGATTATAACCCACCTTTTGCTGCAAATGTAACGTTTGGTTACACAGGAGAACTAGGCAATAATAGCTATAGAGCTGAATTGGAAGGGATGTACTCTTCTGTAAAAGTAGATAATGTTGGTTTATCAAGTAATCAAGTAACTGTTTCGTATCTAAAAGACGTTGGTGAGAGTGCTAATAAAAAAACTTATATGTATAAAACTGTAATTAATCATGACCAAGTAGAAAACGCATCTGTAATGGCAAATGTTTATCATTATTGGAAAAGTGATAGTTTCTCTTTTT
The DNA here is from genome assembly GCF_018141665.1 of Wolbachia endosymbiont of Spodoptera picta. Lineage (NCBI taxonomy): Bacteria > Pseudomonadati > Pseudomonadota > Alphaproteobacteria > Rickettsiales > Anaplasmataceae > Wolbachia > Wolbachia endosymbiont of Spodoptera picta. The sequence continues at coordinate 1,206,439 of NZ_CP067976.1, forward strand.
CTCCTTACGTTGGTATTGGAGTTGGTGCAACAAGAATGACAATGTTTGAAAAATCGTCAATAAGACCTGCAGGTCAATTGAAAGCTGGCTTTGATTATCGTATAAACGAAGATATAAATATGCACATCGGATATAGAGGTTTTGGTGTTCTTGGTAGTAATGTTGATTTTGAAGCAGAGGTGTTAGGAGAAATGAAAGCAAAGCAACAGGTAAACCCAGATGGAAAAAAGATATTAGAATTGAATAAAAGTCAAAAACCATCGGACCAGAAGTTACACAAAGAAAGTATCAGTATAGGCAATCAAGTGTTTCACACACACGGTATAGAAGCTGGTCTTACTTTTCATTTTGCAAGCAAAGCTTAACTCTGATAGAGACTATTTTCCTGGTAGCATGTCTGCGTCACACGACTGTAGCTGCTAACCAGGTGACAACTTTCTCGTTATCTGAATATTTTCTTTCTTGTAATTCAGGCTCTTTTTTCTCAGTTCCAGCGTGTAGGGCTGGAACAACAATAAAGAACATATAAAGAATGGTTATGCAAGAAGTCTACTTTTTATTCTTAATTAACTCTAAAGCCTTCTTCAGATCTATACTTTCAATATCTGCATTCTTGCCCAAAGCAACGTTTGTTTTACCGCATTTTATATAGAATCCGTACCTACCGTTGCAGATAAAAACTTCTTTTCCCTTTTCATTAAAACCAAGAGATTTTAGCTCTTTGCGTGGGCTGCTCTCAATAATTTGTATAGCTTCGTTTAATTGTGTGTCTAATACCTCCTTAGAGCTTTTTTTAAGAGAAAAGTATCGACCATCATAGAGAATATAGTATCCAAATCGTCCAAGACCTATTTTTACTTCCTTTCCAGTTTCTGGGTGTTCTCCGATTATTTTCGGCAGGGAAAGTAATCGAGTGGCGGTATTTAGGTCAATATCATTAACATTTATATCTTTTGGTACAGAAATCTTTTTTTTCTTTTCTGACTCACTATTAAACTCCAGATAAAGTCCAAAAGGACCTTTTTTGATCATTACCTCTTGGCCTGTCACATCATCTATACCCAAACTTTTTGGATATTCTGAATTGTCATTACTGTCCGTAATTTCTTTTGTATGATTGCATGCAGGATAGTTAGAACATCCAAGAAACACACCGGCTTTTCCAAAATTTAATTTCAATATACCACCAGAGCAATTAGGACATTTTTTACCTATTTCTTCCTTTCCTTCCTCTGAGCAAAACCAATTGACTACCAAATCATGAATACCACTAAAAATCTCATCATGTGTCATTTGCTTAACAGAATTTACATGATTAAAAAATGGCACCCAAAAATAGCCTAGTTCTTTTTTCCAATCTGCATGTCCATTTGAGATTGAATCAAGCCTTTCTTCCATTTGTGCTGTAAAGTCATACTCTACACAACGCTGAAAAAAAGTTTCCAAAAATATAGTCACGATCTTACCGCGGCTGCTTGGAATAAATCTTTTGTTATCCAATGAAACATATTCACGATCTTGTAATACCGAAATAATTGTTGCATAAGTTGATGGGCGACCTATACCGACTTCTTCCATTTTTTTTACTATACTCGCTTCACTATAACGAGGTGGCGGTTGAGTAAAATGCTGTTTCGGATCAACAGAAATCAACTTGCACGCTTCCTCTTCCTTCATGGAAGGTAGCAGGCCTTCATTTTCGGCTTCTATGTTATCTTGATAGACTTTATAAAAACCATCAAAGAATATACTTGATCCACTTGCTCGCAGAATCACTTTCTGGTCAATAGAACTAATTTCAACTACCACTTGATCAAGAATCGCCGATTCCATTTGACTTGCGATGGTTCTTTTCCAGATTAAATCGTACAATTTAAATTGCTCTGGCGTTAAGTAATCCTTAATACTACCCGGCGTTCTATTAATATCAGTTGGCCGGATTGCTTCATGTGCTTCTTGAGCATTTTTGACCTTTTTTACATATTTACGAGGAGAATGCGGTAAATATTTATCACCATATAATGACTTAATTGATCCCCTGATTGAGTTTATAGCCTCATCTGCAATATGAAACCCATCTGTACGCATGTAAGTTATCAATCCTACGGTTTCACCACCAATATTGATACCTTCATATAAATTTTGCGCTACTCGCATAACATTTTTCACATTAAAATACAGTTTATTCACTGCATCTTGCTGAAGACTTGAGGTGATAAATGGAGGAAGCGGGTTTCTCTTAACTTGCTTGCGTTCTACTGTGCTTACAGCATACTGCCTTGACTCGATCTCCCTGACTAAGTTCTTTGCCTCTTCTTCATTCTTAATATCAAATTTTTCTAGCTTTTTATTGTCATAGTGGCTTAGCATAGCAAAAAAAGCCTCATCTTTGCTATTTTGCATTTCTGCCTTTATGCTCCAATACTCCTGTGTTATAAACTTACTGATTTCATCCTCTCGTTCGCATATAAGCTTTAATGCAACAGACTGCACTCGCCCTGCAGATTTGCTTCCCGACAATTTTGTCCACAGCAGCGGTGACAAGCTAAATCCAACTAGATAATCCAAAGCTCTGCGTGTTTGCTGTGCACGCACTAAGTCCATATTAATTTCACGTGGATTTTTTATAGCTTCTTGCACTGCTCTTTTTGTTATTTCGTTAAAGACTACTCTATGAATGTTGCTTTCATCATTGATTGCTTTTCTTTCCTTTAGTGCCTCTATCACATTCCAAGCTATTGCTTCTCCTTCTCTGTCTGGATCTGTTGCAAGGTATATATCTGATGTTTTACTAGCTTCCTTGACTAACTCTTTTACATACTTTTCTGCTTTTTCAATAATCTCATACTTCATGGCAAAGTCATTATCAGGATCAACAGAACCATTCTTCGCTGGCAGATCTCTGACGTGGCCAAAAGATGCAGCCACTTTGAATTCTTTACTCAAATATTTACCTATCGTCTTTGCCTTTGCTGGCGACTCAACTATTAATAATGCCATAATTATTAGTACTTAAAGGTAATATGTTGAAATATATAGAATAAAAAGTAAAAAAATATTTTAATGGTCTTTCCAATTTTTCTAAGTAATTGTTTGATGTTCGCAAAAAAACTAATGAAAGAACCTGCTTTATAAATTTTTTCAACTCCCTTACCATAAGGATAACGCTATACTATTTATCTTCGTCTGTGCAGATTAAACGACAAAAGCATAACGCAGTTGTCGTCTTATTTTTAATTTTTTGCACTATGTGCATCTTATTTCTTTACAAAACTTCCAGTTTTTTAACCATATAAGCTGAAACGGGTTGTTTAAGACAGGCCAATTTTCAGGATTAGAGCTAGCTAATAGGGGGTTTCTTTTGTCTTTTTTCTACTTGGTAAATTTCTTGATATTTGTAGCTAAAGTAATTTAAGAGAGGTGTCATCCCAGTGCTCCGACACTGGGATCCAGTTAAATTTACGAGTATAAAAGTAATCAACGTTTCTGATGATGGAAAAATGGATCCCAGTGTCGGAGCACTGGGATGACAAGAAAAGGAGTACTGGAATGACAAGAAGGACATTCCACCATTTCATTCCAGCGGATGACCAGATTTTTTTATTTGATCCCAGACTGGCTGGTTATGCAAGTTCCAATTTTAATAATATTTACACATAAGCCATACGCTTGAGTTGCAAAGTTCTAAAAAGCAGCCAAAATAAAAATAAGTAGACATTTACAAATTAAACTAAGTGTACAATCAACAAACAAGAGTATTGATTGCAACAATACTCTGTAGAATCGCAATATGGTATGACCATATGCTCTTTATTGATCTGGTTAATATAATGAGTAGAGAATTTTGTTATGCAAAAGATATCTACTACAGCATATTGCAATTGTTTGGAATTGCAGGAATGGGTGCAATGGTAAGACCACTTGGTGCATCTGTATTTGGTCACATTGGTGATAGGTATGGAAGGAGAATGGCGTTAACGATTGCTATCTTGCTAATATCGATTCCTTCTAGTCTCGTTGCGTTTATTCCAAGTTATAGTAAAATAGGAATAACCTCTACTATGTTGCTTCTTACAATCCATCTGATACAAGGGGTTGCACTTGGCGCTGAGCAAGGAGGTAGCTCTGTTTATTTCATAGAGCATTTACCTAATAAGAAAAAACTAGGAATGTTTTTTGGAATAATAAGTTTTGGTCGCTCCATTGGCATATTGCTCTCTGTGGCTGCAGTGATCATCTGTAAAAAAACCACTGATTTTAACGCTTGGGGTTGGAGGCTGCCGTTTATTTTTTCAGCCATTTTAGGATTAATAAGCGCATATAGTATATATACACTAGGAGAAACTCCAGCGTATGAAAAAAATCGAGAACAAAGAAATTTACCTAATTTACCAATAATAGAGCTTACAAAACACTATAAGAGAGCCCTGATACTTGCCATTTTAATATCTGTACCTGTTAATGTTGCTGTTGGATTTACCATATTTCTTAGAACAATTGCAAAAGAAATAGTGTCTGTTGAAACTTATGTAACAACGTATGTCAACGAAGTTGTACTCATTATAACCAGTATATTAATGCCGATATCTTCAATAGTGCTTGGAATTTTAGCTGATAAAACAGGAAGAGAACGCACTGCAATCTTATTTATAGTGATAACAATGGTATTATGTTGTCCTATGTTATCTATTGCATATTACTATAAAAGCTATCTTATAATCATGTTGAGTGTGATGGCTCTTTCTATAATCGAGAGGGGTATTAATCCTATAGGGATAGTTACTGCTGAGCTTTTTCCTACTAATGTTAGATTTAGTGGTGTTAGCTTATCACGCAACATCTCTTTTGCCTTGCATGGAGGATTTACTCCTATGATATGCACTTGGTTTACTATAATGTTTCCTAAAATAGACTTTGCTGCTGGGCTTTATGTAATTTTTTGCTTATTAGTCAGCTTAGTAGCAATATTGCAAATAAAACCACAAGATAAAAAGTGTGATTGGTAATTTTCTCTATTTAAATTTATTTCACTTATTTAGCTAATTTTTATTACAATTATAATTTTGGCTTTTATGAAAACTGCATACGTATGTCAATTCTGCGGTCATAGCACTGGAAGGTGGGTAGGAAGGTGTATTGCATGTGACAGTTGGGATACGGTTGTCGAAGAAATAGTACTAAAAACAGAAACGAGAAGTACATCTGCACCAATTTCAATAAAAGCGTTATCAGATAGTGAAATTATTACCCCCGATCGTTTTTTAACAGGAATAGAAGAGTTAGATAGAGTTTTTGGTGGAGGTATCGTTCAAGGTGCTAGCATTTTAATTGGTGGTGAACCTGGAATTGGAAAATCTACTCTTTTGCTTAGGATTGCAGCTAATGTTGTACAACTTTCCTCTTTTGAATGTCTTTATGTATCTGGCGAGGAATCTTTAGAGCAAGTGAGCCTCAGAGCAAAGCGTCTTAAGATAAATGAACCTAAAATTAAGCTTTTATCTACAGTATCTTTAACTGATGTAGTAGCAACAATAAGGAAAAATAAAAGTATTAAGTTCTTGATAATTGATTCTATACAAACTATGTATGATAGCAAAGTCACATCAGCACCAGGAACTGTAACTCAAGTCCGTACCTGCGCTCATGAATTGACTGTTCTTGCAAAGCAATATGGTGTTTCTCTCTTAATAGTTGGCCATATAACGAAAGATGGACAAATAGCGGGACCTAAAACCCTGGAGCATATGGTAGATACAGTACTATATTTTGAGGGTGAAAATAGTAATCAATATCGCATTTTACGTACTATTAAAAATAGATTTGGCCCTGCAAATGAAATTGGTGTTTTTGAGATGTCTAAAGCAGGACTCATGCCTGTTGATAATCCATCATCATTATTCTTGACCGTACATGATAGAGAAGTAATTGGCAGCGCCGTATTTGCAGGAGTTGAAGGCTCAAGACCAATCTTAATGGAAGTGCAAGCATTAATAGCAAGGACTAATATGGCAACTCCAAGAAGAGCAGTAGTTGGTTGGGATATTAATAGATTAGCTATGATAATCGCGGTTCTAAGTGCTCGTTGTAAAATGTTTTTGCATGATAAAGAAGTATACCTAAACATTGCGGGAGGACTCAAAATACAGGAACCATCAGCTGACCTTGCTGTTGCTGCTTCCCTTATTTCAAGTTTAGTAAATTTACCGCTACCAACTTCTTCAATAATCTGCGGTGAAGTTGCACTTTCAGGAGAAATTAGAAACGTTTCGCATGCTGATCTCAGACTAAAAGAAGCACAGAAATTAGGATTCAAAAAAGCGATTATGCCTAAAAATGGCAATTATTCTTCTCATGATATTGAGATAATTAAGCTTGGTCATATAAAAGAGTTAAAAGAGGTCTTCAATCAAAGTTAAATATTATCTGCATGAACATTGTGCTTGTGAGAAGGATGTCATCCCAGCTTCCATAATGTCATCTGAGTAGGTGACATAGGCTTCTTTTTTTCTGGATTCCAGTGTCAAGCACTGGAATGACACCATCATACCTGTTGGAGTATGTATGTAGCCTTATCTCACACTCCTGTCATGTCAGTGCCCAGACACTGGCATCCAGTCTTTTCGTCATCAAAAAAATTGTAAAGTGTTTACCAAATTAGCTGGATTCCAGTTTCACGCACTGACCATTTGCTGTTTTTACTCATAACTACCTTGTCTGGACGAATACGAAAACAAGTAGCTAATTATCGCATAAAAAAAAGAAGATGTAGAATATCTTCTTTTTTATGATTAAAGATACATTAAATCTTGATTGTGTATTTCCTCTGCTATAAGCAATAATTTTTCGCTCTCATCAAAGAGACTTTTTGCGCTAGCTGCTAATTTCTCACTAATTTGTGGTAGACATTGTCATAATATACTCCTTAAATTTTTAAAATATATTTATGTTAGTATACAAGTATCAACATTACATTAATATAATTACTTTTTAGGCATGAGTGACAAGCTGAAGTGGTTTTTGGTTGCCCACAAAACATATTAGATCCTTATTTCATATTCTTTAAAATATTTTTTTTCTTATACTTTCTTTATAAAAACCATGGGCGCCCATTGATTTTTATTGGCTAAAGTAAAGATCAAGTATCTGGAATTCTGGACATAAAATCCTCCTGTATAAAAAAGAGTTAGAAAAAAAATGCAGTGCACATACGACAGATATACACTGAAGAATACATTTTTTAATAAGTTTGATTAAAAAGTCTGCAGACTAAAGATAGATTTTGAGCTCTTAAAATATCTCTATTTGTAATTATAATGAGATTGAAAATATGCGGAAGTAATTTTTATACGTTAGCTATCTATAACGGCTCACCCAACCCACTTGCAATCTGGATCCCAGACTGGGATGGCAAGAAAAGGCTACTCGGATAGGAAGTACTGGAATGACACCATCTAAAAATTGAAGCTTGGTCATATGAAAAAGTTAAAGGAAATCTTCAATCACATTTAAACAGCGCTTCAGCAAACTCTTTGCCAGTAAATTCCCTCAGGTCTTCTATACTTTCACCAATTCCTATAGCGTGTAATTTCACCTTATAAGCTTCTGCAAGCCCAATCACTACTCCACCTTTGGCAGTACCATCTAGCTTTGTTACAATTAACCCGGTAACACCAACCATTTTACTAAACGCCTCTAATTGGCTATAAGCATTTTGGCCAGTAGTTGCATCAAGAACTAAAATAACATCATGAGGAGCAGTATCATCCAATTTCTTTATCGTTCTATGTATTTTTGACAGCTCTTGCATGAGATTTACATTGTTTTGTAGCCTTCCTGCTGTATCAATCAAAACAACATCAACGCTCTCTTTTATCGCTTGATTTACAGCTCTATATGCCACACTTGCAGAATCGCTACCGTGCTCTCCAGTAACAATAGAGCAATCAGAACGTTCTGCCCAAATATTTAATTGCTCACTCGCAGCAGCTCTGAATGTGTCGCACGCAACAAGCATAACGGATTTTCCTTTTTCCTTATATTTATGGGCAAGTTTACCTATAGTTGTAGTTTTTCCATTACCATTCACTCCGCATACCATTATTATGTGTGGTTTTTTATTCAAAATGAGCGGCTGCACAACAGGGTTTAATATTGTTTTTATTTCGCTCATTAACTGCTGTGTGATAATGTTATGTTCAACTTCTGATTCAAATTTGATACTTGCGAGCTTATCAATAAGCAATCTAGAAGTTTTATGACCTATATCCATGCTAATCAGCAGCTCTTCCAGATCATCTAAAAGCGACTGATCTAATTTTTTTTTGCCAGAAAAAATATTTTTTACTCCATCACTAAAACGGGAGGAGGTTTTTAATAGTCCTTGATAAAGATTACTGAATAAACTCAAGAAATACTCCTTCTAAAATTACCATATAAAGAATGACATGCACTATATGTATTTGTAAAGTAAATACACTCGTAACCTATATATTTTATGAGTAAAATGTACCGCTTGCTAGTGTATTTTACTTTAGTTTTTAACCTAAATATGTTATAATGTAAGTAATGGTTTACGGGTAATCTATGAGTTATAATGAGAAAATTTTAGATCATTACGAAAATCCAAGGAATGTTGGTTCTCTGGATAAAAATGATCCAAATGTTGGTACTGGTTTAGTTGGTGCACCATCATGCGGAGATGTAATGAAACTGCAAATAAAGGTCAACGATAAAGGTGTTATTGAAGACGCAAAATTTAAAACTTTTGGTTGTGGTTCTGCTATAGCTTCAAGTTCTTTGCTTACAGAAATGATCAAAGGAAAAACTATTGAGAATGTAACAAAGATAAAGAATACTCAAATAGTGGAAGAATTGTCTTTGCCGCCAGTAAAGATACACTGTTCAGTACTTGCTGAGGATGCTATAAAAGCTGCTATTCATGATTATCAAAATAAACAAAAACATTGAGGAATATGAGTGAATTTCAAGGAGTAAATTCTGTTAAAAAACCTATCACTCTAACTGCAAATGCAGTAGAGAGGGTAAGGTTTTTATTGGACAAAAAGAAGCATGCTAACCTTGAAGAAGCAATAGGAATAAGAGTTCTAATTAAGCAAAAAGGATGCTCTGGTTTAAAATATGATATTGAATATGCATATGATGTTCGTCCTTTGGAGTCGGTAATTGAAGAAAGCTGCAGTGATGATCAAAAAGTCAAGGTGCTGATCGATCCAAAATCTATCATGTTTATCCTTGGCTCTGAAATGGATTATGTAGAGGAAAAATTCTCATCAGGTTTTATTTTCAAAAATCCTAATGAGAAAGGAAAATGTGGTTGTGGAGAGAGTTTTCATGTCTAGCAACCATTTCACATTATTTGGAATTGAACCGGCTTTTAACATCAGCTTTGATGAGCTGGAGAAAAGATATATTGAGCTAAGCAAAACTGATATAAATGAAAGAGAGTCCAAAAATATGGAAAATATCAACAAAGCTTATCAGGTACTGAAGTCACCGCTAAAGCGTGCCGAACATTTGTTGGATCTTTTTGACGTACAAAGCAAAAAAGAGCATCTTGATCCTGAAATATTAAATGAATCAATGGAAATAAGAGAATACTTTCTAGACTGCGATGATTTACAATTTGCAAGTAGGATGATTGATGAAAAGGTAAAAGATTGTACTAAAAACCTAATTAATGCTTTTGCTACAAAAAATTTTGATGAAGCTTCTACGCAAGTTTTTAGATTGAGATATTTATATAAGTCATTTGAGGAGATAAAGGAAAATGCGGCCAGTTCAAATTTCTGAACCAAGTTCAAATGAGGTAGTTTTTGGTATAGATCTTGGAACTACTAACTCTTTAATTGCCATGGTAAATAAAGCTGGCAATGTAGAAATATTTAAAGATGAGCAAGGTCGTGAACTATTACCTTCTGTCATTTCATATGAAAAGGATGTACTAAAAGTAGGCTACGATGTTGGCGAAAACGCTATCTGCTCTATAAAACGCTTAATGGGTAAAAGTGTTAAAGACTTGCATAAAGAAGGTATCAATTGTGAAATAGATAACGAAAGTGAAAAAGTTATTAGGGTAAAATGCTCAGAAGAAAAGTATCTCACTCCTATTGAGATCTCTGCTGAGATACTAAAAACTCTATGCAAGAGGGTAAAAAAATTCACAGGGATGAAAGTTAACAAAGCAGTGATTACTGTACCAGCTTATTTTGATGATTCAGCACGTAACGCAACCAAATATGCAGCAAAATTAGCTGGCATAGATGTTCTTCGCCTCATTAATGAACCAACCGCTGCAGCACTTTCTTACTCCATTAAAAAGAACAATAACAGTGGCATATATGCAGTTTATGACCTCGGTGGTGGAACATTTGACATTTCAATATTAAAATTACATCAAGGAGTGTTTCAAGTTCTTGCAGTTGGTGGTGATACTAAACTTGGTGGTGATGATTTTGATCATCTACTTAGTTTAATCGTGCTTGAAAAGTATAGAGAACAGGTAGGTTTAAATAAAAAATGCTCTAGTGTCATCCCAGTGCTCCGACACTGGGATCCAGAAAGTTTGATTGCAAGTGAACACACCAGAAAGTTATATAATAAGAACTGGATTCCAGTGTCAAGCACTGGAATGACACCATCTGATACAACTACCTACAAATTACAACATTCATACACTAAAACTGGTATCTGCAATATACGTGCTATAAAAGAGTACCTAAGTGAAGATACCTCTGGCACTTTTGAATTCAGCATCAATGGTGAATTATTTAAGTGCAAAATTACCAAAGAAGAATTCGAGCAAGCAATCAGTCCTTTGGTTAATAAGACTATAAATATAGTTACTCGTACTATAAGCAACATAGATCTTAAAATCGATGATATAAAAGGGGTAATTTTAGTTGGTGGCGCAACTAGAGTGCCATTAGTGCAAAATTCACTAATCAAGCTCTTTGGCAATAAAGTGCTGAATGATGTGGATCCGGACAAAGCAGTTGCCAATGGGGCAGCTTTGCAGGCTCATTATTTAACTTCAAACTCAAAAGATAGGAATATTCTCCTTGATGTGCTGCCTTTATCACTTGGCATAGAAACTATGGGGGGAATAGTTGAAAAAATTATACCAAGAAATACACCACTACCAGTTTCAGAAATAAAAGAGTTTACAACTTACGCTAACGGGCAAACAGCAATGAAAATTCACGTTTGTCAAGGAGAACGTGAAATGATAAAAGATAATAAATCTCTAGCACGATTTGAACTCAAAGGTATACCACAATTGCCTGCAGGTTCTGCAAAAGTTGAAATAGGATTTACAGTTAGCATTGATGGAATATTGACTGTCACTGCAAGAGAAAAAACTACTGGAGTCGAACAGACAGTTGAAATAAATTCAAGCTCTGGCTTAAGTGAAGAAGATATTCAAGATATGGTCAATCAGTCAGTAAGTAACTTTGATGAAGACATGAAGGCTCGTTCCCTTGCAGAGGCTAAAATTAACGGTAACAAGCTCATACATCTAGTTGAAAATGTTTCCATTGAGCAAAAGTTAAAAATTTTACTACAGAACGCAAAAGACGCTTTACAGGAAAATGACTTAGACAACATTAATAATGCTATCTCTGAGTTAGAAAACTCTGCTTTAGAGTTATGCGAATCAGAAGACAGATAGAGTTCATAAAACTTTGTGAAGTACCCTGTCAAATCTCAGAGCAATAGGTAACCTAAAATCAAACGGTAACCAATCAACTTTGCCTAATTTAAACGATAAACCAACCATGCTTACGCGCCCAACTATATTTTCAGTTGGTATTAACCCAATTTCAGAAAACCTGCTATCAAAAGAATTATTTCTATTGTCTCCCATAACAAAAAATTGATCATCAGGCACATAATAAACTGGAGTATTGTATGATAACTTGTTAGAAAGATTATCTATTAGAATTTCATGCTCCTTGCCGCTCGGGAGTGTTTCGATGTATCTTGCTATATTACGCTTTGACTCATAATCAAAAAAATTTTCAATTTGTCTTCGCTTTACTTTCTGATCATTTAAATATAACTCCCCCTCTATCATTTGCACTTTATCGCCCGGTATTCCTACTACCCGCTTAACAAATCTAATGCTGTCATTTCTTGTAGGCTTGAAAACTATTATATCACCACGCTCCGGAGGGGTATAAAAGATTCTACCGCTAAAGATGTTTGGAGAAAATGGAAAAGAGTGTTTACTATAACCATATGAATATTTACTAGTAAAAATATAATCTCCCTCAAGTAGAGTGCTTTTCATTGAACCAGAAGGAATATGAAATGGCTCAAATAAAAAACTACGTATTGATAGCGCAATTAGTAGCAAAAAAAACAGTGAAGATAAAAACTTTCTCGTTCTTGCTATCCGGTTCTCTCTCAATTCTTTCAATTTTATTTTCTTTATAAATTTAAGCTTATCATAACACATAAAAGTGGTAATGTGAAATTTTACTCATGGGTGTTATTGCTCTTTTCGAAAGTCGAAATAAGCCCTTAAGTAATTGACAGTGATTGATAACCAATAGACATCATTTGCTATGCAATATTGTATAAATCACAATGCTAGTTTTACTGAAAATTATACTATTTTAGATATAATTATAATATTTAAACTTAAGGTATAGGGATGAACCCTACAATTAGAAAGGTTTTTTGTATTCTACTTATAGTATTATTTATTTCTTTTTCTCATGTTGGAAGTGCTGCTAACTCTAATGACGATACAACTGCTCAAGTAATATGTAATATTATTGGCTACGTTTGGGGAATAGGTGGACCGCTTATGACCGTAGTGATAATAGGAGCAGCTTTACTTGCAATATTTGGTAGAATGCCGTGGCCTGCTCTTTTCGCCCTCGGTGTATTTTGCGCTGTGTTTTTTGGCGCTAAAACTATTGTCATAAAAGTAATGGGTGGTATAAACTCTACAAATGCCTCTTTTATGGAAGAATGTGGAACGGGAGATAAAAAAAAGAGTCAATAGGACTATTTCTTTCTAAAGCAGACTTGGTGCACAGCTTCAACTATATTTTCCACTTGTGGTAATGCTTTCTTTTCTAGGTTTGCAGCATAAGGTAAGGGGACATCCTTGCCGGTTACCCGTACAACCGGAGCGTCAAGGTAGTCAAATCCTTGTTCCATAACCATGGCTGAGAGTTCTGCTCCTATTCCTGCAAATGGCCAACCCTCTTCTATGCTTACTAATCTATTGGTCTTCTTAATAGAGTTAATAACTGTTTCAGTGTCAAGTGGTCTTAAGGTTCTGAGGTCGATAACTTCAGCTTCTATTCCTTCACTAGAGAGTAAATCTGCTGCATTTAACGCATCCATTAGTTTCAATGAAAAAGCAGTGATAGTTACATCCTTTCCTTCCCGTATAACAGCAGCTTTGCCTATCTCAAGTAGATAATCTTTATTTGATAGCTCAGAATCAGGAATCTCATGTTCATGCCCATAAGCGATCTCGTTTTCTAGAAATATTACTGGATTAGGATCACGAATTGCAGCTTTAAGCAGACCTCTGCAATCAGAGGCAAAGTAAGGTGCTATTACTTTCAAACCTGGAACATGCGAATACCAAGATGCAAAGCACTGAGAATGTTGTGCGGCAACTCTTGCTGCAGCTCCATTTGGTCCACGAAACACTATAGGGCATCCAAGTTGTCCACCTGACATATAATTTGTTTTTGTTGCGGAATTCACAATTTGGTCAATAGCTTGCATAGAAAAATTAAAAGTCATAAACTCAACAATAGGTTTGAGCCCAGCAAACGCTGCTCCAACAGCAAGACCAGCAAATCCATGTTCGGTAATAGGTGTATCAACTACCCTATTTTCTCCGAACTCTTTCAGTAATCCTTTTGTTACTTTATAAGCACCATCATACTCTGCAACTTCTTCACCCATGATAAATACATCAGGGTCATTTTGCATTTCTTCTCTGATTGCCGTGCATAACGCTTCTCTTACACTTAAGCTTGCCATTTGTAAATCTGTAAATTTCAACTGAAATAACTATATCAAAATTACCAGGAAGCGCACAAGTTAAGTTTTACAAGCATCATGTTGCATTGAGCATTGAATACTTACTTCTTTTAATTCAGTAGGTTGCGGTGATAGTGCGTATGTAACTCCACCGACTATCAATGAAGACATCACAGAAGTTGCAATCATCAATAGAATTGGTAATTGGAAGGCTACACTAAAGGCAACACCTACTGTCAACATGATTGCAAAGTTTACAGAAGCAATTTTTAAGAAAGACAGTTGTGCTTTTTCTGTTTTTTCTAGTAATACTTTATTTGCTTTGGTTTTGCTTAATTCACTATTAAGTGTTGTATTTTTACTTTTTAGATCTTGTATTTGTTGTTTTAGTGATTGATTCTCTTCACTGAGTTTATCAAGTACTTCTAACCTATTCTCATGTCCAGCTAAGTCACTCTTTAATTTTTCTAGTTCTTTCTCAACATGTTTTAATTCTTTACCTGGCTTTTCTAACTTCCGAATTTGTCTATCTTGCAACTGAATTTGAGGTTGCAGACTTTCTAAAATTTGGTCATTAACTTCATTAGCTGCTCCATCGTTATTTATTTCAGAGCAGAAAGAAGTATCAAATGTAGCCTCAGACTCTAGACCGCTGTCGTCACTACTAACACTTTCACCAGTAATAGAATGAGAAGCGATTTGCTCACTCTGAATATTATCATTATTCCCTTTCCTTCTTTCATTCCACATTTGTATTTCCACTGCTATTGATTTTTCTCTATCATTTCCTAATTTAGTAATTCCATTCACAAATGAACTGACTCGAGTTATATTATCATTCTGAGATGAGTGGTCACAACTTCCTTCTCCAACTTGGATGTGAAAGCCTTTTATCTTCTTTCGCGAATGATTTTCTTCTGCCTCCTCTAACATTTGTACTATCGCTTCCTTATTTTCTGTATTACCTACCACCTCCCTTGGAGTCTTATTTTTACTTTTTAATGAAGGATTCACTCGATCATCACTTAGTAGTTGTTTTACCATGCTTTCATGTCCACAAGAAGCAGCAATATGCAAAGCAGTTATTCCATCATTTCTAGATCCATCTTTTACTCGAGCGCTAACACTTGCTTTCTTTTTCATTAGAAATTCCGCTATCAAAAGATTGTTGCATGCTGTAGCAAGATGTAACAACGTCCAATCTTCTGCAGCTTCTTCTGAAATTTTTATACTAAATTGATGTTCTTTACTAAAATTTTTACTAAACTTGTTGTACTCTCCTGCATCTTTTCCTTTTAACTCATTCTTTATTTTTTCAAGTAAATTATCTTCATCCAAATCGCTACTTTCACTTACCTCATTTATTATTTCAAAAAACTTCTCCTTCTCTATTGCCATAACCTTTCCCTCTAAATTTATTTTTATCTCTGCATAATCTCACAAAAAAGTTAAATTTATCAAAATTCTATATTTTATATAAAATAAAATTTCCTGTTTCCAAAAATTGGTAAGCATGTTTTTGATGAGATTGTAGAAAACATACTTTTATGACACCATTTATTGTACGAACTAACTTGGCGAAAACAGATGTTTATATAGTTGTGTGGCAAAATGTTTTGCACTAGTTGTGCTATCTCGTTTTCCGTAATAGTTGAAAAAATTAGTAGAAAGTTGTTGTAAGTTTATGTATTTTGAGGCTGTAATGGTCAAAGGTACATGAAGTATGATCAGAGTTAAAGGTGCAAGAGAGCATAATTTGCAGGGTATTGATGTCAATATACCAAAAAATAAGTTAGTTGTTATAACTGGACTAAGTGGTTCTGGTAAGTCTAGCCTCGCATTCGATACGATTTATGCAGAAGGCCAACGCCGATACGTCGAAAGTCTATCGGCTTATGCACGTCAATTTCTTAATATTCAAGATAAACCAGATGTTGAGTCAATCACAGGCCTCTCTCCTGCAATATCAATTAATCAAAAGTCGATCTCAAAAAATCCAAGATCAACTGTTGGAACCGTTACTGAAATTTACGATTATGTACGTTTGATATATGCACGAGTAGGAATACCTTATTCGCCTGTAACTGGGTTGCCAATAACGAAACAGGCTGTATCTCAAATTGTAGATACTATTATAGCATTACCTTTAGAAACTAAAATATATATACTTGCTCCTATTGTGCGTGGCAGAAAAGGAGAGCACTTCAAAGAGATATTGGAAATTAAAAAGCAGGGTTACGTGAGACTAAAAATAGATGGTGAAACATACAATATAGATGACTTGCCTAAACTTGATAAAAACAAGAAACATGATATTTTTGTTATTGCAGATAGAATCTCCATATCAGATGATATAGGAAATCGACTACCAAGCAGTGTAGAATCAGCATTGAGTCTGGGCCATGGCTTAATGTATGCAGAAATAGTGAACTTACCTGATAACCACAATTCCGAGTATAAAAATGGTCAAACTTTAACTTTCTCAGAGAATTTTGCATGTCCTGAGTCTGGCTTTACTCTTGAAGAAATAGAGCCAAGATTGTTTTCTTTTAACAGCCCCTACGGTGCATGCAGTTCATGCAATGGGCTCGGTAAAAAACTAAGTGTTGATGCAAAGCTAATAGTGCCAGATGAAACGCTCTCGATATCTGAAGGTGCTTTAAAGCCAATTGGATCAATATTCCGTCAAGTGCATACAAACTATGGATTGCTAAAAAATGCAATTCTATCACTGGCTGAAAATTGCAAATTTAGCCTTGATGTTCCGTGGAAGAATATAGACCAAAAAGTGAAGGATTTAATACTTTTTGGCTCTAGAGAAATGAAATTTCAAGGTTTGGTCAGTATCCTAGAACGCCAGATGGATTACGATGCATCACTTATTGATAGGTATTGTTCTGTTACTGACTGCAAAGAATGTGCTGGCTATAGATTGAGAAAAGAAGCACTTACAGTGAAAATTGATGAAAAACATATAGGTGAAATATCAAGGCTCAGCATCGATGAATCCCTTAAGTGGTTTGGAAATTTATCAGATAAACTTACAGAACAACAAAGGCAAATTTCAAATAAAATATTAAACGAAATAATCAAAAGGCTGACATTTTTAAAGAATGTAGGGCTAAATTACCTTACACTTGACCGTGAATCTAGCACTCTCTCTGGTGGTGAAAGCCAGAGGATCAGGCTTGCTTCGCAAATTGGTTCTGGTTTAACAGGAGTGCTATACGTGCTTGACGAACCCTCAATTGGCCTTCATCAATGTGATAATGATCGATTAATTGCCACACTTAAAAATCTGAGAGACATGGGTAATACTGTGATTGTTGTTGAACATGATGAAGACACAATAATGGCTGCTGATTATGTGATTGATATTGGTCCTGGAGCTGGCGTGAATGGAGGAAAAATCGTTGCAGAAGGAACACCACATCAGGTACAAAAAAATTCAGAGAGCATAACAGGACAGTATTTAAGTGGAAAGAAGGAAATTTCAATTTCAAAAAGAAGAAAGCAAACAACTCAGTTCATAAAGGTAGTTAACGCATGTGAGAATAACTTAAAAAATATAAATGTTGAATTTCCTATAGGGAATCTTATTTGTGTTACTGGAATATCAGGAGGAGGAAAATCAAGTTTAGTAATAGAAACACTATATAAATACTCAGCACAGAAGATAAATCATTCATCTGCAAAGCATGGTAAATGCGATAAAATAGAAGGCCTTGAGTATATAGATAAAATTATAGAAGTTGATCAGTCACCAATTGGTAGGACCCCAGCATCAAATCCAGCAACATATGTTGGTATGTTTACTCACATCAGAAATTGGTTTGCAGGTCTCCCAGAGTCGAAGGCACGAGGTTACAATATAGGCCGATTTTCATTTAATACCAAGGGAGGAAGATGTGAAGCTTGTAAAGGTGATGGGCATTTAAAGATCGAGATGCATTTCCTACCGGACGTTTATGTGAAATGTGAGCAATGTAGAGGACAGAGGTATAACCGAGAAACATTGGAAGTTACTTACAAGGGAAAATCAATTTCTGATGTGCTTGATATGACAATAGATCAAGCATGTGACTTTTTTGAAAATCTTCCAATGATAAAGGAAAAGTTGATTTCTTTACAGGAAGTAGGGCTTGGTTATATAACGCTTGGACAGTCGTCAACAACGTTGTCCGGGGGTGAAGCACAACGAATAAAGCTGTCTAAGGAACTATCAAAGCGATTTACCGGGAAAACATTGTATATTCTCGATGAGCCAACAACTGGGTTACATTTTGAAGATGTAAATAATTTACTGAAAATACTCCATAGGCTAGTTGATTTAGGAAATACTGTTATAGTTATTGAGCACAATTTACATGTTATAAAAACTGCTGATTACATAATAGATATTGGTCCAGAGGGTGGAGTAAAAGGTGGCGAAGTGGTTGCTGTAGGAACTCCAGAAAAAGTTGCACAGACTCCAAAAAGCGTTACAGGCAAGTATCTTAAAACATATTTATTGGATCAAGTATCGACTATTTCTTAATAATTAGGTTATGAGGAGCATTTTAAAAGGTATACCTAACATATTTAATTCATGAATCTTCTCTTATTAAAAAAAGCTACAGATCTCATATTTCCAAACGTATGCGTAAGTTGTGAACGTATAATTGATAAAAGTTATGATTTATGTAGTGAATGCAATAAAAAAATCAATTTTTTAACTAAGCATTACTGTAATGTTTGTGGTGTAGTAATTCCAGATAACATTGATACATGTGGTAGATGCATCAGTAACCCTTCACCATTTAAAGTATTAAGATCAGTTTTTGCCTACGATGAACATAGCAAAAATATGATTATAAATTTTAAATTTTTTGATAACTTAAACTACATGAAAGTCTACGCAAAGTGGATGTACAAAGCTAACAAAGACATGTTTCAAAATGCAGAGGTCATAATTCCCATACCGCTACATAAAATACGCTTATTTAAACGTAAATATAATCAAGCAGCATTGCTCGCGAAGGAATTAAGTAAGTTATCTTACTTATCTTATACACCATTTGCAATAAAACGTATTCGTCACACTGTACCTCAAGCTGGTCTTTCACTTAAAAGGCGTGAAAAAAATTTGAGAAAGGCTTTTAAAATAAGCAACAGCGAAATTATCAAAAACAAAATCGTGATATTGGTTGATGATGTAGTAACAACTGGTGCAACTGCAAGGTCTTGCTCTCAGGAAATTTTAAACTCTGGTGCAAGAGAAGTGAGAGTGCTATCGCTTGCAAGAACTGTATGAAAATCAGCTTTAAGGTATAATTTTCATTTTTGAAAACTGTTTAGTTTCTTAGTACTAACTTCTGTATCATTTCTCTTAAAAAAATTCTAGTTATAGTGTATACTGAGCCTATAATTATAGCCCTTTTTCTAATAGTTCGAATAGCTGGATATTCTTTCTGGCTCAATTTTTTATAGCAAACCAATGGTTTGATTAAAATCAGGAGAATATGGAGGCAGATATATAACTTCAGCACCGATACTTTTAACAAATTCACTTATTTTCTATAAAAAGTTGCATTATCCAAAATCACCCAGCAATAAAGCTTGAACTAGCTATTAAAAACGTCTGTATCGCAATAGCCTTCAAAAATCATAGGCGCCATAATTTTTCCCTTATTCAAAGCTGCAATCATATTTTTGAATACTCACTGCATTCAGAAAAAAATAGGTACATGCTAGTGTAATAGCAGTGGATATAATAATTGGAACAAGTAAAAAAGCCTCTATTAGTTTTCTTATAGAGCTGGCTGGTTTAATGCTGTTATTATTCAATGATGCAAAATAATTTTCACTAAGGTTGGCCATTCATTTTGCGCCAGATAAGACCCTCTCACTATTTTTTTTAGATAAGTTGACTTGTATTTGCTTTCCCATGTTTATAATTATGCTAATAATAAACATGATAAGATCAATATAAATTTTTTACTTCCGTGTTTTTTCTATTGTTGTTTATAATGACTATAGTTACATCACATATTTCTTTCAATTAAATGGATCAGTTATTTATTGCAAATCACTGACTTTTTTAATGGATTCTTTTTCTAAATAATTTCCAAAAATGTGTTTACTTTTGTTTGTAATTGTGTAGTAACTGCAACGTAAAGTTATAGGAGGTAAAGATGGATTTTGAAAATCTGAAAAAGATATTAAGTGCAATTGATAAAGATGCAAGTGTAAATAAAGATAACGTAATTAATAAAATAAAAGAAGTATTGCGAAGGGAAGATACAATAGCGTATCAAGAGTGGGAAAATAAAAATTTTAGTATAAATCATAGATTCATCCAAAGTGATCCTGATGCCGAATTTACATTATTAATTGCAGCTGCAGCAGCTGGCTGTAAGGATTTAGTGAATGTTTTATTAGATAGGCATGCGGATGTTCATGTAGAAGGTGAAAATAGAGAGACTGCTTTGCATCATGCCGTTTATAGTCGATGTGTAGGTGTAGTAAATGCTCTACTAAAAAAAGGTGCTGATGTTAATGTAAAAGACAGAGGTGGTAGTGCTCCTTTGCATTATGCTACTATATATGAACTCATAGATGTAGTAAATGTTCTACTAAAAACAGGTGCAGATATTAATGTAAAAGATGAAAATGGTAGTACTCCTTTGCATTATGCTACTTTAAGTAACCATGTAGAGGTAGTAGATGCTCTGTTAGCTGAAGGCGCAAGTGTTCATGTAAAAGATAGAAATGGTAGTACTCCTTTGCATTATGCTGCTAAAAATGGCTATTTAGAGATAGTAGATGCTCTACTAGACAGAGGTGCAGATGTTTATGAAAAAGATAGTTTGCAGAAAACTCCTTTGTATTATGCCATTATAAATCACCAAGAAGATACGGTAGAGAGTATAAAAGGGTTTTTAAAAAATAAAGTAGTTCAAGGTAGTGTAGTTGTTGGTGGCTTAGTTGCCATGTTAGGGAATTTTGTAACATCGACGCTTTTTATAACCGAGACAATGGAAATTACATTAACATCTGTTACGGCAGCAATAGCTGTATCTGCATCAACAGCATTAACATCTGGTTATGCTAAATATCTAATGTCAAAATTCGATAACGAAATAAAAGAAATAAAAGAGCGACAAAACGTAATGGAAGGGAGGCAAAGCTTAACAGAAGGGTGGCAAAGTGTAGATCTACAAAGCATACGTATACATAATGCTCTTTCGTAACTTTTTACTTCCGCACTTCTTTAGTGTTGCTTATAATAACTATAGATTTAGATCTTAATTAGAGGCTTTAATTACCTACTTTAAGTTATTGAATTTCTTATCATAGCATCTATCATTCCAGTACCCTGGAATGAAAGAAAAAGAACACTGAATTAAAAATACAACATACCATCTTATATCTTAATACTGCATAATACCTCGATTATAGATTGATTAAGGACACCTTGAGTTATCTCTTTAGTTAGTCTTGCTTTACTATGAAAAGCTTGTACTCTTTAAATGTATTATTTATAAATTCACTGTTTATAAGCTAAAATATGTCTAGTAGAGCTAATATACCTTTTTTTATAGCTGGTGCTATTGCTTCTCTTACATTAATTACATCTGGAGTTTTTGCTGTAGCTCCTTACGTTGCATTTTTATCTTCAGTTGCAGCTTTAAATATAGCTCCCCCTGTTATTTTTATTTTGTTTGCGCTTTCTGCAGTAGTAATTGTGTTTTCATATAAAATGATTGAGCAAAGTAAAAAATCTCAAGAAAACTCGAAAGCTGAAGTCAAAGAGCTAAATAAAGAGTCAAGTAAAGAAGAATTAGAGAATGAAGAGGCTAAAGAAAATAAAAAGAAGCTTAGTGATCTAGAAAAAAAAGTCGAGAGAATTTCAGATAGTTTTGTAACGAAAGATAAAGTGGAGGGGTTAGAAAAAGTGGTTGGTGACCTTTCTGCACAGTTGATTAATAGTACTGCAATAGATGAAGTAGAAGAAAAGTTGAGTATGGAATTTTATGCAAAAGGTGAAGAAAGAGGGTGGAATACAACATTTAGTGATATTATATTACCAAATAACATAAAAGAAAAATTGAAAGGGATTTGTAAGTTACAAGGCAGAGGATATCTCTTGTACGGTCCACCAGGAACTGGTAAGACTAGTATTAGTAAGGCAATTGCAAATCAAACTAAATCTCTGTTTGCGTTTATGTCTGTTTCTGCATCTTGCTTGTCTAATCAATCAAATATAGATCAGGTTTTTGAGAAAGCAGAGGCAAACAGTCCGTGTATAATTTTTATAGATGAGATTGACGGCATTGGCAAAAAGCGCACTTCCATTGAAAATGCAGGACCTTTAACTCATTTACTCACTAAATTGGATGGAGAGTTTTTATCCTCAAAAAATATAACGGTAGTTGCTGCAACTAATCATAAGAATCATTTAGATCCTGCGCTTATTAGGGGTGGTCGTTTGGAGTGTATTGAGGTTCCTGGGCTGGATAAAGACGATACACGTCAAAAAATATTACAAGAACGGCTCGAAAAATTAAAAGATAGCGATATGAAAATTCTTGTACAGGCTAGTAAGGGATTCGCAATGGCAAATCTGATTTGCTTAATCAATAAAATAAACGAAACTACAGAAAAGGAAGGCGAAATAAAATATCTTCGCACTTTCTGTAAAAATTTCAAAAAGGAGCATAACATAAAAGATGAGCTAGATAAGAAACATAGTAACGGAAAAACTAAAAACAAGGATATAAGGCTATCATCTGGAAGCTTATCTAGAAGTTCATCAGTAAGCTCTTTATTGAGTGATGTATCTTCTCGAGGAAGTAAGCGGCAAATCGAGGAATAAAGAGAATTACTACACAGTCTGGGATGACGCCATGCAAGTGACACAATTCGAATCATGTCATTCCAGTGCGTGACACTGGAATGGCTTTGTTGCATAGGTCAAATAAAAAGAACTGGCAGTTACTGACAAAATTCACTATAAGACAAGCATTTAACCTACTAAAGAAAAATATGCCACAAAAAATGAGAGTCAGTAACTGCCATGAATATAACAAATTTCTCCAAGAGAGGGGAAATATTTTTTATTACGTCAATGATGCCATAGAAAATTGGTACGAAAAAGGTCCAAAAATGGCTGGTGGCAACTATATTTATAGCGATAAGGTCGTGATTCTGGTTCACATAATAACTTATTTATTTAGAATAGGTCTGAGACAAACAGCGGGATTTATAGCAGGGTACCTTGAGCAAGTAAGGAAAAACTTGCAAGTTATTAGCTATTCCCAGGCCTCAAGAAGGCTTAAAAAACTTAACATCAAAATTAATGATCGAAGACATGATAAAAATAATACAGAAGATATTGAGATTGCCATAGATAGTACTGATCTACAATAATATTCCAGGTCATAGCAAGGCAAATGGTACAGATAGAAAGTATCGCTGCTATGAGCAAACAAGAAAACTGCATGTAATGCTAGAGATAGGTAGCAAAAAAGTTATAGCAGCAAAATACAGTGGCGGAGTTTATTCTGACCACTATGGAGCATGTGATCTTATTGCAAGGATTGATGTTAAATATAATATAAGCACACTATATGCAGACAGGGCATATAATCGAAAGAAGTTATACAAACTGTGCGATGAGCTTGACATAAAGACAAGGATTCCTCCGCAAAATAATGCAATAGAGCATCCAAAGTTGGATTATATGGATGAGAGAAATTCTACAATCAAGCTCATAAAGTCATATGATGAAGATGGTATGAAGAGGTGGAAAAAAGAGATAAATTATGGGAAGAGATCTTATATAGAAAGTTTTTTCTCGCGACTGAAGCAAACATTTGGGTTTAGTTTTAGAAACAAATCTGAGGTTAATCGTGAGAGAGAACTGCTACTCAAGTATTATTTGCTTAACAAATTTACTGATATAGGCATGGCTAAATTTGAGATAGCTTCATGAATTTATTCCACGTTACCTATTATCCGAAGAGTGATGCAACAAAGCCTGCTGGAATCCAGGAATTTTTTGAGCACGCAAGTTATGCCAAGTTTTTTGTTGGTAAGAAAGGCTGGATCCCAGTGTCACAAGCACTGGGATGACAGAAAGAGGGCTACTCGGGTGACATCGAAGGGGCTACTTGCATGACAACAAAGGGGCTGCTTGCATAACTCAAATTCAAAGAAAAATCATTTAATGTCATTCCAGCGCGTGACTCTGGAATCCAGAAATAAAGAACAATTGATCCCAGTGTCAGCTACTCGGATGACATCCTTTTTTTCCTGGATACCAGTCGCATGACACTACTATATAGTAGGTCCCAATTTCATCCCAGTCTGGGATCTTCTTTCAAAAATTCAAAATAATCTATCAAAAAGGAGAATATTATGTCTACAATAATTTTATCATCAATTTTAAGTAAAGCGGTCAGTATTTTTGGTCCAATTGGCCAGATTGTCGGCTCAGAACTCGGTGCTCTGCTTGGTGCACAGCTTGATAATGCAATATTTGGTCTTGATGCCGAGCAAAAGATAACGCATGAGGCGAGGCTGAAAAATCTGCAAGTTCAAACCTCAACTTATGGCAAAGCAATTCCAATTATCTATGGCACTGCTCGCGTTGCTGGAAACATTATTTGGTCATAGCCAATAAAAGAGGAGGCGATAACCACTCAAAATAAAACAGGAAGAGGTATAAATATTACATATAACTACTATGCAACACTCGCAATTGCAATTTGCAAGGGGAAAGTAGAAAAAATTAAATAGAATCTGGGCGGGTACAAAATCGCTTAGCTTTGACCAAATAGATTATACTTTTTACCACGGCAGAGAAGACCAAAACCCTGATCCGTTTATGTTATCAATTGAAGGTGAGAAGAATGTACAGCTTATAACCCCAGTTATGGATTAACCAACACAGTAAGGCTTAGAAATAGAAGGCTTTTTTGACTGCATGGAATATGAAATTAATGTAGAAAAATATGTACCAGAAAATTTATTGGCGATCTGTGCCGTGTATTTTCAAGCTCAAATTTATTTTTTAAACAACCAAAGACTGTCTCAATACTCGACCTTTTTCTCAATAAAGCCTTCTCTTTTAGTGAGATTAGTGCGTTTTTCATGCCTTTTTTCACTTTAGTGACAAGCTTTAAACCTCTATCGAAGAGTTCCTCAAAGAGCTCCTTCTTGATATAGCCTTTATCTCCGAACAAAAGTCCTGTCAGTCTTTTAGTTATAGTTGGCACAGGTTTTCTGTCATCAACGTTACCTTTGGTTAGAGTAAGTGATTGAATTTCTCCAATTTCGTTAATCACCAAGTGCAATTTAAAGCCAAAAAACCAACCATACGTGCTCTTACCAATTTCTGCTAAACCATCAAAAACTTTGTTCCTAGAGATCCTTTTCTTGTGGCAAATGGCAATCGTAGAAGTGTCAATGTAGGAAGTACCTGTCATTTTCGCTTGTTCGCAGAACCATTGAAGAAGTAATGCTAAATACCGTAAAACTCTCGGCTTTAAGGCAATAAATCTGTGATATGAAGGCATCTTTGAAAATTCTGATCTATAGAGTAACTTAAGGTAACAAAGATAAAAAGCCTTGAAGTTTTTACATGGCGATTGGTGGTATAACAGGATTATGGTTAGCATTTCTGAGTGCGCTATTTCTGGTACTCTGGTTGGTTTTTTGCCATTTGATAAGAACTTATTTGCAAAATTTTCATCTACTACACGACAAAAATCCTCGACGCAGCAGTAAAGTTCTGTAATATCTTTCTTCATGGGTAACCTCTTAAATTATTGCTAAAATACTTGAGTTTACCCTATTTCCCTCTTTATTAATTCTACTTTTATCTGTTTTCTAATCCATAACTGGGGTTATAGAGGAATATCTTACATAGTCATCAAAAATTTTCCTTTGGCAGACTATAGTAATCGTGTTCCGGTGTTTACATTTGAAGTGCAAACTGCACTGAAGCTCAGTGGATTCTCAGTAGCAGAAAACATTAAAAATATCAATATCATACCAGGTTCAGGGGAGTTTGTGTATGATACGAAAATACAGAAGAAAATTGCACGAGAAAAAATAAGCAGTAGTCAATATATTCCCTATGGACCGGCACAAAGAGTAAATCACAATAATCACACAAAAAAGAGCGATGCTATGCTTTCTTTGGACCAATTGAAGGAAAGTTTACCAAATGTTGAATGGGCATCGGTAGTGGTTAATTGGTTTGCAAGCAGTTTGAATATCAAAGATTGTAAAATATATCCTGCAGTTGAATTTCAAGACGATTCTGCTATAGTGCCTGATGATTGGCAAGTAGGAAATATAACCAGGATAATGCCCAGCTCATTTCAAAAGATAATCATGGCAATCCAAGATATGGTGGTACAGTTAGCGATGCAGCACTAATAAGATATATAGAAGAGCTGCATAGCAGAGGTTATAAGGTGATGCTCTATCCAATGCTCTTGCTTGACACAAAAAACAAAGAGTGGCGAGGAAAATTGAGCGGTACTCCTCAGGATATAAGTGATTTTTTTGAGAATCAGTATAGCAAATTCATAGAGCATTACACGAGCATTGCCAAACAAACTAAAGTGGAAGGGTTTATAATCGGGTCTGAATTTGCGCAGCTCACCAGAGTGAAAGATGTAGAGGGTCACTATCCTGCAGTAGCAGAGCTAGTTAAAGTTGCAAAGCAAGTAAAATTTCAGCTTGGAAAAGAAGTAAACGTAACTTACGCTGCCGATTGGAGTGAGTATCATTCATATGATGGTTGGTATAATATGGATGAACTATGGTCTTCACAGTTCATCGATGTTATTGGCATAGATGCTTATTTTCCACTCACCGATGGCGAAGAACCTCCTTTTGGCTATTCTGCGAAAGATGTAACGGGTGGTTGGAGCAGTGGGGTAGGGTATGATTATTTTTACGATTACTCAAAAAGTGATCCTGAGAAAATAAAGTATAATAACAGCAAATATGCGTGGAAAAATATCGAGAAATGGTGGAGTGAAGTTCATGTAAATCCAGGTGGTAGTAAAACAAAATGGCAACCAAAAATGAAGAAAATATAGTTTACCGAATATGGATTTCCCAGTATGAACGGCTGCACTAATGAGCCCAATGTGTTTGTTGATAAAGGTAGTATAGAGAGTAAATATCCACGATACTCAAACGGAGAGGTGAGCTTTCTTTCGCAGAAAACTGCAATCGAAGGAACATTAAAAAAGTGGCAAAGCTCAGAAATGGTGGAGAAAATGTTCCTCTGGGCGTGGGATGCAAGGCCATTTCCTTATTTTCCCAACTTGTGTGATATGTGGGCTGACTGCCATAACTGGCAGACCGGGCACTGGATTCAGGGAAAAATTTCACAACTTAATGTTTCCGATGTTTTGTCTGATCTGTTGCAAAAGGTAGGTCTCAAAGACGATCAGTTTGATACAAGTGATGTTAAAGGATTACTATCTGGGTATGTAATAAATGATCAGCAACCCGTACGCTCAATTATTAAAATGCTGCGAAGGTGCTATTTTTTTGATGTGGTTGAACAGAACTCAAAACTGAAATTTATTCAAAAGGGCAGGGGAGTGACAACTGAAATACCAATTGGCGAGATGGTTACCAATAACGTTGCAAAACTTGTTAATATTAGTCAGCTAGATTTAAATAGTAAAGTCAATGTTGTCTATTTTAACCGCAATTTTGGCTATCCAATTGATGTGAAATATGCTGAACTGCCAAAGCAGGGCAATGCTGCAACAGTTGAAATACCTCTCATTATGGAGGAAGGGGAGGCGCAAAATATAGCTGAAGTTTTACTTTATTCTTCGTGGTAAGAGAGAAATGTATACAACTTTAAGCTCCCGATAAAATATGCATGGCTTTTACCAAGTGATGTCATAGCAATTTCAGATGGCGAGAAAAGACATACGATGAGAATTATAAAAACAAAGTTTGAAAGCATGTCCATTCAAGTAATGGGAGTTAGTTATGATCCCTCTATATACAAGCTCTCCTTTCCTTCAACAAGATCACTTATGCTTAAAGAATACCCTCCTTCTCACATCAGTAAATCTATCGTAGAAATGATAGATTTACCGTATATTAAAGATAATATCTCAATCTTTACTTTAATTAGTGAAGAGGAAAGTTGGAAAGGAGCAACGCTCTTTATTTCGTATGATGATAAAGATTATAAGCCTATCGCAAGCGCAAATACACAATCTACTTACGGATATGTTATGGAATCTAGCAATGAGGAGATTACAGTAGTGCTGCGTTTTGGTGAGCTAGATGCAACTGCGTTAGCACTGATTGGCAAAGAGGTAATAAAATTACAAAGTGCAAAGCTTATAGATAAGAATAAATACAAATTGAGAGACCTAATTAGAGGTCAAAAAGGCACTAAGAAATATGAACACACTGCAGGTGAAAAATTCGTTCTGCTTGATCATTCAATAATTTCTTTCAAAGTACAAAGGGGTAAAAAGTTTTATCTCAAAGCAGTCACCTACGGTGACTCATTGGATAATACGAAAGCGAAACTATTGATCAAGAACTTCAGCTAACCAACAGGTATATTGATTTACACTTTATTAAAAAATCCACTATAATATTAATATAGCAATATAGTAAGGTAAAATAATGATCGGTAATGTAAAAAAATTATCAAATAAAGCACCAATAATACTAACATGGGTGCCAAGAGTGCATGGTGCATCTTTACCGAATGGTAAAAATAGTACCCTGAATTATTTAGAAATAATTAAAAATCATAAATTAACAAATAAAGAGGAGAGAGACATATATCTGGTTATAAATGGTCCTGGATTTGAAGAAAATCAAATAGATAGTTTAAAACATGAGCTGAAAGGAATTGAAGGAGTACATGTTATAGACTTGCATCAATGGACTGGAGCGAAATAGATACAGGATGGAAAATAGATGGTAAAGACATTAGCATAAAGGATTTCTTCAAAAATATGTATAATATGTCGGAGGAGCAAAGGATGTATTTTGCTATTGAAATAGATACTTTTAGATTAATTGCTCTTGCTCTTTCAGAAAAAATGACAGGAGAGAAAGGTGCAATATATAGACTTTGATTCTTTAAAACCCATTCCCACTCATATAGGGAAGGATATAACAATTTCTGAGGGGATATTGTTGGGACCGATTGTTGTAGGTATTAACGATAGTGGAAAAATCGTTTATACACAGTTAAATAATGACTTAATTGCGATAAATGATTTAAGCATAGCAGTTGATATCTTATCTAAGTATAAAAGTGAAATACTAAGTCAAAAAGAAATGTGCGGTAAATTAGTAGAGTATTTACCTTCAGCTATAATTAAACTAGGTGATTGCATCAGTATGCTTGAAAAAGAGGAAGAGATGAAAAAGGAAGAAGAGAAAGATGAAATAAAAAGGATTATCAAAGAAGTGAAGAATCAGAAAGAGTATTCAGAAAGGTGTGTAGAAGATTTAAGCAATGGTAGAATAGCGACGTTATATGAACAAGCTTTTTTTCCCTTCCTTACCCAATTTGGAGCAAATTTAGGTCAACGAAATGTTGTGAGGATAGTGCATGATAAATTAATTGGTCAAGAAGAAAGCAAATGGAAGTCATTTGCTTTTGGAGAGAACAATGGTAACTATAGAATGACTCTAGCAGAAAGTGATTTATCCTGGATGAAAGGAAAAGATCTATACCGTGAACGAGTAGATAACAAGCTGGAAGGAGCAGAAGTAGACAGGGTAGCAATGGAAAAGCTATCGCTTACATAACAGTTATTAAAGGACTTTTCTATATTGAAAATAGAAAGTCCTTTAAAGCAAAGGTTCTAAATAATTGACAGTCAATAAAATATAATACTAGTATTAATCTATGTGATAGAGGGAATAATATGTCAAAAAAAATAGTTAATGCACTGAAAGATAAGGAGAGGGAGAGGAGATATGCTGATTTGAAGTCTACAGAAAGTTCTGATTATAGAACATATAAGGATTTGGATATGGACTTCAATAGTGAATATGAATTTGTTTGTGACCTTGTTATTAATGGGAAGGCAATAACTAATGATTTCATTAAAATTTATATTTAAAACATGAAAATCTCATTACAAAGGACAAAAAAGGGAGTTATCGTCTGTTTCTTAAGCAAATCTTCACGGAACACGCCGGTGCAGCAGTTCCAAATGACTCTATTATGGAAGAAGTGATAACTTATTATAACAGGTCTGGGTACAAGCAATTCTTTTCTTCTCAAAGTCAAGCACTTCATTCTTTTGGATTGTGCATGTATTCATTCCACTATTTAGTTCCTTCTTACAGAGAAAGGACCTATATAAGTTGTGAAGATCGAAATTGTCTGAAGTTCAGTTTTAGCGTAAATGATGGCATATATAACGATAATAAAATTTTAGTATGTGATTTACAAAACTCAGTGGAGTTTAAACTAAAATGTGAAGTATGAAGAAGGTAAGGTGTCTCTTACTATATTCCTAAGGAGCTGAAAAACTACAAAGCAAATGATAAGAATTTGTTTGATGTTATTATTGAGTATTTTCAGAAATTTTGCGAAAAATTTGGATTTCACTTTTGTGAGGAAAAATTTGAGCATAGTCTGGATAAGCCACTTGGAGCATTAAGTGATATAAATACATTCCAAGATAAGAATCTAAACTTGAAGAATTTAAAATAAGATATTGAAATCTCTGCTTTTTTTAATAAGGTGAGTATAATAAAAAGTAAATCAAGTTTTACAGAAAACCTTTACTTATGATGAAAAGTACGTAATACGTATATAATATAAGATTGTGATATGTCAAAAAAAATAGTTAATGCATTAAAATCTGAAGTAAAAAAGCTCAAATATGCTGATTTAAAGTCTATGTCAATAAAATCAGATAATTGGAACTTTAGTTACAAAACATATATTGACCTTGGTAGATCACACAACCTTACTATTAATGAGAAAGAAGTGCCTAATGAGCTTATCGAGGAGCTATATTCAAAACATAAAGATCTCATTTTAGGGAATGAAAAAGGAAAAAGAAACTATTGTTTGTTTCTTAAAGTAGTCTTTATGGAAATGTTTATACGTGTTGGTGCAACAGTTCCAAATGACCCTATTATAGAAGAATTGATAACTAGTTATCATCAAGAAGGATATAATCATTTTTTGTTTCTGCATTTATTAAAGGCTCTTTTTCCACTTGGCTTGCTTGTGTTAGATTCTGATATAATAATAACTTATAGTATGGATTGTCATAGTTCCAATTGTCTAAAACTCAGTTTTAGCATGGAATGTATAAGGGTACTTAGCAGTGATCTTGCTAATGATATCAAAACACCAAGTTTTTACAGTTCAGTAGAATTTAAACTGAACTGTAAGGGTAGAAATGTAACATATGAAGATGGTAAAGTGCTTATTAATATTCCGAAAGAGCTGAAAAATCATAAAGCAAGTGGTAGAAGTTTGTGTGACATTACTATTGAGTATTTTCAAGAATTTTTTGGAAATTTGGGATTTAAATTTGAGATAAAAGTGGAACATAGTCTAGGGGAGCCACTGAAGGTATTAAATGATGTAAGTGTGCTTTGCTCTCAGTTAGAATGTATCCGTTCAGCAGAGTGGTAAAATAAATTAGACGAAACTAATAAGTGGGTATCATGAAAGTAGCTATCATTCAGTCTTTTCATGCAAAAAACAATGATGTCATTCCAGCGCGTGACCAGTTCTGATTGCCTGGTCAGTCCTCTTGATTTCAGTGTTAGGCTACTCGAATAACAGGTGTTACTGAAATAACACCGATGGGCTACTGGAAGGATAAGAGGCTACTTGAATGAAAAGAAAGGGAGCAATGGCTTGCACATTTCCTTGAACAGATAGGTTAAATTAGGTTGAAGTTTTAGCAGCAGCAAGTCTGTTAAAATCTTCTTCAGCGTGGTACGATGACCGCGTTAATGGGCTTGATGCAACTACCAAAAAGCCTTTGGAATAAGCAATATATTTATAATGCTCAAACTCTTCTGGGGTAACATATCTATCAACCTTTACATGCTTTGGAGTTGGTTGCAAATATTGACCAATTGTAATGAAGTCAACTTCGGCTCTACGTAAATCATCCATAACCTGAAAGATTTCTTCTTTTGTTTCTCCAAGACCAACCATAAGCCCTGACTTCGTAAAAAGTTTAGGATTAATCTGTTTCACCATCTTTAGCAAATATAGTGAATGAAAATAACGAGCTCTTGGTCTTATTTTTGCATACAGCCTTGGTACTGTTTCGATGTTGTGGTTATAAACATCAGGTGATGCAATAGCTATTGCTTCAAACGCTCCTTTCTTATTTAAAAAATCAGGAGTGAGGATCTCTATTGTTGTTTCCGAAGTTATCTTTCTAATTTCTTCTATACACCTTATAAACTGATTTGCACCACCATCTGGTAAATCGTCACGGTCAACAGAGGTAATGACAACGTGCTTTAAATTTAACTTTTTTATTGCTTTTGCTAAATTTTCTGGTTCATGAGGATCGAGCTTATCAGGAATGCCAGTTGCAACGTTGCAAAACGCACAAGCACGAGTACAAACAGAACCGAGAATCATCACAGTAGCATGACGTTTATTCCAACATTCACCAATATTTGGACACGCAGCTTCCTCGCATACTGTATGTAAGTTATGTAGCTTAACAGTGTTTAAGGTTTCATTGAATATTTTACCAGCTGGAGCTTTTGCTCTGAGCCATATAGGCTTACTATGCATCTGAAACAGCTAATTCTACCTCTTGTTTTGCTAAAACTTTCTTTAATCTTCTTTTTATCTTTTGTGCTTCTTTACTTAGTTTAATTGTTTTTGTATTGAGCAAGAAAGCATCAAGATCACCTTTATAGTCTATAGTTCTTAAAGTTCTTGTTGCTATACGAAAGCTAAACTTTTTGTCTAATATATTACTCGTCAATGTAACTTTATGTAAATTTAAGAGAAAGGTACGCTTTGTTTTACGATTTGAATGCGATACCTTATTACCAAAAGACTTTTTTCTATTTGTTAACTCACAAATTCTACTCACTTCAATATACCAATTTATCCTATGTAACTAGGTTAACCTGATATAGTTAAATAGTCAACTCCCTTGCTTGATTTTTATACCATATACTGCCTTATAGCCAAAAAACACTGTAATTTTTTCTATTACAAGAGAAACCATATGCTGCATTTCTAATGCTTTACTGCTATTTGTTACTAACAGATACAGCACACCAGAGTTTACGTTTTGTGCGTATGAGATCTTTTGTGGTTTTGTACATTCTGCTAATTCCTCTCCAACTATACTTTTCCAGTTTAAAATAAGACGTATTTCATTTTTGCTGATCTTATTTTTCATGCATTTTAATGCATAGTTTTCTATTATAGATTTTAATTTCTTTGGCCCGCTATATTTAAACATCTTTCCAGTGCTTAAAATTAAATTATGTTACAACTTTCTTATACAAAAAACTAACTTATTGTTTTCATGACCCTCGGCCTCACACATAAAAAGCAGTATTTGTATATCTAGCATTTGCCAGAATTTTGTGTTTCCTACCTTGTAATCATTTTTAATTTTAATTTGTTAAATTATTATGAAGCTAAGTAAAATTCGAGTAAAGTATAGTATTTCCAAGAAGATTATCTTTTTACTGTATGCCGTAATTTTCTTATAGCTATCTGTTTTTTAAGATCTTTCTGCAATCGAAGCTGCTTGAATGGCCTCTAATATTTTTTCATTACAATACTTTTCATCATCATCAAACTCTTCTAAATCCAAGACTTTTCTTTTAAGTTCAGTGAATCTAATACTAATTATATCTTCATTTGGAAATTTCTCTTCTAGAGCTTCTGCAATATCTTCTATATCAAGCCATTTCATACTTTTTTAATAAATTAAACTGGTGCCCATGGGGAGACTTGAACTCCCAAGGTCGCAAAACCCACGGATTTTAAGTCCGCTGCGTCTACCGATTCCGCCACACGGGCTTTATTTATCTAGAGTAAAATTCTACTACTAAATTGACTTCCATGTCTGCTGAATATGGGACTTCGGAATATTGAGGCGCTCTCAAATACTTCACTGAAAGTGCTTTGCTATCTGCCTCTAAATAATCTGGAGCCTTACGTTCTTGTTTTTGTTCAGCCTCTATTAATATAGGAATTTTTGCTGCTCTTTCCCTTATTTTTACTATATCACCAGGCTTCACTCTATAACTTGATATGTTAACCACCTTATCATTAACTGTAACATGCTTATGAGATATAAGCTGTTTTGCCGAGTAAATTGTTGGCACAAAACCAGAGTGATATAAAACAGAACTTAACCTTGATTCTAAGGCACCAATAAAATTATCAGCCGTATAACCTTTTCTTTTGTAAGCATCTAAAAATGTACGTCTAAGCTGTTTGCTTGAAATTGCATAGTAGAACTTAAATTTTTTATGTGCAGCAAACTGCTTACCAAAGTCAGATAACTTCTTAAATCCAAGAATACCATGCTGACCTGGAGGGTATTTTCTTTTATTGACCGAATCTTTTGCTCTACCCCATAAGTTTACACCAAGCCTGCGACTGATTCTATACTTTCTATTGATAACAGTTGTCATACAAAAATTCTCATAATCTAACTATAAATTATTAATGATTTTAACATTAAGTGTCAACTTGTTTTTGCCACTATGATATAGTATACTTCACTTTTAAGTTTTCCTATTAATACATGAATCATCTACTATTAAAATCCATGGCAAATGCTGTCCGCTTTTTATCAATTGATGCAGTACAAAAAGCAAATTCTGGACATCCAGGTATGCCACTTGGCATGGCAGATGTTGCCACTGTATTATTTGCTAAATATCTAAACCATAACCCTGATGATTCTCAATGGATCAGTAGAGATCGTTTCGTCCTATCAAATGGTCACGGTTCAATGTTGCAATACTCTATATTATATCTGACAGGCTACATTAGTATAGATGAACTAAAAAACTTCAGGCAACTTACATCAAAAACTCCAGGTCACCCAGAATTTGGCTTAACTTTTGGTATAGAAGCAACAACAGGCCCGCTTGGTCAGGGATTTGCCACTGCTGTTGGCATGGTACTTGCTGAATCGATTCTTGCAAAGCAGTTTGAAATCAGTCACTACACTTACGTAATGCTAGGAGATGGTTGTCTTATGGAAGGTATAAGCCATGAAGCAGCGTCCCTTGCTGGGCATCTTAAATTAAATAAGCTGATAGCACTTTTTGACGACAATGACATCTCTATAGACGGCTCTACTAGCCTCTCTTGCTCTGATGATGTAGAAAAGCGTTTTTCAGCGTATGGATGGAATGTTGACAAAATCGATGGGCATGACTTTGATGCTATATCCCTTGCAATAGAGCAGGCGCAAAAGTCTGATAAACCTACACTAATCTGTTGCAAAACTATTATCGGAAAATTTTCAAGCCGTGCTGGCACATCTTCTGCTCATAGTGGTGCCTTTACAGAGGAAGATGTAAAACAGATGAGAGAAAAATTGAATTGGAACTATGAACCATTTTATGTACCAGAAGATGTGAAAAACGCTTGGATGGAAACAGTTAAGAGGGCAAAACAAAACTATACATCCTTGATCAATGAAGAACTACAAAGAAGACTTGAGAAACGTTTGCCGAATAACATCGAGAGTGATTTGGCTAACCTGAGGAAACAAATATGTGAGCTCATGCCAAACGAAACTACTCGATCTTCTTTCGGCAGAGTAATGGAACTATTAACTAAGTCTATGCCAGAACTAATTGGTGGCTCTGCTGATCTTACCGGTTCAAATTGTACTAAATATAAGCACATGCAGGCAATAGATAGTAATAATTATAGTGGCTCTTATGTACACTATGGAGTGAGAGAGCACGCTATGGCAGCTTGTATGAATGGTATGGCTCTTCATGGTGGGATTATTCCTTATGGTGGAACTTTTTTAGTATTTTCCGACTACTGCCGCCCTGCTATACGTCTTTCAGCCTTGATGAAACAGCAGGTTATATATGTAATGACTCATGACTCAATTGGAGTAGGAGAAGATGGTCCAACTCACCAGCCAGTAGAGCATTTAGCCTCTTTGCGAGTTATACCAAATCTATATGTTTTTAGGCCAGCTGATGCAATTGAAACTTTAGAGTGCATTAGCATTGCACTTGAAAAAAAAGAGTCACCTGCACTATTTGCGCTTTCAAGGCAAAATATTAATTACATGCACTCTTATACTGACCAATTGGCCAACCTATCAAAATTTGGTGCATATATACTATGCGAATATTCAGGGAAGCTAGAAGTGACGATATTTGCTACCGGATCTGAAGTTGAAATTGCAGTTGGGGCAAGAGAAAAATTACAGGAAAAAGGTGTAGGTACAAGGGTCATTTCTATGCCGTGTTGGAGGCTTTTTGACGAGCAAAGTGATGAATATAAAGGGGTAGTATTAAATAATGACAGTATTAAAGTTGCAATTGAAGCTGGAAGTGAAGTGGGTTGGCATAAATATATAGGTTCAAACGGTATATTTATTGGCATGAAAAATTTTGGAGAATCAGCACCTTATGAAGCTCTTTATAAGCATTTTAATATTAGCGCTGATTATGTAGTAAAATGTGTTTGTGAAAACGCTTTTTATCATTCCACTGCGCATAAAGTTACTTAATGCACTCAGCCAGTGCCGTTATTATGATATATATAACAATGTTACAAAAATAATATCATAGAATTCAAGAATTACTACGTGCTAAAAAAAGCAAAATGCTGTTTATAAGAATAAATGGCAAACACTCAACCAATTTCTATTTGTAAATCAGGTGAAGTCAAACCTATAAAAATTTTGGGAGTGTTCATACGCGTCAAGAAAGGTGGTTTTTTTAAAAATATCTTAAATTTTTGATCAAAAACTACCTCACTCTACACTTCCGCCATTTTCTTCAATTTAAGCTACAGCACCAGCAAGGACTTTTTAACTTGCCAAACAGGTACAGATTTAAAACCTTAAAAAACATTTAAGCAGTTAAAAACTCAGTATAGTTTGAGTTTGATCAATTTCAACATTACTAAGTGTTGTATTTGCCTTATACAAACAGTAACATCCTGCTGCAAGAAAAATTAATGCGGCTACAGTGAATGAAAGACACATTGCTAAATGAAACATTGTCAAACTTGCACCAACAGCAGATGCTCCAGACAATACAAAAGAAATAGAGGCGTAACTACCTTGCCTTTTACTATTGTTGCTTGCTCCTAAGAATTTTTCATATTTACTATTTAGCTCTTTATTTTTACCTTCAAATTGTTTTTGTAGATCTTTAACACGATTCTCTAATGTGCTTTCATATTTCTTGAGTTCGGTTGTTACCATACTCTCTAATTCACTCTGTAGTTGAGTACTTTTTTCATTGATAGTCTTTAGATTATCCTTTAATTGAGTGTATTCTTTAGTACATTGAGTTACTTTAATTAAGTCTTTCCTTACAGAATCTAGGCCCTGTTCTAAGTCACTGTTCCTAGAGTCAAGTTCTTCAAATCTTTCCTCACGTTCTTTCTGTAGCGCATTAATTTTAGTTTGTATACCATTAAGTAATTTAGTCACTTTAGCCAACTGTTGAGTAACTACAACATCTGAACTACTATTTGCAGAGCTATGACTTTCTACATTATCTGCATTATCAATATTAACATCACTGCTACAATTGGGTTTAGGACTATTAAGTAATTCTAGACCACCATTAACTTGCTCACTTTCAGGCCCTTGAGATTTCTTCTTCTTAATTGCCTTAATGAAGTGATTCGTGTTAATAGTGATTTTTCCTTCAATTTTAGAAGAATATATAATATCCCATGCTGTGTTATTTATTAAATCAACTATGTTTTTTTTAATTTTTCATTTGTATAATTTTGCAACTTTACCCAACCATATAGATAATAAAAACCCGTTTGTCATAGAAACAGAATTCTATATCAAACAGCTATTGCCTGCTTAAGCCAATGAATATGTGAACAAGCACTTTAAGTTTGTGTGGACGCACAATATTCATTTCAATTACTGCTATGTAAATTTTAAACATTCAAATTAATTGCCTCTTTAAGCCTTGCATTAGCAATTACTATAATTTTACGCATTAGAGCTGTTATAGCTACCATCTTCTTCTTACCACTTTCAACAAGCTTAGAATAAAAGGTGCCAAGTGCAGATTTGGACCTTGCAGCAGACATGGCAGATGTAAAGAGCTTTGAACGAACATTACTTCTACCTCCTATAATCCTTCGGTAACCAACAGTTTTACCACTTTCCCTAGGATGAGGTGCTACTCCGGCAAGACTTGCTACTTCTTTTCTACTTAAGTAGCCAAGCTCTGGCATTAAACACAAAAAATCTTGTGATAACTTTTTGCCTATTCCAGGAACTGTTTTAAGGATTTTTTGACGTTGTTGTAGCTCATGGCTTTCATCAATAATTTTTTGTATAGTGTCATTGAGTTCGTTTATTTGATTATTGAAAAATTCAATGGTCTTCTGGCAACTTTCCTTTATATGGTCATTTTCAGGAGCTTCCAGTCTACACTTTTCCTGAGCTCTCATTTGCGTAATGTCATCACGACGTTGACAAAGTGCAACCAGGGTTGATTGTTCTTTTGATTGTAGGTACAAATAGAGAGAGAGTTCTATGGCGTTCAAATCCATATTGAGCAAGAGCCCTCGCATCTGATTTATCAGACTTTGCTACAGTTCCGTGAGACAAGATAAAGCTTTTTACTTTACGAGTATTAGCTCGATGTACTGCAATATTCTTGTCAATAAGAAAATGTGACAAACCAAGCTCATATTTTCCTGTGTTTTCCAAAGTTACTAAAGAATTAGGTAGAATATCTGAAAACTTTTGAAATAATTGTTGCCAAACATCAGAATCATTGTCAAATTTGACAGCGTTCTTCTGTTTGTGAATTGCAACGACATTTTTAAATTTTCCGATATCAATGCCAATAAAATTTTGATAAGATGTAACCATAACAAACCTCGATAGTTTTAGTTAATTTAAGATTGTAAACGGGTGCATATATATGTCCCAAGCAACTATTCAAACGTATCGAGAGATGGGCTAGTGTACCTTGATTTAAACGGTTGTAGTACCAATATTCTTCCGGTCGCACACGCCCATGATAGTCCTATTCCTATAGTGAGTAGGGCTATCTTATCCTCTTTTATATCACATTTTCAACTTACAATATTCTAACTCAGCTCCCGAGAAACCATCAGTTTTATCTGCAAGTTTTTCAGTATTTACTTTAACTTCCAACTCTTCAATATCTTTAAATGTTTTTATATATAAGTCCAATATATCCTTACGCTGGGCCTTATCTGGTAAAGGAATTTCAATATGATTATAGAGACGGCCTGGCCTAATAAACGCTTTGTCTAAAACATCTCTACGATTAGTTGCAGCAATTACTGTTACACCTTTTAGTGGGTTGAAACCATCGAGCTCGGTTAAAAACTGATTCACAAGGCTGTCGCATGATTGAGCATGACCAGAACTACCACCGCTACCACGTTTTGTAGCAATACAATCAATTTCATCTATAAAAATTATACAAGGAGCATTTGCTCTTGCCTTTTTAAAAATTTCTCTTACGTACTTTTCACCTTCACCAACATACGATTTCAGAAATTCAGATGCAGAAACACTAATAAACTTTGCATTAGCTTGACATGCAATTGCACGAGCAATTTTGGTTTTACCATTTCCGGGTGGACCATAAAAAAGATAGCCTTTTTCTGGTTTGTAACCTGTCTTTTGAAGTAATGCTTTATTTCTTTCTGGAATAATACCAAGAATCTTGTTTAGCTCCTTTTTAAAGCTTTCTGGAATTATAATATCATCAAGTGTTGTTTTACTTTCCGATTTAGCTGGATCAAAAATTTCTATTGAAGAGTTACTTTGTGTGAATCTATTTATAAAACTATCTATTATTCTAAAATTTTCTATACCTTTAACATTAATTTTTTTAAGATCAGCTAAAGCTTTTGCTCCTTTATCACCAATGTTGTTCAAAGTTACATAAAGTGAAGTAAGGTTGTAAGATTACCATTAGCTAAAGCTTTTGCTCCTTCATCACCAATATAACAGCTTTTTAAACTAAGCTTTGTAATACTAAGATTGCTCTGTAAAAAGCTTACTAATTCACTTATGTTTATTGTTTTCGAGTACAAATCAAGAAAGTCGTCTTGAACAAATTGACTAAAATCCATTTCATTTCTCCATTAAATATATAGATATTTTAGCCTATATTTTAATAATTGTCAAATTTTTAATAAATCCAATGAAAAATTATAGAAAATGCTTAGCATCACAAAAAATTTACTTTATTTTTAAGTAGAAAAATAGTACGTACCTTTGTGAAAACGAGTTGCATGATAAGAAAGCTGGTGAAATGTTTCGAGTAACTTTTTCGTTTCTATGATCCACTTGGCGGCAAGAATAAAGTTTTAATCGTTCCATGGTTTCTGTATAATTTTCAAAACTTAATTGGTATATATGAAGGTAATAATAGGTAGCGCTAGTAAACGATTAGGAGATTCAATAGCAAGTGGGCTAAATGCTCAGCTATTCCCCAATCAGGTGTCAAGATTTGCCGATGGTGAGGTAAATGTAGAAGTAGCAAATGATCTACGTGATCAAGAAGTATACGTAGTACAATCTATTTCTTCCCCTGTAAATGATAACCTTATGGAGCTTCTGCTTACAATTGATGCAGCAAAGAGATCTGGAGCCAAGAGAATAACAGCTATTATTCCTTATTACGGATACAGTAGGCAGGATAGGGTTATTAAAAACAATAATATGCAATCTGCTTTAAGTGCTAAATTAACTGCAAATCTTATTCAAACAGCTGGTGCAAACAGTGTTGCTGCTATTGATTTGCATTCAAGTCAAATTGAAGGTTTTTTTGATATACCAGTTACTAATCTAAGCTGTTTTGAAGTATTTGTTAACTCTATATACAAGGAAAACTTGGCAATAGTTGCGCCTGATGTTGGAGCAATTGGCAGAGCTCGTGCTTTTGCAAAGATTTTAGAGGAAAAACACAAGTTGGATAATGATATTGTTGTAGTAGATAAATATAGAGAAAAAGCAGGTACATCTGAGGTAATGAATGTAATCGGAGAAGTTGCAAACAAAAATTGCGTCATTGTTGATGATATAGTTGACTCTGGCGGAACATTATGTAATGCAGCTCTTGCTTTAAAAAACCGAGGAGCAAAGTCTGTAGTTTCGTGCATTACACATGGAATACTTTCAGGAAATGCAGTTGAGAAAATCTCTTCCTCTTCTCTGGATAAATTAGTAATTACGGACACCGTATTTCACAAATTTGAAAAAAATGATAAGATAGAGGTTGTTTCAATTGCAAATATTTTAATTTGCTTTATGCAAGGAGGTAAAAGTGCCAGCTAGATCAACAGAAGATGTTATCACTTCGTTAATAGAATTTGCAAATAAGAGAAAAATAACAATTACTAAGGAAGAAATGCTTAAAACTGCACAGCTTGTGAGGATTAAGTTATCCGATGATGAGATTCAATACTACTCAAAAGAACTGACAATGCTGGATTGGATACATGATACTTTGTTGAAAGTTAATACTGAAGGTGTTTCTCCTATGCGTTATGGAACTATAGATAAGGATGTCCATGTACGCGATGGTATTATAAATTCTCAAAACATTAAAGAAGAAATATTATCCAATACAAAATCGGAGCATGGGTATTTCGTAGTACCGAAGGTTATAAACGATTAAGATAAAGCAAGATTTATACCGATTTTATAGATCTACTTTCAAAAATAAGACCAATCTGGTAAAGAAGCATTCGTTGGAGTAAAAACCATTTTTTGATTTTTCTTTACTAAATCTACTAAATATAATTTAGAGTTGCTTGGTGATTCTGCGTTAGTAAAGATAATTTCTCTGCCATTTGGTAGCCATGCCGGAGATTCAATTTTATGTCCCTCTGAAAGCAAGCGCTCTTCTTTGCCATCTGGCTTCATAACTCCTATGTAAAATTTTCCTGACTGAATTTTTGTAAAAGCTATCAGATCTCCTTTTGGCGACCAAACAGGTGTAGCATATCTTCCATTTCCAAAACTAATTCTCTTGGGTTTTTTGCTTTTTTTAGTGAAATCTATGATATATAGTTGCTGACTTCCACTTATATCAGAACTAAAAACCATGTACTTTTGATCTGGAGACAAAGAGGGAGAAGTACTTATAGCTGAACCTTTAGTAATTTTTTTTGTTCGTTTACTGCTTAAGTCTAGAGATAATATATTTGTTTCACCACTCAATGAGTGGGAAATAAAAAGAGATTTACCATCAGGAGAAAATCTTGGTGCAGAAATAACTCCTTCAAATGCGCTGATTATTGATTCAGTGTTATCTTTTAAATTTTTTAATATTATATAACTTTTACCATTTGTGTATGAGATATAAACAATACCCTTTCCATTTGGTGAAAATCTTGGTGTTGACACAAATTCCTCACCATTTGTTAAGTACTTTATATTACTGCCATCTTGATTCATCACAGCAATTTTACGGACGGATTTGTAATTGCTATCTTTTTCTTCAGCGATATATGTAATTTTTGTATTGAAATGCCCTTTCTCACCAATTAATCTATCGTGTATCACATCTGAAACAAGATGACTAATTTTCCTCCAGTCTTTTACTAGAAAAACAACCGACTGAGTAAGTAATTCTCTGTTTGTAAAGCTGTCAGATAAACGAAAAGATAGCTCTAAATTTCTGTTTGATACTTCACTTAAACTTACTGTGACTACAGTATCGCTTTTCCAAGACTCAACTTTCGTGTTACGTTTCACATTAAATAAGCCACAATTAGATAGATTTGTTTCAATTACTTTTGTGATGCTTTCACTTAGCTCACTTTCCACTTCTGTCTTGCATGCACATTTAGATACAACAAGATCAATATTACCAATATTGCTTTTTTTTATATCAACATATAAAACAGCTTTTGTGGAATAAGGAATAAATAACGAAATAAATAACACCAGTTGAACGAATAGCTTCATTAGATTTCTTGCATTACCTCCTGTCATCTCAGCAAATAGCTTACTTTTGAAGTTAAACTGCATGACAGTAGAGTAAATCAATTTCTGCAGTACTTGACACTGGAATCCAGAAATTTGACTGCAAGTAAGTGCACTGAGGTGGCAAGCATAAAAGTAGCTGTTTTATTCTAAAATAAACGTCTTTGACAAGGTTGCATGAAAAAATGGATTCCAGTGTCAGAGCACTGGGATGACACTCTACTGGTGGAGATTGCTCTAAAACTACAATGTTTGCCTGGGCGTTGAGATGGCACCCTTCTGGTAGATTCAAATCACAATGTTTGTATAGTTGTGTGATCTGACACTGATTTTTTTTTACGGATTCCAGTATTGCATGCTGAAATAACATCAAAGAATACATTGTTAACTTCTTACTCAAATAATGGTTAATAAAAAGAGGTATATTTCTATACCTGTTCTATTTGGACTTCAACTATAGGTCTTTTTAGTAAATATTCCTTTAAGATACTAAATATTGAACTTTCAATCTTATTTCTTATTTTTTTTATCGGTTGTGGACTAAATGCTGACTCAACCTTCTCTATGATCTTTTGCATAATGGCTGCATCTTCTTGCGCTTCGAAAACACCAGGTGCAAATATTTTTGGCTTAGCGAGCAATTTGTTTTTCTTATTCACAATTGCTGTTACTACAATAACCCCAGCATCTCTCATTCTCTCACGCATCTTTATAACGCTGCATTCTGGATGGCGTAGCAACGTACCATCAATACCAAAGTAGTCAACATCAATTGAACTAACTTTTTCTCCATTCTCCAAATTAACAATATCACCTGGTGCAATCATTATTGCTTTTTTCACACCGCACTCTTTAGCGAACTTTACATGTGCATCCGTATGAATATACTCACCATGAACTGGAATAG
Source organism: Wolbachia endosymbiont of Spodoptera picta (assembly GCF_018141665.1). NCBI lineage: Bacteria > Pseudomonadati > Pseudomonadota > Alphaproteobacteria > Rickettsiales > Anaplasmataceae > Wolbachia > Wolbachia endosymbiont of Spodoptera picta. The sequence goes on from NZ_CP067976.1 coordinate 1,250,584, forward strand.
CTATCTTAGGTTTTATCAAAGAATACATTTCCCTTAGCTCTGCTTTTACTGGATGTCCGGAAGCATGAACATTCTCTGTTTTTTCAGTAATAACTTCCACTCCCATCTCAATAAAGGCATTGAGCATGTTATGTGCACGAGTTTCATTGCCAGGAATGATTTTTGATGAAAAGATTATGGTATCACCTTGCTGCATTTTAAATGCTTGATGACTCTTATTAGCAAGCCTTGAGGTTGCTGCCAGTGGCTCACCTTGACAACCTGTGCAAAGTAGCACCAGCTTTTCCCTTGGAAAATTTACTGCCTCCTTTGCTTCTAGAAACTCAGGAGAATCAGTTAAATAACCACTATCCTGAGCAACTTTCACTATTCTCCATAAAGATCTGCCAAGTAAAACCACTTTTCTATTTAGTGCTTGTGCAGCTTTAGCGATAGTCTCAATTCGCGCCACATTTGAGGCAAATAGCGATACAGCAATCAATTTTTTAGACCGCTTTATTATATTGTAAATATTATCATAAATTTCACTTTCTGATTCAGGGTCGTGTTTGCTCAGTATGTTTGTTGAATCACAAATTGCTGCAAGTAGATCACCTTTATCGCCAATTTCTTTTAAACGCTCTATATTAGAAATTAATCCAACAACAGGTTTTGGATCAAATTTCCAGTCCCCAGTATGAAGTGCACTACCTGCTTCAGTGCTAATTAATATTGAATTTGCCTCAGGAATTGAGTGAGTTACATTTATAAACTCAACGGTAAAAGGACCCAAATTTATGCTGCCATTTATGTCTACCTCTTTCACAGGTACCACACCTTCCAATCGAAACTCCTTTAGTTTCTCCTTGAGAAAATTAACTGTAAACTTTGTTGTATATATGGGACATTGCAAATCTTCCCACAGATGAGGCACTGCACCACAGTGATCTTCATGTGCATGTGTAATTATTATTCCAAGCAAATCTTTTTTTCTTTGAGCAATAAAATCTACATCAGCAATGAGTAGCTCAACACCTGGCATAGTTTCATCTGCAAAACCGATACCAAGGTCGATCATAATCCACTTGCCTTGATAATGATATAGGCTAACGTTCATCCCAATTCTTCCTACTCCTCCAAGAGGAAGAAATAAAAACTCATTTTTGTTTATGTTCATTAATTTTAAATTATTAAAATGCGAGGATAACAAAACTTCGACCTTAAATAAAGGAATTTATCACTTTTGCATAACTTTAAAAAATCTTTTCACTAAAAGAGAAGGCTTTCAAATTGGTAAAAAGAATTAAGTGTAGACAGCTACCTCTTTATATCATTTAGCAAATTTCTCATTTTTTTTTTACTTTTCCAAAGAATCCTTCAGATTTCTGCTCTACACTTTCATGTTCCTCTTCCTCAAGCGCTTTTAATAGCTCAATCTGCTTTTGGGTTAAATTCTTTGGATTTAAAGTCTCAACTATTACCTGTACGTATAAATCACCACGAGCATGTGAGTTCATATATGGCATACCCTTTTCCCTACAACGTAGTTTGGTACCAGTTTGAGTGCCTTCAGGGACCTTTACTTTTATTTTAGCTCCATCAATTGATTGAATATCGATTTCACCACCAAGTACTGCTAGTGTCATTCTTATAGGCACTTTACAGTGTAAATCTGCTCTATTGCGAGTGAAGATCTGATGAGTAGCTATTTTCACACATACGTATAAATCTCCGCTTTTTCCACCTCTTGCTCCAGCTTCTCCTTTACCACTGACCCTTACCTTAGCTCCTTCTTCTATGCCTTTTGGAATTGAAACGGAGATATTTACTTCATCTCTTTTACGCCCACTTCCACCGCATTTCTTACATTTATTTTGTATTATTTCTCCTTCCCCATAGCATGTAGTACACGTTCTTTCAATGGTAAAAAAGCCCTGTTGAGTTCTAATTCTACCGCTTCCCTGGCATGTGTTGCACTGAACTGGTTTGATTGCTCCTTCGCTACCTGTGCCTTGGCATGTATTACATTTTATATTTGTCACATAATGTATAGGTGCTTGTATTCCTTTAAATGCATCTTCTAAGGTAATTTTAAGATCGTAGCGCAGATCTGATCCAGATACTCCTGTTGTACTTCTTTTTGTTCTTGACCTACTTGTACTGCCGCCAAATCCTCCACCAAAAAAATCGTTAAATATATCGCTAAAATCCCCTCCAGCTTGGCTGAAATCAAATCCACCAGAAGCACCATCGTGACCATAACGATCATAACCTGCTCTTTTTTCAGAGTCAGATAGAACTTCATATGCAGCTGTTACTTCTTTAAATTTTTCCTCTGCTTCCTTATTACCAGGATTTCTGTCAGGATGATATTTTAATGCTAGTTTTTTATATGCTTTTTTTATCTCGTCAGTACTAGCATTTCTGCTCACTTCTAGCAGATCATAATAGTTTTTTTTGTTCATATATAATAGCTCAGTATTTTACCTTTAAAGATAGGTATTACACATATGAATTTCAAGCATGACCTCTATTTCCTATAAAATATGGTGCACCCTGAGCGACTTGAACGCCCGACCTTTTGATCCGTAGTCAAATGCTCTAATCCAACTGAGCTAAGGGTGCTTGCACAAAGTTGACTTTAACAGATTTTATAGCTTATTTCAATTGGTTTAGCTAAAAATAAAACTCTTATCATGTATGAAACCTGTAAGAAATTGTACTAGCTCTCTTAAAGGATAACTTAAGTTAACAGTTTCCAATTACTTTGATTTTAGAACCGCTATCCGAATAAGAGCTTTTCACATTATACTGCCAAACTGCTAACAAATAGCGGAATGACGGTTATAGTTAAATCTAAACTATTTTGGCTATATCAGAAAACGGGTTATGCAGAAACCTTAAAATACTTCTTGCTTGCCAAGGAGAATAAATACATTCCTATAAACAAGCAGATACTCAATATCGATGCATAGGAAAACTTGAAAATTAAATCTTTAATATATATTGATAAGCATTTACCTGCAGAAATTTTGTATAGTAGTCCAACACAAATAATCGTACTATCAATGACCGATGCTATAATTAAAGTGATGAAATTTGCCATATGAAAATTCAATTTCGACTTTAGTTCTTCAAAAACAACTATGCTTGAGAGAAGAGAGATTAAAATTGCAGTATATAGAACCAGTATCATAAAACTAAAATTTTGCAATTTAAAAAGACAGCATATCACTGTACACACTATTAAGCTGTAAGTAGCTTTGCTTCTACCATGAAACTCAACCATTGAGTTTACAACTAAAGTAGCTCCCACAAATAAGGTAGCACATATCATTAATTTATTTGAAGTGTTAAGTAAAGAAAGACTGATAAGCAAGAGTATTGATAAAATGGACATAATCACCTACCCAAATTTAATAACATGCATTTACTTTAATCAGACATTACACATAATGAAAAATTTGTCTAGCGTAATCAAAAGTTATTTAAACTAGTACCTAAGTCTTTCAAATCTATTCTTATAATATCCTTTATATTGAGAGCTTTCTCCTTTGTCACTTTTCCAATACATGAAAAAACTATACCTTTAAACAATTCTTCAAACTTCCGCTGATTTTGCGGGGCAATGGTTACTAATATTCTACTTTGCGATTCAGAAAACATTATTATCTTGTTTATTATGTCTGTATTTTGTGTTTTTCCTATTGGTACTAGTGAAAGATCAATTTCAGCACCAAGGTCTCCTGCAATTAGCGATTTTGCCAGAGCAATAATTAAGCCGCCTAAGTTTGGTGCAATTGCAGAGACAATTATGCCATCTTTTATTGCCTGGTTGTAACGTTCATACAACTTCCTAGCGCTCTTTGCATTAACTTTTGGCACGTTGTTATTATCTATTCCACTATATAACTGATATTCAGATTTACCAAGCTCATCGTGGGTTGTACCAAGCACATATATCAAGTCCCCTGGCATTTTCACATCAAGCGATACCGCATTTTCAATATTGTCTATAACTCCAATTGCTGAAATGAGTAGTGAAGGTGGTGCAGATATCATCACTTTCTCGCCATTTTCATCATATCCCTTAAAGTCGTTAAACATACTATCTTTTCCGGATATAAATGGCGTTTTAAATGCAGTTGCAAAGTTGTAACAAGCCTCTGCAGCTCTCTTTAGTTGCCACAGCCTTTCTGGATTATAAGCATCACACCAGCAAAAATTGTCGAGCAACGCTAGATGATTTATATTTCCTCCTGCAGCTACGTAGTTACGTATTGCAGTGTCAATCGCACATGCTGCCATGTGATAAGTGTCAATTTCTCCATAACTTGAGCCAAATCCCTGCGATTTTACAACACCTTTGTTTGAAGAAAGGACTGGCCTCGAGACAACAGCTTCACTGCACACTCTTCCCTTACCTTGCAGTGGTTTCAGTATTGACGATCCTTGAACCTCATGGTCATATTGCACCACTATAAACTCTTTGCTGCGTATGTTTGGTCTGCTTAGCATTTCTTTTAGTGCAAAGGTGTCATTCCAGTGCTTGACACTGGAATCTATCTCAAGCTCAACTCTGCCATCGCACGTATTTTTACATAAAGTTTTAGATTTATTTGCAGAAAAAGCCTGCTGGGTTCCAGTGTCAAGCACTGGGATAACAGGAGAGAATTCTGGAATGACAGCGTATGGGTTAGATTTTCCAGACCATGGATTTGTCTGTAAATGCATTTTAGGATTACCATCATGCAGAAATTCAGTTTCGATGTCCATTATTACTGCCCCTGGGGGACATTTAACAACGGCTTTGCCACTTTTGTTGAATTCTCCAATTACACAGACCTCCACATCATGTGTTTTCATGATTTGCTTAAACGCAGGAAGATTTTCTTCTGGCACTGCTAAGGTCATTCTCTCTTGTGATTCTGATATCCATATTTCCCAAGGAGCCATACCATCGTTTTTAAGGAGAACCTTGCTCAAATCAACTTCAAATCCGTCTTTTCCCATTTCACCAATGGACGATGATAGACCGCCTGCTCCATTATCCGTTATTGCATTATAAAGACCAAGATCTCTTGCTTTTACGACGGCGTTGGATAATTTTTTTTGTGTTATAGGATCACCAATTTGCACAATTGTTGAAGGGCTATTTCCCGACAATGCCTCTGAAGAAAAAGTTGCACCGTGAATTCCGTCCCTTCCAACTCTTCCACCAATAATTACGATTTTATCACCGTTTTTGGGTTCTTTTATGTGTGAAGGTGCATTATTTATATTCCGTGGAATAATTCCGATGCTTCCAACAAAAACTAATGGCTTTCCACAGAATCTATCGTCAAAGTATACCGATCCAAGTTGCGTTGGAATACCGGAGCAATTACCAGCAACATTAACACCGTGAATCACTTCTTTCATTATATATTTTGGTGGTAAGATTTTATCAGTACGCTCTTTATCTCTATAAAGTTTGCCTTTTGATTCTTTGGCAAAGCAAAAGTAATAAGTATTCATTATAGGTTCTGCACCTTTGCCAAAACCGACTATATCTCGATTAACTCCAAGCACTCCAGTCATTGCTCCACCGAACGGATCGAGAGCTGAAGGACTATTGTGAGTTTCAACTTTATCTACAATCAAGTAATCGTCATCAAAAATTATTCCTCCTGCGTTGTCGGAGAAAACTGACACGCATATGTTAGAATTTATCTCACGCGTTGCACGCTTAATATAATGAGCATATAGACCATCTTTTATTTCATCAATAGGGGAGCAAAAAATATTGTGTTTACAATGTTCAGACCAAGTCTGTGCCAGAGACTCAAGTTCAATATCATATGGATTTCTACCGAGTTTTTCAAAGTAATCCTTTATAGCTTTCATTGCTGCCAGCGAGAGTCCTAACGTGCCATTACCATCGATTCCATCTCTGCTGATTTTTTCAAGCTCTTGGTCACTTACATTGAGTTTGACAGATTTTGCTCCATTATTACCTGGTGTCATCCCAGTGCTTGACACTGGAATCCATTCTTTTTTTTCCTGGTCACGCGCTGTAATGACACCAGGTGGGGTATTTGGTTTACTGTAATACTTCCAATGGCAATTGCCGTTTTCTTTATAGACAAGTGTGCAATATTCAGTAATAGGATTGAATTCCTGTTTTATGTCATCTTCGGTTGGAAAACCTCCTTGACTTAGAATCAATTTTGAACTTCTTGCCTTGATAGAAACACTTTCATCAATGTGGCCTTTGCTCATTAGATATTCTCTAACAATTTGTTTTGCCGTGTTTCCTACGTTATCGGTCATGCCAGGTAAAAAGCTTATCTCCAAGCCCCATTTTGCTTGTGATTCTATGAAGTTATATTGAACTTTTTCAAGGTTTTCATTGTAGGAATAATAACGGCAGTCTTGTATGACTTTATTATAAAATAGCCCACAAATTTCTTCATGTAATTTTGATGGTAATTCTTTGCTTATGTAAATCAAGTAAACATTAACTACCCTTCTGCGGCCAACTTGTTCACATTTATTAAAAACTTCTATTCTGATGTTTGCCATGTAATATTGTAAAAGACTTTAATATATCATAGCATAAGAAACTGCGAGCACATTTATATTTTAAATAATTTCTATACAATAAAAGTGTTGTATTAATTGTTACTGTTAGTGGGAAGAGTTTTTACTGTTAATGTGAATGAGTCCCTTTTTGATGTTCTGGTTCAGCACATATTTTCTGAATATGAAAGAGAAAAAATTCCCGAGATAAAGATCATACTTCCCTGCAAGAGGGATGTGATAGCATTGCTGAGTGCATTCAAGAATTACAGAACTATAATTTTGCCAGAGATAGTTTCACTAGAAAACATTGATGAAGAAGATTTAATATTAAATCTTGATAGAGTTAAAGTTATTAACCCGACAAAGAGAACGCTGCTACTCATTCAATTTATATTGGAGTGGAATAAAAAACACAATGATAGTTTTCCAATCGATCTAGTTTACAGTTTGCCGTCATTACTTCAATATACCCAAATAGCGGATTGTTATCAGCTTGATGAGCATTCGAAGAAAATGGAGAATTTCATAAACTTACTTATCAAAACTTGGAGTAATACTTTAAAAAATTTAGGAGTAGTAGATATACTAAAGCATAAGAGTGACTACATAAACAATATGATAGCCTCCCTGAAGAAAGATCAGCATATGATCTTTATTGGAATTGGAAAGGAGGAGATTTATAAGTTGTTGATTAAAGCTGTATACGACCTGCCATTTGGAAAGATAATTTTACCTAATCTGAATTTGAAAATTAAAGAGAAAGATTGGCAATCACTTGATAAAAAACATTATCAATATTGCCTGAAAGATCTGCTCGATTATTTAAGTATAGGCAGAGAGGATGTAAGTTTTCTGCCAGAAGCGTGTTCTGATGTCATTCCAGTACCCAGACACTCGGATCCAGAAAACTTAACTTTAAATGAGTGCACCAGGTGGCTGTACAATAGAAACTGGATTCCAGTGTCAAGCACTGGAATGACATCATCTACTACTCAAATTACCTGCAAATTACAATGTTCGTACACTAAAAATCAGAGGGCTGGGATGACAGGCAGTCCTGAACTAGATTATGTCTTTGATACAACTGCCGATCTAAGTAAAGTTAGTAATGGATATATTGGCAATATTGAAGTCATCACTTGTGATTCCAGAGAGGAAGAAGCACAGGTGACGTCACTAATTATGGAGAATGAAGGTTATGAAAACGTTTCTTTGTTTGTTTTTGATAAATTACTTGCAGTTCGTATGGTGTGCTCCATATCGAAAAACTATTCTTATGTGACGCTTCTGCTTTATAGTATTGAGATTTTGAACTCAAAATGGAACGGTGTAGCATTGCTTTCTCTTCTTAAACATAGGCTAGTGACTTTTGGTTACGCTCAAGAAAAGTACACTCGTATTTTATCTGAGTTTGAGATAGAAGTATTGCGTAGCTTTGATATAAGTGGTCTTAAGGATATTATCAACGCTATTAGTACTTGTAAAAAGCTAAGATATAAAGAAGATATATTAATTATTATCAGTAGATTAGAAACTATATTTAATCTTTTACTTAATCTTATAAATTATCCTATTTCTGATATAGCAGCAGCTCATTTACAGTGTGTTAATGTGCTTTCTAATGTGAATTTTCTAGAGCTAAATGGTGAAATAGGTAATTTTACTCGTGATTTCTTAAATGCATGTGACGGTATAGCAATTGAGTGTTCCTTAGAGTTATATAGTCAAATCCTGATATTATTTTTAAAAAGGAAGTTTTTTTCTCCAGAAAATAACTTTGATAAATTTAGCTTATATCAAAATAAAGTTGTAATACTTGCTGGATTTAATGATATACCAAATTTTCAGAATCCGTTTTTGAGTGCACTGAATAGAGAAAAATTTAACCTTCCTTCTGTGCAAGAAGAGCAAGGGTACTTTTTGTATACTTTGCGCAATTTATTTGGTGCCGGCAAGGTTTATATTACGAGGCTAGTGAGTGATAGAAAATCAATTCTATTGCGCCGTTTGGAGGTTCTGTTACAAGAACCAAAATATCCTTATCGCAATTGGCTAAGAATATTAAATACACCTGAGTGCATTGTTCCATGTACTCAGCCTATGCCAAAACCTCAAGCCAAAGTCAGAGAAGAAAAAATGCAAGTGATGTCTTGCAGTGCGGTAGAAAAACTGATTCGTAACCCTTATTCATTTTATGTTGAATACATACTGAACCTTAGACAGTTGAAAGACTTAAATTTTAAGCCATCGATATTGGAGTTTGGCACTATGGTACACAATATTTTTGCAAGATATTTACGCAACGAAAAGTCGCTGATGAGTATTACACGAGAAATATTCTCGTCTAATCGATTCCACTTTTCAAATATGTGGTGGGTAAGGTTGCAGAGGATAATTCAATCTTTTGTTGAGTTTGATAGGACTGGAAACAATCAAGTTGAGTTGGAGAAGAGCTTTTCCTATCCGATATTTCATATTCCAGCGCGTGACACACAACTGCGCGGATGCTGTACAACTTCCACTAAGAAGAAGGGTGTCATCCCAGTGCTTGACTACTTGGATCCAGAAAATTTGATTGCAAATGAACACACCAGACAATTGTGTAATAAGAGCTGGTCAGATACTCGAATGACAGAAGAAATTTCACTGACAGCAAGATGTGATAGAGTTGAGTATCTACCAGGTGGGCAAGTAGCAATTATAGACTATAAACTTGGTTCACCACCTTCCAATGAGGAAGTTATGTCAGGATTTTTCCCGCAATTAATTTTACAAGCTTTAGCAGTGGAATACACAACAAAAAAAGAAGTCTCGGAGCTTGCTTATTGGAAACTTGATTATGATAAAATAAAGGTTATTGCTTTGAAAGATTATAGACAAAAAATGCATGAATTTCAGAATATTCTACCAGATTTCTTATCTAATTATTTAAGAGATACTACTCCCTTCATTGCCTCTCCTTATTTTGATAAATTCCTGAGATTTAACAGCTACAAACAACTAGAAAGGATAGGGGAGTGGTTATAAATTATATCTCCTCTCATCCAGATCAAAATAGCTGGTTGTACAGCTGGTTTACTAAGTGCAGTAGGAGAATTACTAGATTGTGATATAGACTCATCTTTGCTAGATTCAAACAACCATAAAAAAACACTAAAAAGTGATTCAATCAATTTTAGCCATTAAAACTTGAATAGTGGCTAAAATAGCTTTAAATTGTATATTTTTTTAGGAGGGGTATATGCCATCACAAAAACAGCTAAATGCGCAGCTAATTGATGCTGCTAAAAAAGGACAGCTAGATTTTGTTCAGCAAGCTATACAGGGTGGAGCAATTATTAATACAATAGATGATGATTATGGGAGAACTGCTTTAATATGGGCTGCTGAAAATGGTCAACTAGAGATATTACAATACTTGATAGAAGAGGGAGCAAATGTTAATGCAGAATCTCCGGGAAACATAACTGCTCTAATTCATGCTGCTGCCCATGGTCATCTTGAGGTAGTACAACTTCTAATAGCAAATGGAGCTGATTTAAATGTGAAAAAACGTAAAGGTCAATTCTCTGCCCTAACATATGCTATTGTAAATGGCCATAAGGAGGTAGCAAAGCTTCTAACTAGATATCATTTAATAGCTAATCTTGATATGTCAATACCTCGCTTGCCTCTTCCTACTTGTATACCAGAGTTATCATCTTATTGGTATAACTGTAAGGATGAGCTCAATAAAATGAAGGAAGAAGATAGTGAATTATATAATTTTCTTGTAAGTAAGGGCATTGATGACCAGGTAAGAATTTGGACAGGGAGTGAGACAATACAAAATATTTCACAAGATAGATTAAATATAGAATACTCAATTTATGCTAAAGATTTAACAGGTAAAATAGAATTAGTGATATTTTTTCTTAACAACAGGGAAATAATCAATTCTTTATTGCGGTATTATAAGGTAAGAATTCAAACAATTGATCAGGTAAAAAGCCTACTTGATCGTTTCACAAGAGAACATGTAGAGCTTGAAGTAGAAATTGTTCCAGCACAATTAAACTTTAATACTCAAGAGTTACAATCCCCTAAACTAAAAACATTATCATTTGCACAAATGATTAACAATCATGCAGGATTATTTTCAGCTGCCAAAAATGGTCAATTAGAAACAGTAAGATACCTGATAGAAAAACAGAAAGAAGATATTAATTCAACAGATCACTATGGAAGAACTGCTCTAATGTGGGCTGCTGGAAGTGGCTATTTAGAGGTAGTAAAGTACCTGATAGAAACAGCAAAAGCAAATGTTAATGTGAAAGATGGCTATGAAAACACTGCTCTGAATTATGCTACTAGAAACGGGCATTTAGATGTAAAAGAATATCTGAAAGGTTACATACAAAAAGAACTGCGGAAGAAATACGTCTGCATTGGCGTGAGTGGTGCAATAGGTTATGTTGCCGGTATGACAATATCATATTCTGCGGGAGCAGTGATTACAGTTTGTGCAGCATCAGCGACCGTTAGTCTAGCGTTAGGTGCAATGTTGGATTATATGATTGTAGAAGTAAAAAAAGAGAAAGCAAACAAAGGTATAGCTTCTGCGCTTAAAGATGTTTTCACTATTCAAGCTCTAAGTAGAATAGCCTTATAGAGAGTGAAAGTAGGTTTATTGATTAAGGTTGCATGATTGCCTTAATAACAATAAAAAAATAATAGAAGCAAAAGATATGGCTTGAAAGTTTTCTAAGGTCTTCACTAAAAATGTCTCAACTTGACACTGAAATACAATTTGATTTAACTAATCATATATGTAGGTAATGTCAAACACTAGAATGAGGAAATATGGATAAAAAAGTTAGAATAGAATCAGATAGCTTAGGAGAAGTAAAAGTACCAAGTGAACATTACTGGGGAGCGCAGACTCAGCGTTCTTTGGAAAATTTCAAAATTGGTACAGAGAAAATGCCAGAGTTTCTGATTAAAGCGCTAGCAATAGTAAAACTTGCAGCAGCACGTGTTAACATGAAGCAGGGTAGCATAGATAATAGAGTAGGGGATGCAATCTGCTCAGCTGCAAAGGAAATAATAGACGGTAAATTTAATAATCAATTTCCACTTGTTGTTTGGCAAACCGGGTCTGGAACTCAGACTAACATGAATATGAATGAAGTGATCAGCAATCGTGCAATAGAAATTTTGGGCGGTGATTTAGGTAGTAAGTCTCCAGTGCATCCAAATGATCATGTAAACTGTGGTCAGTCATCAAATGACACTTTTCCAACAGCAATGCATATAGCAGTAACAGAGCAAATAAACCGCTTGCTTATTCCCAATCTTGAAGAATTATATAAAGCGCTAAATAATAAGGTTCATGAATTTAAAGATATAATAAAAGTAGGGCGTACTCATCTGCAAGATGCAACTCCTCTAACACTTGGGCAGGAATTTTCTGGCTATGCAGTTCAGATTAAAAAGGGAATAGAGAGAGTAAAGTCAACTCTGATCAATGTATATGAACTTGCACAAGGTGGCACCGCGGTTGGCACGGGAATCAATACTAAAAAGGGTTTTGCTGAGGATTTTGCTAAAGAAGTGGCAAAAATCACTAATTTTCCATTTATTTCAGCAAAAAATAAGTTTGAAGCACTAGCAGCAAATGATGCTTTAGTTGAGCTCAGTGGAGCACTCAATACAGTAGCAGTAAGCTTGATGAAAATTGCAAATGATATAAGGCTACTTGGTTCTGGTCCAAGATGCGGAATTGGAGAAATAATGTTACCAGAAAATGAGCCTGGCTCTTCAATCATGCCGGGTAAGGTGAATCCAACTCAATGCGAAGCGGTGACTATGGTATGTGCTCAAGTTATGGGAAATCATGTTGCCGTGACAATTGGTGGCTCAAATGGTCACTTTGAATTGAACGTGTTTAAGCCGGTGATAATTTACAATGTTTTGCAGTCTATAAGACTTTTAGCTGATGCAAGTTTAAATTTTGCAGAGAAATGCGTAGTTGATATTAGAGCAAACGAAGAAAGAATAAAGGATTTACTAAATCAGTCGTTAATGCTAGTTACTATATTAAATACGCATATAGGATATGACAATGCAGCAAAAATAGCGAAGCTTGCTTATAAAGAAAATATCACTCTAAAAGAAGCAGCAGCAAAACTTCAACTGCTCACTGAGGAGGAGTTTGAAAGGATAGTGAAACCAGAGGAGATGGTAGGTTAAACTACCACCTTTTTTTGTCCCTAGTTATTGTGGTAATATGTATGGAACTTTGCTGGTTGCTTTACATATACCTCTTCTAAATCACTTAGAGCGTGGTCATTGTGATTAAAGCCATATCTCTTAACCATTTCATCTAGTGTAACAGAGCTTAGAGAGAAACTGAACTCTGGCAATGGATTCACATTTGAGGATTGCAGACTAGTTAATGGCTCTCCGCCATTTATTTGAGAGTCTAGGAAAGTTAGCTTACCTTCCAGGCTAGTATGTTCTTCTGGCACTGCACTATCATTAACTATTGAATCTTCTGGTACTATATTGCAGAATTGATTATCGAATTCAGCAAAACCCTCAAATGAAGGTACTGATATGCATTGGCGCTTTGCTGGTGGCTCCACTGTGCATATTTCTTCTAATTCACATTCTGTAAGACTATTATACGCTGTAAAACACAAGTCTTGTGATCGCTGTTTTCCAGTTATTGAACGAATTATTTGGCTATATAATTGATTCTCTTCAGCTCTTTTTCTTTTGTTTACTAACGGTTCATTTTCATAAGAAAAGTCTGGTCTACTATCAAATGTATGTTCAACAACTGTTTCCTCGAATTCAGGAGTTATAGGAGATAAATTTAACTCTGGCAAATCATCCACAATTGAGGATTGCAGACTAGTTACTCCATTTATCAAATAGTTAAATACTCTGGGGATAATTGCTCACCTTCTAGGCTATCTGATATATTATAATTCGACGTTAAACTACTACTAACTGTCGAATTTTCTGTTACAGTATTGCAGAATTGATTATCGAATTCAGCAAAACCCAGAAATGGAATTACTGTTTGGCTACATGATTGATCCTTTTTGTCAGAAGAAAGTTCTAGTCTAGTATCAAATGGATGTTCAACAACTGTTTCCTCTGATGGAAGAGATATAAGAGAGAAATGTGCTGCTGGCAAATCATCTCTGTTTTGTACTAACGGTTCATTGGAGTTTTCAGTGCTTAAGTTGCTTGAACTCTCTTTATTGCTTAAGTAAAAATTCTTTAGGACAAGCTTAGCTTTGACAGTTGATTTTGTCTCTAAATTTACTTTATAATCTTCTTTTTGCTGGGGATTCAGTTGATTAAATAGAATTTTAAATAAAGTATATTTGGGATGAATACAATCGAGTGTATTGAAAGCAAACTTTTCATTCTCTTGAAGCAACTGATTAAAGATTAAAAGTGCTTCTTCCTTGTCTAGTGCATTTAGTATGCCGTACATAGCTTTAGAGCCTTGAGGCTTTGCTTTAACATACTCTATATATTCATTTTATGGTTAGTGGTAAGATTATTGAATATCTTTTTAAATTTATTTACTTATCTATAAGAAGTGAACTTGTCTAAATTTTTCACCACTTCGTCGCTTATACTACCATGCATTTCTTTACCACCATCAAAGTTAATATATTAATATTATATGAACTTTGATGACAAAATCAATATAAAGTATTTAAAAATTAATTATTTTTATAATAAAAATAGAAAATCTATAATTTTTTTTATTTTCCTGATTTGTGTCTGTTTTGCCTTCTATAGCTAACCCAAATTAGGTTTACCGAAACAAATTTTATGAATAATTTAAGTTAGCGTGTGACGTTGGAATCTAGATTTTTAGCTATGGTCAAGCCATAGGATGACAAATTGGACCCCAGACTATGCAAGAAATCTAAGGCGAATTATCTTTTATGGTCTGTATTTGTTTTTTCTACTTTCGTGACAGGAGTTAACAATGGATTATCAATTTGCTTTAAACTTTCACTTGCGCTTTGGTCTTGATTTGAAAGGAGCTTATTTTGTTGTTGCCCTTCATCATTTGGCGTACTTTTTTGAGTAGTTCCTTTTATATCCTCTACACTCTTTTTATCTTCACCAAAAAGTTTTTTGAATATTTTCTGCAGAAAACGTACCAAAAAGCCTTCTTCTTTTTGATTTTCTTTCGGTTGAGATATATTTTTCTTTTCACTCAACTGAGATTTTTTATTATTAGATTTTTTTTCTGTAGCATTCCTATCCACTGAGACTTGTTTTAACGAAATTTCAGGCTTTTTGTCGCTAGGTTTATCTTTTATAGGATCTTTGCTTACTGAAGGTTGTAACTTAGTTACTGTATCTGTTTGAAAAGAAATCTTTTTTTGTTCAAAGTTTTTATTTTCTGAAGCAACTTTTTCAGAAGTATCTGCCTCACTAACTGAGTCACGAATTTTGTCTTTTTGTACAGAGGTCTTTTCTTGTTTATTTTGATCAGAAATTTTGCCTTCTAATGTAGTTTGAGATTTTTTATTACTTTCAAACTCTGCAACTTTTTTACTTGTAAAAACGTCTTTTCCTTCGAATTTCTGTTTAAATCCAGCAATCTTTTTAAAATCTTCAGCTATTTTTTTTGCTGCACGATCCATTCGACCTTCAAGATTATGAATCAATTTTTTAATAATCTTCACTTCATCTTTACGCCCTTTTTGAGCTTTAAGCTCTCGGTGCAATTCAAAAATAATTTTTACTTTATCTTCCAATGAAGAATTTTCTGGAAAAACATCTTTAAGTTCCCGATTCAATTCGACGATCTTTTCAAAATCTTTAGCTACTTTTTTAGCTGCACGGTTCATTCGATCTCTAAGACTACGATTTAATTTTGCAATAGTCTTGATTTTATCTTCTAGTGAAAAATTATCTGCTGCAGAAATATCTTTTAACCTTTTCTCGAGATTTTCTTTGGTTACTTGCCTTTTGTGAGCTTTAAGTTCCTGGCGGAACTCATTGATAATCTTCACTTTATCTTCCAGCGACGACCTTCTGGAAAAGCACCAGCAAAGACATCCTTGAATTTCTTCTCAATATCTGGTGTATCTTTAAGCTGTGTCATACCTACTAAATAAAAGCTTATACTAAAATCAGTATATTAGTTAATTATGTAAAAATGGTTAAGACACAAGGAGCACCTCATTTATGCTTTTTTCATCAAAATATCATTTACTTATTAGCTTAAAATACGTAACAATATAAAAATGAAAAATAGCCCATTAGCGGTAGTATTCGATTGGGATAATACCTTAGTTGATACTCAAGATAATATTTCTAATGCCATTAAGCATACTTTAGATTTGATGGGATCTGGCAGTAAAGTTGTTGATAGAAATTCTCATGAATCAAGAAAGAGCTACATGGTCAATTTGTTTGGTGATCAGTGGAAAAAAGCGAACCAGATATATCAAAAATACCTAGATAATGCATTGTTACAAAATATTACTCTGAATGAAGGAGTAGAGAAAATGCTGCAGACACTGAAAAGCCACAATATTTACCTAGCGATAGTTAGCAATAAGAAAAATACTAATTTACGTCAAGAAGTTGCCTATTTTAAACTAGATTCTTACTTTGAAAGAGTAGTTGGCTCATGTGATACTGCAGAAGATAAACCATCTGCAACTCCACTGCTGTTTGCACTGGAGGAGAGTACGCTACCTGTAAATAGAGAAAATGTGTTTTTTGTTGGTGACAGCATCACAGACATTCTATGTGCACAAAATGCAAATTGCTTACCTATTGTATACGGACAATCAATAAGAGGTTATGAAGATTTGTTATATTTTCAACATTTTAATAAACTTACAGAATTCATAGTAAAGTATTTGAAAGATAGGTGGTAATGACAGAGATCGCTAGTGTACACAGGCGCTTTTGCGCATATTTAATAGATGTAGCAATTTTATTAATTCCAACCTTACTAATTGTGTTGTCATTAGGGGATTTTCCATTAATTTTGCACCTGTCATACATGTGTATAAATTGTGGCTACTTTACATATTTTATATCTTCAACAGCTCAAGCAACTCCTGGTCAACAGTTAATGAATATATATACTATCACTTTAGATAGTTCTAAAATAGGTTTGAGCTTAGCATTTGATCGCACTATCTCTCAGTTTTTCCTTCCTATGCTAAATAATTCAATTATCACCTTTATCAAACTTTTTCAAACATCAGTAAATGCTTTAAGTACACTAGAAGTGATTATAGTGATGCTTACCTTCAGTTGGTATTTAGTTGCTTGCTTCTCTCAGAGGAAACAGGCATTTCATGATGTGCTATTTGATACGATTGTTGTGAGAAAAATGAATTGATGTTGCCTTGATTGTTATGTAGATTACATTGGTATATTAGCTAAAGAAAGGTTATGAATAAAGAAATAGTAGAACATTTAAATAAATTACTTACAAATGAGCTGACTTCTGTACGCCAGTATCTTTTGCATTCTGCGATTCTTAAAAATAGCGGAATCAATAAACTTGCAGAAAAGATGAGAAAGGAGCTTAATGAAGAACTTGAGCATGCAAATAGGCTGGCAGAAAGAATTTTACTGCTTAAGGGCATGCCAAATTTTCAAGATACAAATAAAATCTCAAAGTATGAAGGAAAGTTCACAAAAGATACAATGCAGAAAATCTTAGAAGATAATTCTAACTTAGAAGAAGAAGGTATCAAGGGAATCAAAGAGGCAATTTCCGTTGCTGAAAAAGAAAAGGATTTCGTGAGTGTAATGTTATTAGAAGGACTACTGAAAAATGAGGAAGAGCACTTACATTGGATCAAAGAACAGATTGACCTTATTGAGCTTATGGGTATTGAAAATTACTTGAGAACACAAATATAGAGTGTTAAGAAAAACAGTATTTATTTTCATTATACCTTTTTTACTTCTTTTTTCACTCGGGTTATGGCAGTTATTTAGATTGAGCTGGAAGAATAATATTATCAAAAATATGGATCTTCCAGTTATTCATCTACTGCCTAGTGATAATCTTTCAAAGTTTAACTACAGAAACGTTAAAATCGACGGAATTTTAAGTGATATAGAACTATATGTTTTCGCAGGTCAACGTGGCTATCATGTGCTGTCTCCTATGTTGCTTATCAATGGACATTACATGTTAATAAATAAAGGAATAGTCAGAGAAAAAAAAGAAGAAAAAGCAAAAATTGAAAAAGTAGCTGCTGATGGCGTTTTGTATTGTGATGGTAGCAAAAATTGGTTTATCAAAAATGATATTGCTTCAAATACATGGTTTACCCTAAGTACAGAAGAAATCTCCAATGATCTAGGTATTAAGCTAGAGAAATGTATATTGTGGCAAGATAATTTTGGTGGCAAATTGACTATACAGCCAATAAAGCATCTTGAATACGCAATTACTTGGTTTGCACTTTCCTTGATTTGGCTCATTATGTGCGTATTTTACTATAGGCAAAATATATATAAGTCGTAGAGATACAGTGTGGAAAAAGAAAAGCTACAAATAGAAAAAATGCAACAAAGTGGAAGAAAATACTTATTACAAGGGTTAGTGATATGTCAGTGTTGCAAATCCGTTTATTATGGAATGAGTAATGCTAAGGGAGGAAGAAGTTACTATCGTTGTCCTGGAAAACGTTTTGGTGAATGTAACAGCAAATCAATACTCGCAGATATACTAGAAGGGGTAGTATGGGAAGAAGTGAAGATGTTAAGAGGGCATATAACGAAGGAAAAGTGTGATTTATCAGAGGTAGATTGGGAGACTAAATTTAATATAATTAGAAAGTTAGTTCAGCGTATTGAAATTGATGATGATAATGTACATATGGTGTTTCGATTAAAAGAACTCGCTCTCGAAAGACAAAAAGAAGATATTCAACCTTGTACCAGAATTATAAAGAATGTAGTGCTATCAAATGCAATAGGAATGCATAAAGTTAGCAATGCCCTGGCTGCAATATCAGTTGCAGTGAAACTTGGAATTAGTGATGAAGAGATTAAAAAAGGTCTTTTGGAATTTAAAGGAGTAGCAAGGAGATTTTCTTTAATTGCCGATATTAAAGGTGTTAAGTTAATTGAGGACTATGCTCATCATCCAAATGAAATACAAGCAACCCTGGCAGCAGCACGTTTGACCACTAAAGGAAAGGTAACAGGAATTATCGAGCCGCTTCGTTTTGCTCGTATTCGTAATTTTTTTGATGAGTTCGTACGAATTTTCATGATGTTTGATTATGTAATTCTCACTCCTGTCCATCCTCCAGAAGATAAGCCTATTCCTGGCTGTGGAATTGATGATATACAAAAAGCCTTGATCAGTAATGGGTTTAATGATGTGAAGATGATGAATGATGCTTTACTCATTTCACATTTTATTAGTAATTCGACAAGTTCAGGAGATGTAGTATTATTTATTGGTGCTGGTAGTAATATAGCTAAACTAGCGAAAGAAACTGCAAAGCTGCTGCTAGTAAAATAAACTTAAGCATTGGTGATTTATATGATAAAATTGTGTAGTAAAACTGGATTCCAGTGTCTAGGCAAACAACTGTACAGACATTGCGATATGGGGATAGCTTCCATTAAGAATGGTGTCATCCCAGTGCCCAGACACTGGGATCCAGAAGACTTAACTTTAAATAAGTGGCTGTATAATAAAAACTGGATTCCAGTGTCAAGCACTGGAATGACACCATCTGTTACTCAAATTATCTGTTTATCTGTAGGTTACAATGTTCGTACACTGAAATGTTACAGTGCTGGGGTGACATTTCCCGAACGTGAACACAATTGTGAATCTAGTGGAGGTTTAGCATGATGAAAAAGACGATCAGCAGTGTATTTGCAAGAGAAATTTTAGATAGCAGGGGTTACCCAACAATTGAGGTAGAAATAGAACTATGTGATGGAGCAACAGGTAGAGCCGCTGTCCCTTCTGGGGCTTCGACCGGTAAACTAGAAGCATTGGAGCTGAGAGATCAAGATGAAAAAAGGTATTGTGGTAAAGGAGTGCTGAAAGCTGTTCAATCTGTAAGTGGAGTGATAGCAAATAAAATCATTGGCATGGATGCAGCAAACCAGAGTGCAATTGATAAAGTTTTAATTGAACTAGATGGAACAAAAAATAAATCTAAACTTGGAGCAAATACAACTTTGGGTGTGTCTCTTGCTGTTGCAAAAGCAGCAGCAAACAGCTTTAAAATGCCGTTATATAAGTATTTGGGAGTAGGGGAAGAGCAGATGCCAGTTCCGCTAATTAACGTCATTAATGGTGGAGTACATGCAGATAATAAACTCGATTTTCAAGAATTTATGATTCTTCCGGTTGGTGCTGAAACTTTCAGTGAAGCAATCAGAATATCTGCAGAGGTATTTCATAACTTGCGCAGCATTCTTAAGAAAAAAGGTTATAGCACAAACGTAGGAGATGAAGGTGGTTTTGCACCAAACATTGGAAGCACTGAAGAAGCTCTTAATTTGATAATTCAGGCTGTTGAATCTGCCGGTTATTCGATGAAAAATCACTTTGCACTGGGTCTTGATGTTGCTGCATCTACTTTTTATGAAGATGGAGTTTATAAATTTGAAAACAGAGAACTCACTTCAGAGGAATTGGTTCAGTATTATTTTGACCTTGTAGGCAAATATCCAATAATTTCTATAGAAGATGCAATGAATGAAGACGACTATGAAGGTTGGAAATTACTTACTGTAAAACTTGGGAATAAAGTTCAATTGGTTGGAGATGATTTATTTGTTACAAATTGTGAACTAATAAGTAAAGGAATAGAGGAGAAAATGGCAAATGCTGTACTAATCAAGCCAAACCAGATAGGAACACTTACGGAAACTTTTGCTGCTATTGAAATGGCAAAATTAAATGGCTACAGGGCTATTATTTCTCACCGCTCAGGTGAAACAGAAGATACAACGATATCCCACATATCAGTTGCGTCGAATTGTGGGCAGATAAAGACTGGCTCGCTGTCGCGTTCTGATAGGCTTGCAAAGTATAATGAATTAATGAGAATAGAAAGTTCATTAGGAGAAAATGCTAAATATTATCGCGGGTTGGCATGGATTTCATAGATGAAGTTAAATTATATTTAAAAGCAGGTGATGGTGGCGATGGCTGTGCTAGTTTTCGTCGAGAAAAATTCGTTGAATTTGGTGGCCCAAACGGTGGTAATGGGGGCAGGGGAGGAGACATAATTTTCATCAGTGATGCAAATCTCAACACTTTGCTTAATTTTCGTTGTCGAAGACATATTAAAGCGAGTAGTGGAAAAAGTGGTACGAGTAGAGATAAATCTGGCACAGCAGGAAAAGATATTATACTTAAAGTTCCAGTTGGTACACAAATAATCGATGAAGAAAGTGAGGAAATAATAGTAGATCTTGATAAACCTGACATGGAATTTCAAGTAGTGAAAGGTGGAAAAGGTGGGCTTGGAAATACTAACTTTAAATCTGCTACTAATAGGGCACCAAGACATTTTACCCATGGTCAGCCCGGCGAAGAAAGAAATATAATATTGAAGCTAAAAGTTTTATCTGATGTTGGCATTATTGGTATGCCAAATGTAGGTAAATCTAAATTTTTAACCCGCTGCTCGAATTCTGATACGAAAGTAGGCGATTATGAATTTACTACTATAAGACCACATTTAGGTGTAGCAAAAGTGGATTATAGCGAAATTGTGATAGCAGATATTCCTGGAATAATCGCTGATGCTCATCTTGGAGTTGGGCTCGGACACAAATTTTTAAGGCACATAGAAAGGTGCAAAATTTTACTGCATTTAATTGATGTAACGCGCGATGACATTATTTCAGCTTATAATTGTACACATAATGAACTGAAGCTTTACAATAGCGATCTTATTGAAAAAGAGGAAATTGTAGTGTTAAATAAATGTGACTTATTGGAAGAAACAGAAATCCTTGAGAAAAGGAATCACCTAGCCGGTTTTCTTGATAGAGAAGTACTGTGCTTATCAATCGACGATGATTTACAGCCCATCTTGAGATTATTAAACGAGAAAGTGAAAACTAAGGAAATTGATGTATATGATCCTTTTAAGATGTGAATTTTTTATTTGACAATCAAAGTCTGGGTTCCAGTGGGTAATTTTCCACAGTTGTCTGCATTTTTTGTTCCACAACTTATCTTTTTTTCGGCTTGTGCCATTTCTCACACTGTCTCTTGCTTTCTTGAATTCAGAAATTCAATAGCTACAAAAGCATTTGAGTAGTTTTTTGTTAAGAATTAGGCATAGAATCCCCCATATTTATTAATAAAGAACAGAAAAAATGTAACGCACATACGACAGAGATTAAGCATATGTGTGCACCCATTTGCGCTGAAGAAGATACGCTACATTCTTTACTGAGTTTGATTATTTGATAAAAAAGTCTGCAGACGAAGATAGATTTTGAGCTCTAAAAATACCTCTACTTTGATTATACTAAGATTAGATAAATAGGCGAAGTAATTTTTATATTAATTTTTTAGCTTACAACCGATTTTACGTTCAACAACTTGACATTTATTCAATACTACTGTATAATAAAGATGTGCATTTTTTGTACTATGGCAATAAAATTACCTTGTAATAGGTGTATTGGACCCGAGGGCAGTACTCGGCGCCTCCACCATATTTTTTGATTGATACGGGGGCGAGTAAGGATCGACATGCATAGTAAAGATGGTAGCTTTGCTCGGTTAGATACCACCGCTAAGAGTTCACAATTTAGATGCAAACGATAACTTTGCTGCTGAAGACAATGTTGCATTAGCTGCTTAATTTAGGCACTATAACTTCATTGCTATAAGCACGGTTTAGGGAACGCCGGGTAACAGAAGTTTCCCCAAACATGTAAGGGTTATATGGATAAAACAGATTATCAGAAGTCGCTTAGTCATGCTAAATTTCAAGTTATCAAAAAGGCTCTAGATACTATATTAGATAATGTTTTTACTCCTCACTTAGAGATACTGTTTTTTACTCGATTTAATGGTGTTGCCATACCAGACTACTTGAAAGAATCATATCCTACTCAAATGCTTATTATATTACAGCACCAATTTTATAGTCTAAAAGTTTTTGAGGATAAGTTTAGTGTCAGTTTGAGCTTTCTTGGAAAACAAGAACAAGTCACTGTACCGTTTTTTGCTATTAGTGAGTTTCATGATAAAATTTCAGGAGATACTTTAGTATTTAGCGTTGATTCTGATAAAGAATATGAAAGTGAGAAATGTGCTGAAAAGTCATCAAATGGTAGTATTATATCTATAGATCAACTTTACGATAAGTAGTTTTATAATATCAATTAAAAGAAGTGATCTCATTAAGTAATGGGTAATTAAAATAAGGAAAATGGTTCTGAATACTTATCTTGTCATATAGATATCCATTCAGGTGTATGGCTAATGTGCAAATATTTAAACCAGTGCTTTCTTTCTTGTTATGCAAGTAGCTGATGCTGGTTCCTTTGTAATGGCGTTATCTCAGTGCTCAGACACAGAATTGTATGAACATTCGTTTGTGAAAGCAGTGTGTTAAATATTATAGCAGGTTTTGCCTCAAACACAAAGGTATCAAGCACTGGCATGATAACGTCTATTTCTGTGATTGTCTTATCTATCTTATTTTGCCACTCTGCTGAACAGATACTTATATTGTATACATCTCTCCGTTAACTTATCAATAAGTTTTTTATCCACGTGGAATCAAAGATTACAATATCTTGTTAAATTTTAATATTTTATGTCATACTTAGTATATTATTAAAATATTAGGTAGCAGTAATGTCAACATATATAAAAGAGTACGTCAACGATATTTGTGGATCGCAAATATCAAAAATTCATCTTCTTAAGGAAGACAAGGTCAGAGTCTTTTTCAAAAATGATAATGGAAAAACTTTTGATCGAACTTTCTCAAAAAGAGATATTGCAGAATTTTTAAACCAAACTATTGAAACTGAAGACTTTGTTATCACGCAAGATATAGAGAATAGCATTGCTTGTAATATAAAAGGAATTTATAAAGACAGCAAAGGGAAATATCACTACACAGAAATAATATCATATACTCAGGTAAAGTTGGCTTATGAAGAGTATACACAAAAATTTAAGAGAGAAGATGGTATCATGTTCAAATTAAATCGACATATTTCCACAGCCATAGGGAATATGCCAACATTGAGTGGATGGTATAAAAAAATTCTAGGCTTTAATCCTAGAAACGGATTATGTAACCCATTAAGTAACTTAATTGTTTCTATGAAGCTAGAAAGTAGAGAAGACTTTTTAAGCTTTTTTAATAGACTAAATAACGAAATAACCGAGCAAGATATTATAGATTACCTTAATGGCAAGGAAGAAAAAGAACGGCAGTTACATTTGATACTAGTTCTATCGGAGTGCTTACCTATTTTGTGTTTTTATGATGCTAAAAAGAGTAAAAAATTTGTTTTCTCTGACAACATCTTGCTAAATAAACAAAAATTTTTCTTTGATCCTAAAACAAAAAAACAAGCTTCCATTTCTCAAGAGCAACTTGAGCATGCATTAGATAACACAAAATCAGAGCATTATATAATGTTTAGCTGCCGCCGCAGTTATTATTATAAAGATGAAAAGCTCAGTAAAGATGGGCATGCTATGCTAATATATAAGGGAGAAAATAGTAGGTACATATTTTTTGACGCTAATATTGGAGTGGTTGGTTTTTGTTCTAAAACAGGCATTGCGCAATTAGAACTAAATGATGTGCTTGATTTGATAAACCTTGCCATCTGGTATTATTCAGCCAGTGGATATTTTAGAGAGCAAGTTCCACATAGCTGTGACACATTAATTTTGCTTCGAGATGTAACATTGGCGCTGCAGGAAGTTGAAGAATTTTACAGTAGAGGGAATCCAAGGCAGCAAATAGTGGACATCTCTGTTGATAAACAGACTAATCAGTTATTGTTTGCACCTATTTATTATTGTGGGGCTTGATTTTATATCTATCACTACACATAATAGGTTTTAGTATAAATTAGTAATATGCATCCAATCATATACTTACTTAACCTGCTACTAGATCTTTACAGCTTCATTCTAATATGCTCAGTTGTTTTCGATTTGTTGGTTAAATTGAATGTGGTTAACATGTATAATGAGATTGTAAGCAGCATAATGCAAACTTTAAACAGACTCACTTATCCTCCACTAAAGGTTATCAGAAGGTATATACAACCATTCAATGGATTAGATTTATCCGTGATGATATTGATAATAGCAATTCACTTTGTAAAATATACAATTACTTATTACTTTAAGTAGATGTTAAAAAAACAGCTAAAATCAGCGATATACCTGTTATTCTTAATGTATATATATATATCGGTTTTTAGCTATAATTATAAAGATCCATCCTTAAATACATCTACAAATGAAGAAGTAACAAATTTAGGTGGAATAGTAGGTTCATATTTAGCTGATATATTAGTTCAATTTTTTGGACTCGCTAGTATTACAATAGCTACAACCATAGTTTACTTTTTGATATCAAAAAGGCTGCTGAAAATTCTCTATTTAATATTAATCAATTTAGGAATATGTGCTACATTAGAGCAACTTTCGCTCGGTATCACTACTAGGTACATGCACAGTGGAATAGTCGGCAATACTCTAATTAGCCACTGCCCGTTTTACATATTCACAGTAGTAGTATCAATAGGTATTGTAGGATTGATTGGTTGGAAGAGAACGGTTTATTCTTTGCTTTTCCTATGTAAAAAAATATTTTCCCTTTTTACAAAGGTTCTGTTTTTCAGGTTACGTAAAACTACTGATTATTCAATAGCACCATTAGTAATAGAGGGAAAATATAGAATCATTAGACAACAACCAAAAGAAAGACAGAAGAAAGCTACCGAAGAGATTTTTAAACCACCTTCTAGCGAGTTTGAGTTTCCAAGCATTCACTTACTTTCTAAAGTGGAAGAATCTATGCAGAGAAAACAGTTGAATGCATTAGAGAGCAATAAGAATTTATCTCTGCTCGAACAGGTGCTGAGTGATTTTGGCGTGCAAGGAAAAATTATAAGTGTATGTTATGGACCGGTTGTGACTTTATACAAACTTGAACCACAAGCAGGTACAAAATCTGCAAGAGTGATTGGTCTTGCAGATGATATTGCACGTTCAATGAGTGCACTTTCTGCACGTATTTCAATAATTCGTGGACAAAATGCCATGGGAATAGAATTGCCAAACAAGGAGCGAGAGATTGTGATGCTGCGTGATTTACTTGAATCGCCAGAATACCAAAATGCAAACTTAAATCTTCCAATTGCGCTTGGCAAGGAAATAAGCGGAAAACCAGTTATTGCAGATCTGACTAAAATGCCCCACTTGCTTGTTGCCGGAACTACAGGGTCAGGTAAGTCGGTTGCAATTAACACGATGATTCTGTCGCTTGTTTATCGACTAAGTCCTGATGAATGCAAGATGATAATGATCGATCCAAAAATGCTTGAGCTTTCAATATATGATGCAATACCGCATCTAATAACACCAGTGGTAACAGAGCCAAAAAAAGCTGTTATTGCTCTTAAGTGGAGCGTGAAAGAGATGGAAAATCGCTATCGTATGATGTCATATTTAAATGTGCGGAATGTAATAAACTATAATCAAAAAATTACAGAAGCGATGAATAGCGGAATAGAATTGGAACGTGTTGTACAGATTGGCTTTAACTCAACAACTGGTAAACCTTTGTTTGAAAAAATACCGATTAAAATGGAGACATTTCCGTATATTGTGGTGATTGTAGATGAAATGGCAGATTTAATGCTTGTTGCTGGCAAAGATATAGAATGCTCTATTCAACGTTTAGCTCAGATGGCTCGTGCTGCAGGGATACACATCATAATGGCAACACAACGCCCATCTGTAGATGTGATAACAGGTGTGATAAAAGCAAACTTTCCAACGAGAATTAGTTTTGCTGTTACTTCTAAGATAGATAGCCGTACAATACTTGGTGAACAAGGGGCTGAACAATTGCTCGGTATGGGTGATATGCTTTATATGGCCTCTGGTGGTAAGATTATTCGAGTTCACGGTCCATTTGTAAGTGATGATGAGGTGCAAAATATAGCTGATCATCTAAAAACGCAAGGTGAGCCAAACTACATGGAGGAAATCACTCAAGAAGATGAAAATTCTTTCGCGGAATCAGAAGGTGAAACAGAAGATGAAGAGAACGATCTATACAAGCAAGCAGTGGCCATCATTCAGAGAGATCAAAAGGTTTCAACTAGTTACATTCAAAGGCAACTTAGAATAGGCTATAACAGAGCTGCAAATATTGTTGAAAGAATGGAGAAAGAAGGTATTGTCAGTGCTCCGAGTTACTCAGGAAAGAGAGAGATATTGGTAGAATAATTGCTAACTTAAACCAAGGAAAGTTATTTTAAGATCAATGTATAATGATAGTTAATTTAATAATAATTTAAACATTGGGAATGTAAAATTATAATATATTAATTAGCTAGGGGGTTAAAATGGTAAAAGGAATTTTCCGCAATTGGTTAGGTATAACAGAATTGCAAGAAAGTCAAAAGATAGATGCTGAGAAGTTTGAAAAAGTTTTTGGTGAATTAAAAAAATGGCAAGAAGCTCAAAAGATAGATGTTGAGCAGTTTGAAAAAGTTTTTGGTGCATTAGAAGACAAGATTGGTACTGAGCAGTTTCAAGCTATGCAAGAGCACTTAAGCGGCTTGCAAGAAAAATTTACAGGCTTAGAAGAAAAAGTAGAAACATTTGCAGACATGGTAGGGGGACAAGAACAAGCAATATTAACTTGTGCCATAGTCAGTGCTGTTGCTGCAATAGCTGTAACTAGTTTTGTTGCATTCTGTATCTATCAGGGAGTTAAGCTTGATAAAGAGAAGAAAAACGACTTGTCTCAAGATATGCCAAGCGGAAAGTTTAATAATGTGAATGATACCGAAAAACTGAAGAATAACTTACAGCAAGGAAGAGTGTAATGCTCTTTTTGAAAGGGTGTTACGTAAAATTTGTAACACCTTAAATTTCCTTTAGATTATGTAGGTTTTGGTAGTAAATTTTTTAGAAAGATGTTTGTATTATAAAGTTGGTAGAGATTCTGATTTACTTAAAGCTCGTTAATTGTTATCTTCTAAGGTACGATATTCATTATAGTATGTTCAAGTTCTTTTCTAAGATTTTATTTATATTAATTTTTGGGTTCTTTGCTATACATAACGCTGAAGCTAAGTCTAAAGTGAAGCTCAGTAAAAGGTACATACCTCCTGGTAACCCTGGTGGTGCAAATTTTCATGTAGATGAGGATTTTGCTGAGTCGTATAAATTATACGAAAAGCGTAGGGCGCTCCTTAAGAAAAAAAAGTTACAAGGTCAAATTAATGCTAACATAAATAAAGAAGATCTAATCAAAAAATTAAAAGAAAAAAAAATTGCTAGCCTTGATAATGAGCCAAACAACGTGGGAGCTTGCATAGTTGAAGATGAAGAGGATGCTATGATCAATCAGCATGGTATTAATCTTGCACGTTTAAAGGGTGCTGTATTTATAGATCAAGAGCCAGTTTCTCAGTATGAAAGTAAGCAGCATAAAAGTGAACAACAAAAAGGGAAAAATGTTACTTCAACACGAGAAAAAAAAGTTTCCCCTATAAATGTTACTATAAAAGAAAGTCCATCAAGAAGAACGTGCTCTCATGATTCTATTACTGACCTAAATAGAACACCACAGCATAGTTTAAATGGTTCAAGTTCATTTGGCAGTGTAGTTGACACAGTAAAATAGTGTCACGATTAATAATATGCTAGATAGAGACCTGACATTGAGTGATGATGCATATGAGTCATCGCCGGTTTCCAGGCATAAAACTCATGCTGTAAAAGTTGGACAAGTGAAGATAGGTGGAAATAATCCTATAGTTGTTCAATCCATGGCACTTGGTACACATATAGATTCTGACAACATAAAAAGCAGTGCTCAGAAATATGCAAAAGAAGTAATAGAACTAGCGCATGCAGGTTCAGAGTTGGTGCGAATTGCTTTGAACTCAGAGGAAGTAGCAAAAACAATACCTTATATAGTAGAGGAAATAAATAAAGAAGGCTTTGATGGTAAGATATTAGTAGGCTGTGGACAATATGAGCTCTACAGGCTGATTCAGGATTATCCAGACAACATTAAAATTCTGGGTAAAATTAGGATAAATCCAGGTAATATAGGCTTTGGTGATAAACGTGATGAAAAATTTGAAAAAATTATAGAGTATGCAATAACGCATGATCTTCCTGTCAGAATTGGAGTAAATTGGGGTAGTCTTGATAAGTACCTTTCACAAAAATTAATGGATGAAAACTCCTTGTCTAGTAATCCAAAAACTTCTGATGTTATATTACGTAAGACGCTTGTAATGTCTGCTCTTGGTAGTGCAAAAAAAGCTGAAAAGATTGGCCTTAATGCAGAGAAAATAATCATTTCATGTAAAGTCAGTAGAGTGCAGGATTTAATTTTAGTTTATACGGCACTTGCAAAATCTTCCAATTATGCGCTGCATTTGGGTTTAACCGAAGCTGGTATGGGTAACAAAGGCGTAGTAAATACCACAGCAGGGCTTACTTATTTATTGCAAAATGGTATTGGAGACACTATCCGGGCTTCTTTAACTCAGCGCCCTGGTGAATCACGCACTAATGAGGTGGTAGTATGTCAGGAAATACTGCAGTCTATAGGTTTGCGCTACTTTAACCCTCAGGTGAGTTCATGTCCTGGTTGTGGACGCACAAGTAGCGATCGTTTTCGTATATTAACTAAGGAAGTAAATGGCTACATAAAAACTCATATGCCGGTATGGAAGAAAAATAATCCTGGTGTAGAGTATATGAAAGTTGCTGTTATGGGATGCATAGTAAATGGTCCTGGAGAGAGCAAACATGCAAATCTGGGGATCAGCCTGCCTGGGTATGGAGAAAAACCTGTTTCAGCAGTCTACAAAGACGGCAAATATTTCAAAACTTTACAAGGTGATAATATTTTTGAAGAATTTAAGGAAATTATTAGTGATTATGTGGAGAAGCATTACACATAAGCCTTTCACAAGTTTGTACTTAGACTACATTCTGTTTAGTGAACGTCAAATGAGACAATAAAGAACGTAAATTTAAAAAATAGATAATAGGGTTTCTTCTGCCTTTTTTTTATATGGTAAATTTCTTAATATTTAGATTGGCCCGGAGTAGTATAGAGATGTTATTCCAGTATCAAGGACTGAAGTTTCCTGATCTACAATATTTGTACAGTTATGAAATAGATGCAATTTGACATAAAGGCTTTACTTTTTGAAATTTTGGGTTACGTTTAATTTAACATATTTCAGTGGGGAATTTATTGTAAGTAGAAAGGAAGCTTTAAAAATATTAGGTTTTGAATCAAGCGATGTGCCCAGTGAACAAGAAATTAAATCAGCGTATAGAAAATTAGCCTTGAAATATCATCCTGATAAACATTCAGAAGCTGTAAAGAAACAAAATGAGGAGAAATTTAAAAAGCTAGGTACTGCATATGAATTTCTCACTAAGGAAAATATAGAAGGGGTTAAAAATCTAACTGACGAAAATTTAAATGAAATTAATTCACCTGGAGATTTGAGGTTTTACTTATATAGAGCTCTATATAATCAGGATATAAAATTTCTTGAAAAGCTTTTTTCCAAATTCAAAAGCAGTAAAGATGGAAGATTTGGTGATTACATCAATGAAGAACTTATTTGTATTTACTTTCCATTATCTATTGATTTAATGCAAGCCAAAAATTCAAGAGATTATAGTATTTTGAGACTTCTTTTAGAAAATGTTGCTGACCCTAACATAAGGCTACTCAATAATAATGAAGCTTCGTTATGCTATTATATGGTTCTCAACGACAGCAGAATTGTAGAGTTATTGTTACAATATGGTGCTGACCCTAATATGGTAGATAGAAATGGTAAAAATCCGTTGTTTGAAGCGTTTTTGTGTGATGATGATCATACTATGGAAATACTTTTGAAATATGGTGCTAATCCTAATATGTTAGATGAAAATGGTCGAGGTCCATTATATCAAGCAATCAATTGTGACAACGATAAACGCGAAAAATATTTAGAGTTGCTTTTAAAGTATGGTGCAGATCCTAATCAGAAGGTTAATGGCTCCAGAGTTATAGAGTGTGCTCCATATTTCACTAATAATGGTGTAATGAATTTGATTAAAACGCTTACTCTGCCATACGGTAGCAATGATAAAGTTAAAGGGTTGATGGCTGAATACGGTGGAGTTGATAGACGTTATCTACGTGATCAAGCAATACTGACTTGTTGTTGCTTAATCGTCGCTTCTGCTACTTTTTAGTATAGCTTCTCCTTTGCGCTATGTACCGACAGCAATATTTGCACTTGCTGCATGTTTTTTTATTAAAAATGCTGTACATGCTGCATTTTTTGCAAAAGAACCTTCTACTGAGTTTACCGAAGCTAGAGGCTTGTCCAGGGATTAGTAAAAGGCTATAATACCTAAAGTTTTAGTACTGGGTAAAGATGAGAAAAAAGCATCCAGCAGACCTAAGTCAAAGGGAATGGACAAGAATAGAAAGCTATTCCAGAGTATCATACAGGAAAGTAAGAAAAAAATATACTATAGTTAAAAAAATGTGATGGGATACCAAGGAGAAGATTTAAAAAATCATATAAAGGAAGAATATGGTATGGATATTGAGATTGTCAAAAGGCCTTCATGTAGGTTCTAAGTCAACAAAGACACACCGCCTTAGCTACTACCAATGAGGGATTTAAAGTACAGCCAAGAAGGTGGGTTGTAGAAAGGACTTTTGCTTTAGGAATAGAAGACTATCGAAAGAATAAGATTTACTCACTGAAAATTTCATATATCTGGCTATGAGTAGAGTTATGTTAAGGAGAGAAATATGCTTGAGTTTATCAATTCCCTGACAAGTTCTAATCATTAATGTTATACACGTTCTTTTCTTTTTCTATTCTCTCTTGTTCTTCAATACAATACATAGCAAGCGGATTAGCTTTAAGTCTTTCGACTCCTATTTCTTCTCCCGTTCCATCGCAGTAACCATAAATGCCTAATTTTATTTTTTCCAACGCCTCCTTAATTTTTTCTTTTCTATCTTTTCGGCGCTTAATTAATTCTCCATTTTCACTATCAGAATAAATACTACTATCTTCTAGATCTTGTTTCTCCAGTTCAGAGAGTATTGATTGTAACTTTAAGCTAAAGTATTCCAGTTGTTTTACGTTCATATATTCTTCATTTTCTGAAGGAACGTAATCTTCCGGTAACTTTATTTTTATTAATTTTTCCATAGCATTATCAATAAAATATATTAAAACTTATATAACTTGTAAACACAAAAAATTATACTACCCTCAAAGTAAACACTATAATTTATAATAAACATTTAAAATTCTGGTATGATTAGTTTGGTAAAAAAATTAGTAATAAATGATAATAATCTTACTTATATAGTATGTATTTTTATTATAATGTTAAGTTTATCTTCATATACACTTGAAAACAACAGTAAACAAGAAATCATATTAACATTAACATGGATATGTGCTACATTTGTTTTGCAGATCTCTACAAATAATTTATTTACATCTGATTATCATGATGGAATATTAGAGCAAATCTTTTTACAGCCACTCTCTTCTAGGCTGATAGTTGCTTATAAAATCTTCGCTCACTGGTTGTTATTTGGGTTACCGATTTCAGTGATTTCTTTCATGTTCAGCTTTGCAATTCTAGGCAATAATATTGAACATTCAATAGCAGTTGGAGTGTCTTTATTATTTAATACGCTGATAATCATTAATATTTCAGCTACTGGAAATGCATTGATGATTGGTCGAAATAACTTAGCATCAGGAGTGTCGCAAATTCTTGTTTTGCCAATGATAATGCCAACTTTTGTATATTTCAAATTGCTAACTCAATTTGAAAATTTATCCTTGAATATTTATACACTACTAATCACCATCTTAATTTTTGTCATTTTAATTGTTAACAGCACTATAACTACTCACATAGCATTAAAATTTGCTGTGGAGCAGGATTGAAAAAACTTACTAGTTATTTACTTGTATCTGCTTAGTTAAGGGTGTTAACTTAAGTAGAGATGGAGACATTAAACTTCTTACATGAATTGAAGAGTTACAGCGTGTGAAACCATTATTGGATTTCAGACTGGCTGGTTATGCAAGAAATCTAATATCTATCGAAGAGTCAGAAACTTTTATAACTTACCTTTAATCAACCTAACCCATGCGTGCCAATCTCTCTCACCAAGATTGCTTTCGAAAGACAGAAGATCCTTTACGGCTTTTGAGCAAATTTCTTCACTTGGAATTGACAACTCCCTATTCATTGCTAGCGTCAGGCATTGAGTTTTACAAGCTTGTTCTAAGTGATACATATAAAACATTGCTTCTTGTATAGTCTGACCACATGTTATAGATCCATGATTGTGCATTAACATCACAAAATTTTCTTTCAAATCAGCTATTAATCTTTTTCCTTCTGTATCATCAAGTGCCAGGGAATTATAATCATGGTAAGATAACTTATTATAAAAGTGCAGCGCCCACTGACTTATTGGGAGTAATCCATCCTTGAGAGAAGAAACTGCTACAATAGAAGGTGTATGTAGATGAAAAATTGCTTGAATATCTTTCCTTGCTTGATAAATGAAGCCATGGATTACATAGCCAGTTTTATTATATTGATATTCTTTGCCTTCAATTATATTCCCATCAAACGATACTTTCATCAATGAACTTTCATCTACTTCATAAAAACGTATACCAAAAGGATAAACATAAAATGATTTTTTATCTTCAGAACGTACAGAGAGATGAGTATACGTATGATCATCTAATTTAAGATAAGATAAAATTTGATAGGCGTTAACTAGGTCTCTTTTCAACTCACTATTTGTTAATAACATAGCTCTTGACTAAAATTTTCTAAAGATTTATACGTAAAAAAAGTTTATTACAAACTAAAAGGTGAACCTACGTTAAAATAACTTGCCTTAGGTGATTAGAGTTTACATTTCTAGATTACATAGTATTTTAACTATAAAAACGACTTTTTATGTAATATTTCATATGTTTTAAAGCCTTGTTTTTATGTTATTATAATTGTAGGTTTTAATATTAAAAATAATATGATAAACGTTGACATAAAAAAACAGCTAACAAAATTTTTCATATATATCACTGGTCTTCCAGGAAGTGGTAAACTTTCTACAGCAATAGTATTATCTAGTATGATAAATGCAGTAATTGTAAGTGGACTTGAATATAATCAAACTTCCAAAGAAGCTCGAGATAGAATATATAACACTACACATGTTATGTTTTAGGCAATAGAAGCCTATCCTATTGACTCAAAAAATTATATATTTGTTGATGAATTAATTAAAAATAATGATTACAACATAAGAATATATAACTCAGTAGTAGAACTTAGTAAAAAAATGAGCACAAAAATCCTCCCTATAGTACTTAGGTGCAATCCATTGATATTACAAGAGCGTACTATATCAAAAAAGCAAAGAAAAAATAGGAAGGTTACTAATATAAATAGTATTAAATTTAGGGAGGAAGATTTATTTGTACCACAAAATGCTATAGAGGTAGAAAATTCAAATATGAGTATAAAAGAAGTAGCAGAAGAAATAGTAAGTCAGATGTACAAACTTGGCCAAATTAATAGTGTTTACGCAATAGGCAACGATTTCATATACTGAGGCTCATTTAAATATAGAGCCTCAACTCCATTTAATTTTTGTTTATTTTTTAGTCTATAACGGACTAATAGCCCTGCATGGCTAGCATCCAACTTTGGTAAACTGCAATCCATATATGTAATGCAGTGCGTTTCAGGCTGGAGTTCACTTACTAAAGCAGGATTTGATAGCGGTAACAAATTGAAATCAAATAACTGCGTATAAAACTTTTGATCATCTTCGATTATAGCTTTAATATTTTTTTTGCTATTTGTACAAAGTAGCGATATTGCATATGCTTGAGCTTCCAGCGCACTAACCCCATATAACGGCTTATTTGTAGCAAGATTTATACCTTGTGCAGTTGATATACCAACTCTGATTCCAGTAAAACTTCCTGGTCCAACTATCACTGCTAAATGGTCTATTTTATCGTAGCTGTAATTATGCTTATCAAACAAAGTATTGAGTATTTGAAAAAATGATTCTGCATGACTGTTGTTTGCAGAATTGCGTTCTACAAAACAATTACCATCGTAATCAATTACTGCTATTGAACTACCAGCACCTACAGTATTAATTGCTAGAATGGACATCACTTAAGCTTATCATAGAGCTTTGTAAACATCATAGTGAACGCACCGTTACCCATAACATTTGCTGAAGTTATTACTGGGTCAAACACTATATACAATGCTGTAATTAATGAAAGCATCTCTGGGGAGAATTTAAGATACTTCTCAAGAACAGGCAACATTACCATAATCCCTCCCGCTGGAACTGCAACAATAGCAAATTTAAATAACAGAAAGTAGAGAAGGAAAGTCACATAGTCTGTTGCAGACAATGCACCACCAAAAGTCATTATCATTGATAGTATTATAATAAAAAAGCAATCACCTACTAAATGAAAGCTAGCAGTTATTGGCACAACAGACGATGCTATATCATGCTGCTTTACATTTTTTTTGCTTCCTTCAAGAGTAAGCGGCATAGCTATATTACTAGACATTGTGCTCATTGAAGTAATAAATGAAGGTATCATATTGCCTATACTAGCTATCCAACTTGTGATCTTAAATGAATTTGCTGCTCCATATAAGAGAAAAACATAAAGGTAGGTTGCAGATGATATAATAATAAAAATTATTGAGTAATCCTTAAATATTATGGGTAAAACCTGATCATGTTCCATTTTTAAAGCAAGACCAAGTACAAACATTGGAATAATTGGCATCAAAAATGTCTTCAAAATAAAGAGAGTTAAATCTGACATTTTGTTCGAGAGCTCTTTGCTTTTTTTTGGTAATATTGTGGATACTAATATGCTTAACACAAATCCACAAGCAAGGGCATAAAAATTAGAAAGCAATGCAGGTATCCTAAATGACCATAAAGGAACAATTGTTTCTTCATATGTTATATCTTGTATTGAATAAGTGTTTTGTGTGATGAAATGCCCAACAGAATAAGCTATTAAACTTGAAGCTAGATTCGACAAGAAAATCGTTATAATAAGTAACAATATAAACTTTATAGCCGACTGCTTAAGATTGTTAACACTACTAAAGATTAATGCAAAAACAATAAAAGGCATTATAAATAGTAAGATCTCTTTTATACTAAGGCTTATTGAATACAAGAAGGCTTTCACTTCCATTGGAACTAGATGACCAAAAAATACAATCGAAGTGATAACAGCAAGTAAGGTTAGTAATTGTAACATATTCTAATATAGCGATATCCTATGGAAATACATATGATAAATTAGCTGCTAAGTAAAGTAAAACTGCCTAAAATATTTGCATTACCTTCTAGTACTTGAATGAGATTTCAAATTACAACGTTTCCACAAAGTATATAATTAACATCCACACCTTTGGTCAAGTTCCATTCACGCTTTATTACATTATATTCCATACCAGTCATATCTTGTAGTGTTACATTGTTTTCCCTTAGATGATTTGCAATTTCTGATGGCTTGAGAAATTTATTCCAATTATGTGTGCCTTTTGGCAGCCAGTTTAATATGTACTCTGCGCCGACTATTGCAAGACAGAAGGATTTAATAGTTCTATTTATCGTCGATATAAAAATTAGCCCTTCTGGCTTCAACAGCTCTATTGCTTTTTTCATGAAAAACTCTAAATTATCGACATGTTCAACCACTTCCATCAACAAAACCACGTCATACTTCTTGTCATTGCTTAGCTCTTCAATGCTAGTGTGTGTGTATTCTATATTTAACCCTACTTTCTTCGCATGCGACTGTGCCACTTTTATGTTTTCCTCACATACATCTATTCCCGCAACGCTAATACCAATACGCGCCATTGACTCTGACAAAATGCCACCACCACAACCAACATCGAGCAATGATAGTTCTTTTAAATCGCATTTTTTTAATTCTTTTATTTTCTCAACGATGTATGATACTCTCACAGGATTCATCATGTGCAATGGCTTGAATTTGCCATTCTCATTCCACCATTCACCTGCTATTTTAGCGAATTTTGATATTTCATCTTCGTTATAAGTTTTTGTGTTTTTTTTCTTGCTAATATTGCTAAGTTTATCAAGGCGTTCTTTATGTCTACTTTCTTTTGAAAATTCTGTTTCGAGGAATTGTTTGACTATGTCTTTTGCTAATCCACTCGCAGTAAACCCTGCACCAAGACAAAGTATATTCGCGTTGCCATGCTCGCGAGCTAATTTTGCGATCTCAACACTATTACATAAAGCAGCATAGATTCCTTCAAAACGATTTGCCACAGTACTCATGCCCAAACCTGTACCGCAAATTAATATTCCATAATTTGCTTTTTTGTTTGTTATATCTTCTACAACTTCAGCAGCATAGTCAGGGTAGTCTACACTCTTTTGTTCAGCAGTGCATCCACGGTCTATCACTGTATAATCTAAAGTTTCCAAGTAAGCCTTTATTTCTGATTTTAGTTCATAACCTGCGTGGTCTGAAGCAACTGATATCACATCTGACATATAAGAAATTGCAACTTAAGGGTATTTATATGGGTAATTTATTTTGAGCTTTTTGTCAAGCTCTCCTGATCTTTCTGAATAAATTTCGAGTCAGATATGCATAAATTCTATATAATTTTTATCCTACCACTACTAATTCGGTAAAATGGATCATATAGATATTATAAAGTCAAAATTATTGTTGTCCGACATAGTAGGAAAAAAAGTTAGGTTAATAAAAAGAGGAGATAGTTTTGTTGGACTCTGCCCATTTCATAACGAAAAAACTCCATCTTTTTCGGTCAGCAATGTTAAGGGCTTATATTACTGTTTCGGTTGCTCAGCTCATGGTGATGCGTTTGAATTTATTTCACAAACTGAGGGCTTAAGTTTTAAGGAAGCGTTGGAAAAATTGGCATCTGTTGCAGGTGTTGAGTTACCCACAAACCTCAGCTTTGCTAAAGAAAATGACAAACTGTTTTCAGCACTGAATTTAGCTGCAAATTGGTTTACACAAAAAAATCAGGGAGTTGTAGGTTATTTAAAGCAACGCAAGATTTCACTCAAAATCATAGATAAATTTAGAATAGGTTATGCACCAAGCTCTGGTTTGAGAGAATATTTGAACTCTTCAGGTATTGAAGACAAAATTTTGGCTAATGTTGGGTTGATAAATAGAAATTCTCGTGATTATTTCTATGATCGACTCATGTTTCCTATAAAGAACATTGCAGGAAAAGTTATTGGCTTTGGTGGACGTGCGTTGAGTTCTGATCAACAACCAAAATATTTAAATAGCCCAGAGAGTCAGCTCTTTAAGAAAAGAGAAAATTTATATGGATTAAACTTTGCTTTGAGTGAAATACGCAAAAAACAGCATCTATTTGTTGTTGAAGGATATATGGATGTAATAGCACTACATCAAGCGGGAATTAGCAATACAGTTGCTCCGCTTGGTACCGCAATTTCTGCAGAGCAGATAAAAAATCTATGGAGATTTGCTAAAGAAATTTCTATCTGTATGGATGGCGATAGTCCTGGATGTCATGCTGCTATTCGAATTGCAGAACTTGTTCTACCGATACTGGAGCCTGGATACACATTGAAGTTCGTGACTTTGCCAAGCAACAAGGACCCATACGATATATGCAATGAACTAGAATATAAGACGGAAGATGTACTATCCGCTTTTAACCGCTCAACAGAACTGCACTCTGAATATTTATGGCATCACATAATTGGTAGCAATTTGCAAAATTATGAAAAATTTGCTCCGGAAAAATATTCAATTCTTGAGCACAAATTCATGAAATATGTCAATGCTATCGGTAACAGCAGTATTAGAAGGTATTATAGAGATTATTTTTACAATAAGGTCAGTGAATTAAGAAGAAACTTTAAAAAGCTGATTTTTAATAGCAAAGCAACAAAAGGTGAGTATCTTTACAATAAATCTCCAGAGCTAATTGAAGCAGAGCAAAATCAGGCCATAATTTTGCGTATAGCCGTAGAATTTCCTGAAATCTTGAACCGTCCTATATTTTTTGAGCAATTTTCTCATTTCGAATTTACTAATGAGATGAAAAAATTACAACAGTGCGTAATTAATATGGTAACTAATGAGAGCAACTTTAATAAAGAAATTCTGCTACAGGAGTCTAGTGTTATAAAGTTTATATTTGAAAAAACTAGCGTACTAAATAGTCAATTAAGTGAGAAGAGATCGGCAGAAACTGTCTGGAATAACATAGTATTACGGAAAGAATTAAATGTATTACAAGAAGAAAAAATTAAAGCAAGGCTGGGCGGTAATTTTGACTTAGAGGAAAGGCTAATAGAACAAATAAAGCAAATAGAGGATAGTATACAAGAAATGCAAATGGAATTTATTCAAAAGTAGATGGCTTAAGATGTTCAAAATTATTAGAAAAACACTGTATTAGTAGTTGCTTAAAATAGCTTATTCTAGTATATTTTCAATTTATTTAATTACGACAAGTGTTTGCATTTCTCCCTCTCATTATTTTTTTAACCTTATATCTTGGTAGTGGTACTTATTTTTCCTTTATAGGACTTGACAATCCTCTTCATCAAATTTCACCGTTAGTTTGCTTATTACCAGCATTATTTTTTGCTATTCTATTCAATAAAAACAAAATTCAGCATAGCGTTGATACTCTTATAAAAGGTATGGGGAATAAAACTACTCTTACCGTGTGTTTGATTTTTCTCCTTGCTGGGGCATTTTCTACTGTTACTCAATCGCTTGGTAGTATAAATGTTATTGCTAGCTTAACTATTTGCTTTCTTCCAGCACAATTATTACTTCCTGGAACGTTTTTAATTTCTGCGTTTATTGCAAGTGCAATAGGCACATCAATCGGAGTTATTGCACTTATAACACCAATAGCTGTGAATCTAGCACAAAATGGAGCTTTTGATTGTGCGGTGGGCGTTGGAGCTGTGATAGGTGGGTCTATGTTTGGCAGCAACCTTTCAATGATATCTGACACCACTATTGCTGCTACTTCTTCACAAGGAGCTTCAGTAAAGGATAAAATAAAACTCACTTTCAAGACAGGATCTGTTACAGGTCTTATAATACTTATTTATCTAGTAATAATTTCAAATAGTACAGAAGTTGTTTCTATCTCAAGTCTGAATTATTTATCCATAGTCAAAATTATCCCTTATATATCTTTAATAATTATGGGTTTATTTGAAATAAACACACTGGTAACATTAGCTGTTAATATGGTTGTTGCTGGAATATTAGGAATAGCTTTTTTTGATTATTCTATTATTGATTATTCTCATGATATATGTAGGGGTTTTAATAAGATGAATGAGGTAATGATATTTATTCTTTTCAGTAGTGGATTAAGCCACTTAATGTACGAATACAGTCAGAAAAAGATAGATAAATTCACCGATGAGGTGAATCTCACAAGAAGTCAAGCTGAACTTATGATTGCAGGAATATCATGTATGTTTACTATTTTAGTTTCCAGCAATGTTGTTGCTATTTTATTAACTAGTAATATTGCGAAAAGACTTGCACAAAGATATAACATTGCACCACACCGTAGTGCGTATTTATTAGAAATATTTACTGCGATCACAAAAAGTATCTTACCTTATGGTTCTCAAATATTGCTAGCAAGCAGCATTGCCTCTCTTTCACCTATTGCTGTACTGACAAAAGTATATTATTGTTTTGTTTTTGCAGCAGTTGCAATAAGT
Source organism: Wolbachia endosymbiont of Spodoptera picta (assembly GCF_018141665.1). Taxonomy (NCBI): domain Bacteria; kingdom Pseudomonadati; phylum Pseudomonadota; class Alphaproteobacteria; order Rickettsiales; family Anaplasmataceae; genus Wolbachia; species Wolbachia endosymbiont of Spodoptera picta. The sequence goes on from NZ_CP067976.1 coordinate 1,291,269, forward strand.
GAAATAGTTATTAACGGCAGACGTCATGCGGTTTTAGCTTCTCAACTATCATAAATATACCACAACTCTTTCTGTAGCTTTGTGTAAGTTATGCTAACCATGGATGGCTTTCTTGCATAGTACTAACAGACATATGGTTTGAGAGTATCATTATAGGGATTTGGTATTAATAATTCAGGAATACTGGGAACATATAAATTCATAAAGGGTTTTGAGTTTTTTTGCTCTACCAAATGATCTTTACGAACTTGTTATTTATTATAAATGCAATAGGAAATACTATATGAGATATGATAGTAAATATAGGTCCTAATAGGAATACAGATTACAAGAGATAGGCAATGGAATTACAAAGAGTTTGCAAATATTAGTTATTATTTGTAGAATATAGAGAAATTAGTAGAGATTTTAATAGTATGCCATCCATTACTTTTATTTTACCTGATGGAAGTAAGAAAAGTTATGAAGCTACAGAGGGAGAAACTCTTCTTAATTTAGCCCATAGAAGTGATCCAGATCTGCTTGAAGGTGCATGTGAAGGTTCTCTTGCTTGCTCTACATGCCATGTGATTGTTGATCCAAAATTTTATGATGTTGTAGAAACACATAATCCTATATCTGATGAGGAGAATGACATGCTGGATCTAGCTTTCGGTTTAACAGAGACATCGAGGCTTGGATGCCAAATAAAAATCACAAAAGATATTGACGGTTTGTGCATAACCGTGCCCAGGGGTACAAGAAATATATCATTAGATAAATAAGAGGATAATGCGTAAAATTTTTATCTATATTCTCATCTCCTTACCTTTGTTTATTCCTCTAGCGTATAGTGGTTTTTGGTATTTTTCTGCATTTAAGGTAAAAAGTCTTTTAACTGATTACATTAATGACGAAAAAGTTGATATTTCCCATGATTTTAAGGGGTTTCCTTTTAACCTAGTTTTTCGTGTAACGAATCCAAAATTTTCTAATGAGCAATTAACTGTTTCATCTGAAGCTTTAATGATAAAAAACAGATTATTTGATAAGTCAGTATATATCTATATACCAAGCAATAAAGTAAACATTGCTGTCCGTAGTGATGAGAAAAAGAATATAAAGTGTCACACACACGTGAGTAGCCACTTTGTTGTTAAACTAAATGATTTACTATCTTCATTAAAATTCAACAGAAATAGCACTGTAATAGACTATATAGATACATTTCGTTACGAAGATTATGGATTAAAATGTGATGTTTTAGAAAATCAGCAAAGTGTTATAACTGAAGTGAATGATAAAAGTAATTACATTCAATTTCACTTTGATAAAGAACTGAATGAAAATACTAAACTAGAATTTGATTTTTATACTTACCGTTATAAACATACTGCAAGTCCTGAAAATTACCTTAGTGTCGACGCTAAATTAGATTATGAATTTGTAAACCATATTTCAGCTTCTAAGATTAATTTCAACATAGAAAAATTTTTGATTGAGAGTAATAACTTTTCTATTGCTGCAAATGGTGGGGTAAGTAATTACAATTTAGTTACATCTTCATTTGAAGATAAAATCAATGTAGCCATATCAAATTATAAAGAATTAATTTCGTTTGTGACTAATGATTCAAAGACTGCAGATAAATTGGAAAAATCAATATCTTCCTTATCAGAAAAAATCACTAATAACGACATTCAATTTTCAATAAAGTACGACAATAATGTAGGTTCAGGCTTTATTGGAAAATTATCCACTACTGATTTTATCACTCAATTCACCAAGAATGAGAATAGTAATTAGCTTACTTTTTACATTGATATTCCATTTAAGCATAAATGCTTTTACTTTGGATGATAAACTAAGAGACGAAAGCATGGAAGAGCGAGCAAGTAGCTTATTTGCAGTAATAAAGTGTCCAGTATGCTCTGGTGAATTATTATCCGAATCTGAGTCTCAAGTTGCATATGGTATGCGTAAGACAATTCGCAAGAAGATCAGTGATGGATATACTAACGAGCAAATAGTTTCAGAGTTAAAAAATTCTTATGGAGATTCAATTATCATTGTACCACCTGTAAAATCTAGTACCTACATTTTATGGTTTATTCCTTTTATAATTCTTCTTATTGGATGTTTTCTAATACGAAAATCAGTTCAGAAAATAGATAAGGTAGTAAAAAGATAACTATAGAGTAAAAGTGAGTTTACAACAAATGCAAGTAGCTACTATACGAACATTTGAGTTTAGATCAAAGATTGTAAGGTTAAATCTTCCATCAAAATAACCACACACTCTACCTGCTTATCTGGGTAGACTTCTTGCACTAAGGTTTTATAGATCAACATTTGCTTTTTTATTTCATTTGATGAGGAAATAGAAACATTATGGTGTGATTTATAGTCAATTATGATTGCTTTGTCTTCTGTTATGCACAGTCTGTCTAGCCGCACTAATACTGGTTTTCCGTCAATTGTTCCACTAAGTAGAATTTCTGATTTGCCCTCCAAGTCGAACAGGTAATCATATTTTTCATTAAAGGTTAATATTTTGCTGTAAATTTCATCCTTATCTTCACTAGTGTTTATGCTATCAAGATATTTCCTGACCCAATTTTTTCTCCTGTCTTTCTCTATCTGGGGCATATATTGCAATATACTGTGAATTATTAAGCCTCTTGCATAGCTGTCTGTCATCCCAATGCTCCTTTTTGTCATTCCAGCATTCTCATCTGTCATCCCAGTGCTTGACAATGGCTTTTTTTCTCCAGGTTCCAGAGTCACGTGCTGCAATGAAATTGATAGGTTTGATGGAGGTGAAATCACTGGAACATCAAAATAATCACGTTTTTTATAAATAGAAGGGTAGTTTGCATTCATGCATAGCACTTCAACTTTTTCTTTAAATATCGGCTGTAAGTATAGTTTTTTCCTCTCATATAATGCTCCATATTGAATAACTAGATCATACCAAGAGCCCTTTTGCACTGGCTCTTTGCCTAAAATGTATAACTCATCTTCAGCACGCGTAAGTGCCACGTACAGCAAACGCAAATATTCGTTATAATCCTCTAGTTTTTTCTCTCTTTTTACTTGATTACAATAAGCATTACTATTTTTGCCACACCAAAAAGGTGCTTCCGTTGCATCAAACAAAATATTTTCGCTGTTTCTTGGTACTGTATTTGTGTCAACTAAAAACACTATTGGAGCTTGTAGACCTTTTGATTTATGAATTGTCATTATTCGTACAGCATTGAGTTCTGATTGCATATCGTTTTTAATCTCAGGATTATTTTCTTTGATCCACTGAACAAATGCTTGAAGAGATGGGTGCTCAAATTGCAATATGAGGTTCATAAATTCGTCTAGAATCTCGAAGCACTCAAGACCTAGCCTTGCAGCAAATTTCTTCTTGCCTGTGCGCAATATATGCGTGAATAGTGTAAGGGGGGATTCTGTCTGAGATAAATTAATTAGATAGTTTAATTCATTAGAGATAATCTCCTGATAATCTTGAAGTTTTTCCCACAACGACTGTTCTTTACGATCGTATGCAATATTGAATAAATCATCCTCAGTGAAGTTAAATAGCGGTGATTTTAAAACATTTGCAAGAGCAAGATCATTTGCCTGGAGGAGCAAAAATTCAGCTAAAGCTATTAAGTCTTGCACAGCTATGTAATCCATAATTCTAAAATAATCTCGGCCTATAACTGGTACATTTACTTTTTTTAGTTCACTTATTATGTAGTCAACTAGCGCATTTCGTTGCCGTACCAAAATCATAATGTCCCTTGGTTCTATATGGCGATCTTTGGCGACTAAAATCCGCCCTTCGTTTAACCAATTGTGAATTCTTTGGGCTATTGCCTGAGCAAGTAATCGATCCTTTACTACATAATCTTTCCTCTGTGTTAAATGAATTTGTAAGGCTTGCTGCTCTTCCTCTTCATATCCTGGCAATAACGGCCAAATTTCAATGTATCCTTGATCGTTTTCTCTATATGGAATATGTTTTATCTTGTTATCATTGAAAGATATTTCTTCACGAAAATTGTTAAATATTCTGTCTACAAGCATCAAAACTTCTGGAGTTGAGCGAAATGACTTTTCAAGTTGACATGATACCCAATCTCTGCCACCGGTTTTCGTGTGAAAATATTGCTGCATGTAATTAAATAGATGGGGATTTGCTCCTTGAAATCTGTAAATTGATTGTTTTACATCGCCAACAACGAATAAAGTTCTCTTTTCGTCACCACCGGTAAAAAATTCATTGCAGAGATTTGTTATAATTTTCCATTGACTGATACTATTGTCTTGTGCCTCGTCAACAAGAATGTGGTCTATTTTTTGATCTAGATTAAACAATATCCAATCTTTATAGCCTGGATTGCTAAGGAGATTTGTTGCTAAATTGATGATATCATCATAATCAAGCAGTGCATTCTTTGATTTTTCACTATTATATAGATCAACATATACTTTAAATATACTAAGTAAACTACTGGTTCTTGCGAATATTTGATAAGAATTTATATCCTTTACATGGGTAAACAATGCATTTTGAATGCTTTCTATCATTTGCTCTACGTCTTCAAATTTTTCCAAAGCACCCTTTGTTATAATGGATGATATGCTCTTTTTTTCGTACGATTCTGATTTGAGAAATACTTTAGCTAAGTTCTCTATCTTGTTGTCATCCCAGTGCTTGACACTGGGATCCATATTTCTTTTTTTCTGGATCCCAGTGTCAAGCACTGGGATGACAACATTTGGTACGGACGATTTTGTGCTATTACACCAATCATAAAGTATCGCACTGTAACTCTGATCTCTTTTGCTGCCCTCACTTAATATTTTAGCTAATCTTTTTATCTGCTCAATCGTTTCACTCTGTAAATCGTGAATCTTATCTGGGGCACTTAGTTTATCTTTGATATACCCTAAATTATTTTCTAGAGCTGATCTCTTTATACATAAGGTATAGAGCAAATCACTCAGCTTGTTTTCATCAATTTCAGCTGCAATGATATTTATATCGTCCTGCACAGTTTCATTATGAAGCGTTTTTTCAAATACGATGGAATGCAATTCTTTACATTCGCTCAACGTACAATTTGGAGCGATACCAGCTTCTGTAGGAAAGCTGGAGATTAATTTGTAACAAAAGGCGTGTATAGTTTGAATATTAAGACCAAGATTTTCCAGTTCAGAAAAAAGCCTTCTTGCTCTTGTTAAATAATCTTTATTTTCTCTGGTCACACACTGGGCTAATTGTTCTAAATCTGCGACCAATATACCCTCTGGACATATTGCCCACTTACTAAGTGTACTGTAAATGCGATCCTCCATTTCATTTGCTGCAGCATTGGTAAATGTTAAGCAGAGAATATTTCTCTTATTCTCTAATAGAAGTCTTAATACTCTGTCTATTAAGATCTTTGTTTTACCTGTACCAGCTGATGCACTTACCCATACAGAGAAGTTAGGATTTATGGCATTTGATCTCATTAGGAGTGTATAAGGTTTGACTGAAGTGGCATTTCAAGTATAGTAAATAAGATAGTGTTATTGAAGATATACAGATGGAAAGTTTTTGTGTAAAGGCTCCTGCAAAGATCAATCTTTTTTTACATATTATAAATAGAGAAGAAAGAGGGTATCATTTAATTGAAAGTTTGGTTGTCTTTGCTAAACTTTCTAATTTTTTAGAGATAAAAGTAGGAGAAAAAAACTTTAGATATGATAACTCTACAGTTGAATTTGTAAATTCTGAGTTTAGAATAAATTATCGATATAATACTATAACGAAAGCAGTGATTCTACTGCTTAGGCATGCTCCTGTACGCACTAAAGTCACTGTGAAGGTTGTAAAAAATGTACCAATTGCTGCGGGATTTGGTAGTGGTTCCTCAGATGCTGGAGCTGTGATACGCATGCTAGGAGAGCTTTGGAACATTGATAGGCAAATTTTAAATGATATAGCTTTAAGCGTTGGTGCTGATGTGCCTGCAAGTATAGATAGTAAGCCAGTTTTTGTCAGAGGTGTTGGTGAGGAATTATGCCCCATTAAACAATGCTCTTTACCCACAAGTCTGGTACTTGTGAAACCGAAAAAAAAGTTTTTGAATACATCAGAAGTATTTTCCAAGTATAAAGAGGATTTCTCTCAGCCAATTAAGTGGAGTGATAACACTGAGGAGAATTTGTTAGAGCTTCTTAAAGAGACAAAAAATGACCTGCAAGAAGCAGCAATAAGTCTTGTACCTGAAATTCAGAATGTAATATCAACACTAGAGTCACAAGAAGGCTCTATACTTTCTCGTATGTCAGGTAGTGGTGTAGCGTGTTTTGGAATGTTTGATAGTGAAGAAAGTGCAAAAGCTGCAGCGGCAAATATCAAAAAGGAATATCCAGAATGGTGGGTGTGCGACACGGAATTAATAGTTTGATTTATGCCCTTAATTTCCAAGAAGAAAAATCTTATAGATGGTTACAGGGAAGAAAGATTTTGGGTAAATAATCAAGAATATCATAGCTCAATTATAATTTTTCCTGAAAAGGTGATTGAATTGAAAGAAAGTGATATAAATAACAAGGAGTATTTTAAATCTTTTTTGACAGAGGAAATAGAGATTTTGATAATAGGTACTGGTAAGATACGCGATTGTTCAATGAAGTCTTATCTTATGGAGCAAAAGAATTTAAATTTTGAATTTATGACGACGGGTTCTGCATGCAGAACCCATAACGTTTTAATATCTGAAGATAGATTTGTTGTCAGTTATCTGATAGCATGTTAGAGATATTTACACAGAGTTTTTTTATAAACAGTCTAATTGTGGTAATTATGATTAGCCTAGTCACAGGAGCTCTAGGGTCATTTATGATATGGCAAAGGTTATCGTATTTGGGTGATAGTTTGTCCCATTCTTCATTGCTTGGTATTGCACTTGCTTTGATCTTTAATATCAGCCCATCAGTAAGTATAATGCTCATTGCAATTATGTTTGCTATACTACTTTCTCTTAATTTTAATAAATTATACTCTGCTGATACGATATTGAACATAGTTACCAATGTAGTTTTATCATCGAGTTTAATACTTATGTCTTTTCTTCCATCAGGTAATAATAGTATTATTAGCTCACTTTTTGGTGACATATTAATGATTGACCAAAGTAATATAATATCAATTTTTCTAACCTCCGTAATAGTTACTTTGATATTAATATTTAGATGGCGCTATTGGCTGATGATTTCGATTAATCAAGATTTGGCAACAGTTGAGAAAGTAAATGTTAATTTTGTTAGGCTAGAATTTTTGATTATACTCGCTATCTTTATTGCAATTTCTGCTCAATTAATAGGAATATTACTCATTGCTGCATTTTTGTTAATACCTGCTGCATCAGCAAGACTCATTTCAAAAACTCCAATGCAAATGATTATTGTTGCAACAGTTTTTTCTGTGATTTCTGGAGTATCAGGTTTGATATTATCTGCAAGTTTTGACTTATTAACTGGACCTGCAATTATACTTATCGCAGCTGTGTATTTAATCATTGCTTATTTTATAAGATTGGTGTTAAGTAGATCGACTTAATTTTGGTCTCGGAAGTTCATAATTCATTAACAAATGAGTGTAACTATCTGAGCGTAAAGTAGTTTTTGCTACGTTGTTTTTATGTGCTAATTGTTAATTTGTGGAGTGAAAGATATGGCCGAAGGATTTTTTTCTAGATATATAGGACAGCCTATAAAAAATTTTTATAATTATGTTACGGGAAAGAAAGAAGTGTCTGATGATATGCAGAATACAGCAAATCAAGAAAGCTCAGAATTGTTGGAAACTGATGTGCAATCAAATGATGTACCACCAAGTAGTGATAATATAATATAGATGGCATGAGAATCACGCCATCTAAAGTTAAAAAATTCCTTGAGAAACCCGATACTTTAAGTGGTGTATTAATTCATGGGAGTGACAATAGTAAGGTCGATATTTTTGTACAGGAAATAATTGCCAACTTGAATGAGTATTCAGTTCAGGTGATGGATTTTGCAGTAGTGAATAAGTCGCCTGGCTTGTTATTTTCCGAGTTGGCAAACATTTCGATGTTTACTAAAAAAAGGTTAGTTAAGCTGATAAATGTCAGTGGAAGTATATCTAAAGAGTTAAGAAACATATTGGATAATAATATAGGCGATCATTATATAGTAATGATAGCAAATGATCTTCCATATAGTTCTACAACTAAAAGTTATATGGAAAGCTCAAAAATTTTCGGTGTCATTACCTGCTATAAGGACAGCGGTAGTAATCTTTGTGATATTATATCAAGTTACTTGAAACAAAATGATATAGAGTGCACAAGTGAGATAATCTACCACTTGCAGTCTTATTTTAATCATAGCAAACTGCCTATATATTCAGAGCTTGAAAAATTAGTTTTATATCTAGGAAAAAGAAAAGATCTTAAACTTGCTGATATAGATCTATGCTTTTCAACCTCCGGCAATGATTATGTTACACTTGATAATCTGTGCTCTGCAATAGTGAGTAAAGACATGGGACAATTCATCAAAATTTCCGATGTATTGATATTACAAGAGAATTTTTCACCGATAGCATTAATCCGTATTATATCAAATTATTTTCTACGGCTAGAAAGCGTTTTGCTGTTAATACAAAATGGAATGAATGAACAAGCTGCAATTGACCAGCTGAGTCCTCCATTGTTCTTCAAACAATTGCAGAGTTTTAAATCTCATTTGAAAAGTTTGCAACTTTCAGAACTTAAGAAGATCTTAGAAAATTTGATGAGCTTGGAAGTGACCTGTAAAAGAACTGACTTGGACCATAAAATGATCTTTCAGCATGAGATTAACTATTGGTGTTATTCGTTCAGCAGAGTAGTAAAATAAGGTAGACGAGAAAAAACAACTAAATGTTGTCATGAAAGTAGCTGACACTGGGATCCAGAAATATGGGATATGTATAGAAGTTATTTTAAAATACAACGTTTTGGCGAGATTATGGATTCCAGTGTCAAGCACTGGAATGACAGGAGCAGAAACTGGAATGACAAGAAATCTAATATTTGCACGTTTCCTGAACAATACTTATTGGTGTCATTCAAATACATTCGGTGCATTTAAACCTTTTGTATGATTTTCTTCTAACCTTGCAACGATGCTCTCTCTACCGATAAAAATTAATAATTTAGCGAGTTTTGGACCTGTTTCTGTTCCTGTTAAAGCGAGGCGCAACTGCATAAATAGATCTTTTGCCTTTATATCAACTGTCTGTCGAATATTTTTAACCCACTCTGATAATGTGTTTTCATTACAATCACCTTGAGGTAATGTACTTAGCGCTATTTTTATAAATTCTTTATTAATAACCACAGGCTCTATATTGGATTTACATACTTGCCACCATTTGGCCACCTCAGAAAACCTGTTTATGTTGTTTCTTATAAAATACCAAAACTCTGAACCAATTTGACTTAAACGATCTTGCACCATTTCAAATGGCATTTGTTGCAGCACTTTGCTATTTAGCTTATACATTTCACTCAAGCTGAATTGTAAAGATGCTGAGCTAAATTTTTTGATATCAAATGAGTCAATTAAAGGCTGCATATCAACATGAGCTTCTATTGGATCAGATGTTCCAAGTTTTGCTAAATAGCTAATTAGCGCCATTGGTTCAATCTCATCTTCTCTTATGGACTTGACATCCAGCCCGCCTTTCCGTTTCGATATTTTGCTATCATCAAAGTGTAGTAGGGGAAGGTGGGCAAAGATAGGAATTTTCGCTTTTAATGCTTGAATCATTTGAATCTGAACTGCGGTATTAGTTACATGATCTTCCCCACGTACAACATGGGTTACATTAAAGTCAATGTCATCAATAACAGAAGGTAGCATGTACGTATAAATTCCATCTTCTCTTTTTACTACAGGATCGCTGATATGAATTGTTGCAATATTTATTTCGCCTTTAACTTCATCATTCCATTTTACAGTTTTATTTCTATCCAATTTAAATCTGAAATGTGGTTTTCGCCCTTCTTGCTCATAACGAATTTTCTCTTGCTCAGTTAAAAGCAACGCACCTTTATTGTAAATAGGGGGAAGACCTTGTTTTAATTGCAATTTTCGTTTAGTGTCTAATTCTTCTCTTGTTTCATAACATGCATAAATATGACCTTCTTTCATTAACTGTAAGAACACCTCGTTATAGCGCTCAAAACGCTCTGATTGCTTAAAACTTGAATTCCAATTTATGCCAATCCATTTTAGGTCTTCTATGATATTATCTACATATTTGATATCTGAACGCTCAAGATCAGTATCATCAAAACGTAGTAAAAATTTTCCATTTTGATTACGTGTGTACATCCAACAAATGAGTGCAGTGCGTATGTTTCCTACATGTAGGTAGCCAGTTGGGCTTGGAGCGAATCTTGTTAGCATTTAAATGATTACTTTAGTTTTTTAATTTTATATAAATGTACTGCTAAAGCAAGATTCTTCTTTGTCTTGGTGTTGGTTGCTACAAAGTACAGCGAACATGAAACCTTTTTGTTAGAGTTCCATGATCTGCCTAAAATACTCTGAAAGCACGGCTTTAGTTATTTACTCTAAATATATTATACGTATACTTGTTATTAAATTAAATTTGAAATGATAAGAAATGAGTGAATTTAAATCAATCCGCAATATTGCAATAATTGCACACGTTGACCACGGAAAAACTACTTTACTTGATAACATGTTAAAACAAAGTGGCACGTTTCGTGAGAATCAAGAAGTTCAAGAACGAGTGATGGATAGTGGTGATCAAGAACGTGAACGTGGGATTACAATACTTGCAAAATGTACGTCAATAATGTGGGGTGATGAGAAAATCAATATCATTGATACACCAGGACATGCGGATTTTGGTGGAGAAGTGGAAAGGGTGCTCTGCATGGCAGATGGTGTATTACTACTGGTTGATGCTGCAGAAGGTCCAATGCCACAGACTAAGTTTGTGTTGTCAAAAGCACTAAAGGCAAATTTAAAACCGATTGTGATAATCAATAAGGTTGATCGACCAGACAGCAGAATTGATGAAGTACTAAATGAAATATATGAGTTATTTTTTAACCTTGATGCAACCAACGAGCAACTAGATTTTCCAGTACTCTATGCTTCAGGTAGAAATGGTTGGTGTGCTAAGGAGCTATCTGATGAGAGAAAAGATTTAAGCCCATTATTTTCAACGGTGATAGATTACATAAAACCTTCCGTTTATGATCAAAATGCACCTTTTGCTATGCTAGTTACTTTACTTGAATCTGATAAATTTCTTGGCAGAATATTGACAGGAAAGATCTACCAAGGAATCGCGCAAGTTAACTCAGATCTTAAGGTAATTGATCTTGATGGTCAAGTGGTTGAGCGAGGGAGATTAACTAAGTTACTCTCATTTTCTGGCTTAAAACGCGTTCCAGTAGAGCAAGCTGTAGCTGGTGATATCATTGCCATTGCAGGACTTGAGAAAGCTTCAGTTTCAGACACTATAGCAGCACCAGAAGTTACAACTGCGATCAGCTCAACTCCAGTTGACCCGCCAACAATGGCGATTACTATAAGCGTTAATGACTCACCTTTTGCTGGTCAAGAGGGAACAAAACTTACCTCAACTGTTATAAAAGATCGTTTATATGCAGAAGCAGAAACAAACGTTGCAATTACTGTAACTTTGGCTCCAAGTGGTGAAGCATTTGAAGTAGGTGGACGTGGTGAGTTGCAGCTTGGGGTACTGATTGAAAATATGAGAAGGGAAGGTTTTGAACTTTCAGTTTCACGGCCTCGAGTGCTGTTTAAAGAAGAAGATGGCAAAAAACTTGAACCTATAGAGGAAGTAGTAATTGATGTAGATGATGAGTATAGTGGAATCATCATGGAAAAACTTAGCTTTCGAAAAGGTGAAGTAACTGACATGAGACCTTCTGGTAGTGGCAGAACTAGGTTGACATTTTTAGTGCCATCAAGGGGATTAATTGGCTATCAAGGAGAATTTTTAACTGATTCTCGCGGCACTGGTATAATCAACCGTTTATTTCACAGTTATGCTCCACATAAAGGTTCAATTTCCGGAAGGCGTAATGGGGTTTTAATTTCAACAGACAAAGGTGAAGCGGTAGCGTATGCAATTTTCAATCTGCAAGATAGGGGAATTATGTTTATTAAGCCACAGGATAAAGTATATTGTGGCATGATCGTCGGTCAGCATAGTCGTGACAATGATTTAGAAATAAATGTACTTAAAGGTAAGCAATTAACAAACGTAAGAGCTTCAGGTAGCGATGAAGCTATAAAGCTTACTCCACCAAAAATAATGACACTGGAGGATATGATAGCATATATAGACGATGATGAATTGGTAGAAGTAACTCCAAAATCTATACGTTTGCGTAAGAAGTTCCTCGATCCAAATGAACGTAAACGTGCAGGAAGGGCGAAGAATAAAGAGTAATCAACGTTCCTGATAAAAATCTGGATGAGCTACTCGGATAACACCATCATAAAGGGAACCAGTGTCAGTTACTTGAGCAGGTACTGGGATGACAAGAGAAGGCTACAAAGGTGTCATGCAAGTAGCTCATCCAGATTTTTTATAATCATCGAAAACATTGTATTTTAACATTACTTTTATACTTATAAGTTTCTAGGCACTGGATTTGTTGTAGACTTACTATTTACTCTATCACTTTACCCTCTTATTTTACCACTCTCCTGCCTATATATTTTTATATGAGGCTTTTTGCAAAAGTTTCGCATTTTTTGTAACATGATTTTCAGTATGTGTAACCTAAATGCAAATTGATCACGAAACTAGTGTAATTATTGAGGCAATAGAGAAATTTGGTGGTGAGGCAAGGCTTGTTGGTGGGTGTGTTAGAGATTCAATTTTGCAGCGTGAAATTCACGATATTGATCTTGCTACTAATCTTCTGCCTAATCAAACAATTAAAGCGCTCAAGCTTTGCAATATAAAGAGTATTCCAACTGGCCTGAAACATGGAACTATCACTGCAATTTTACACAAGAGGTCCTTTGAGATTACAACGCTAAGGCATGATGTAAAGTGTGACGGTAGACATGCGAAGGTAGAGTTTACTAATGATTGGCAAGCTGATGCTTCAAGGCGCGACTTTACGTTTAATGCTCTTTATGCAGACAAGCATGGCCATATATACGACTACTTTGGTGGCATTCAGGACTTAAAAGCACGAAAGTTAAACTTTATAGGTAACGCTGAAGATAGGATTAAGGAAGACTATCTACGTATTTTAAGAGCGTTTCGTTTTCACGCTAAAATATGCATAGGAGATTTAAGTGATGAAATATTGGATGTGTGCAAAAAGCATTCGCACATGATTCAAAACCTCTCTGGAGAGAGAATAAGAGAAGAAATATTTAAATTGCTGGAATGTGATAATCCTGCTCCGACATTTAAGAGCATGCAAAAATCTGATGTTTTACAAAAAATCATTCCAAAAGAAGTAAAATGTGAAATTTTATCTTCACCACTTCTTATCAACACTAAACCTCTGACAAAATCCTCAGCGTATGTCCATACGCCTTTCCTAGATCCCACAATCGATGCACTAACAAAATTAGCGTTGCTTATTAGGACTGCTGAAGATAGAGTTAGTCTTGGGGAAGAAGTGAGCAAGTTTTTACGTCTTTCAAATAAGCAAAAGAAAAAAATATTATTTTTATTATCAAACAATATCAAAACAGAGCTTTCAGAAAAAGAGCAAAAGAAATACATATCTTTATTTGGTAAGGAATTATATTGTGACTTAATGAAGATTTGTGGTATTGAGTCTGGAATAAATGTTGATGAGTATATTTCATTTGCTAAGATGTTTAACATTCCAAAATTTCCTTTATCTGGGAATGATTTAATAATTATAGGTCATCAACCAGGAACAAATTTAGGTAGAAACTTGGAATTGCTACGACAACATTGGGAAGACAGCTCCTACACTTTAACAAAGGAGGAGCTGATACTTTATGCTAAAAGTTTTATCTAGACGTTGCTTCTTGCTTCACACTTACCGGAGTGCTATTAGTGTGACTCATGGAAGAATTAGGTGTTAATTTGTATTCTTTTTTAGCTTTTTCTGTTAATTGATACTCGTTTACTCCTCCTTGAGTCTGATTACACATTCCCTGATCTGGGGATAAAAATTTATCTCTTATACTTGATGCTAGTTGTAATTCTTGAATCTTATCTGAAAAACATTTCATTCTACCTTTTATTAACTCCTCCGAAACAATTTCTTGGAGATTGCTATTATCTTTGCTATGAAAGTTGTTCAAGACAGAATCTGTAATTGCATTAGCAGCTTCCTCATCCCAACTTAAATTTTTCATGCATTTTTTAATAGAAAGTAACAGCTTGTCTTTTAACACACCATCACGTAACTCCTTATCTATATTTCCAATATTACAATATTTTTTGACAACTCCTTTAACTTCAGCTTCTATGATATCCCTTGCGGATCTTGTCAAATTACTTTCCAACAACTCAAGTAACTGATCACTTTTAAATTTATAACCATTTTGATGTGATAGAGATTTTATAGTTTCCTCAAGCACTTTATGGCAAAAGTGTTTTCCTTCAAGTTCAGGAAAACCTTCTTTCAACTTTGCATTTTGATCAGATAAAAAATCTTTGAGACTCTTATTCTTATTCACAAAAAGATTCTTGGAATGCTTCAAAAATTTTGAAGTGGTTGATTTTGCAGTAGATACTATACTAATTGCATCTAACTCTTTAGTTTTTACTTGTGCTTTAGTTTTTTTATTCATACCTTCTGACTTTTTACCAGCATCTTTTTGCTCATTTTTTAACTTTTGTTGTCCACTTTCAGGTCTTGAAACTTCAGTTTGTTTATCTTTTGATGTCAAACTTTGATTAGGTATTTCTTTATTATTTCTAGTAGAAAATGTTGTAATATTTTCTGTTTTTTTGCACTTGGATGTTCAACTTGTTTTTGTAGCTTTTTATTTTCCCCTTGTGAAGATTTTAATTTTCCCTCCAAATCTGCCTTTTGTTTCTTTATTTCAACGTTACTTTCTTTTAATTTCTGTACTTTTTCTTTCAATTCGTTAATTTCACTTTCTAATTCTTTTTTCTCTTTTTCAATGGTATTTAGATTAGTCTTTTCTTTCTCTAATTGTTGTTTAAGATTCTCTACTTCAGCATCTTTTCCCCTAGCTTGTTCTTTCAATTCATTAATTTCACTTTCTAAATCTTGTTTCTTTTTTTCAATGGTATTTAGATTAGTCTTTTCTTGCTCTAATTGTTGCTGAGTACTTTCCAATTTTTTTCTAAATTCAGCATTTTTTTCCTCAGCTTGTTTTAATTCTGCTTGTTGTTGCTTAAGTTGATTTTCTAATTGCTTTATTTGAGTATCAGATTCGTTTTTTAACTTACTAACTTCATTCTCAAGTTCTGTTTTTTGCACTCGTAGGTTTTCATTCTCTTTCCTCACAGTTTTATTTATATCTTTATTTTCATGAAATGACTTTATTAAATCCTCTTGTTCTTTTATTTTTTGGTCTTTTGTAAATATAGTTTGCTGTTGTTCGTTCTTTTCAATCTCCATTGCTTTCTTAGATTGATCTAATATTTCATTTAACTGCATTAAGTTATTAATTTTTGAGTCTTTTTCTTCTACGTCTAATAAAAGCCTTTCTTTTTCATTCGCAAATTTTGTGCTGAGGTTAATTAATTCTTTATTCAAATGTAATATCTCCTCAGACTTTTCCTTGAACTGTGCTAAAAATTCTTCTCCTCTTTTTTGTGCAATTTCTACCAATTCACTATAGTTCTTTTTAAGTCCTGCAAGTTTAGACTTTAACTCTTCATTTTCTAATTCTAAGTCTTCAATCTGCTGTGCTTGTGCTGCAAAAAATTTAGCAAATATTTCTTTTTCCTCTCCTAATGATTTTACTTGTTCTTTAAGTTTAGTAATTTCTTTCTCTTTTTTAGTTAATTCCTGATTTAAATTTGACTGATTTTCCTCCTTCTTACTACCTTCTTTCAACTTTTCTTTTAATCTCTCATTTTCATCCTTCAATTCCTTTTCTCTGTTAGAATTTAAAAGATCATCAGTCTGAACCACATTATCTGCAATATTGTAATGTAGGATACTCTTTGCCCATTGATTCCACTTTTCTGGCAACATTCGTCCAATTGTTTTTAGATATAGCCAAGCAAGCACAGTGGATAAGCTGTATTTTTTTTCCTTTTGTTTAATACTAGGTTCGTAATTAACCTTATTGTTAGCATTCAGCATAAAATTACCTAATTTTCAAAGTATTGAAGTTATATATATTAATATAATTATTAAATAAATAATAATATAAATGTTAAATTGTATGAAAATTTTTATAGATTTTAAGTAGAAATACACATGTGCGTAAGCACAGAATTTGCTTTTTCTATTGCTCTTGCTAACATTTCTTGTTCATTGTAATGATTCTTCACATTGATTACCTGAGCTGACAAATTTGCAGGAAAAGTGACTAAACTAACTTCCCATAGTTCCACTTGTTTTAACACTCGAGCTCCGCTTTCATGATCAACATCATACTCTATTGGTATATAGCCAATCGAAAGCCCGTTAATAGTTCCAGTTTTTAGCATTAAATATGCTTCCTCTGCTTTTTGAATACCAAAAAGCAAATGTGCAGTTATATATAGGCCAATATCATTTTCGCAAATATCTGAATATTACCTATAGGCTCACTTGGGTTGTGCTGCCAAAGAAGTTTTATCTGACTTTTATTTAAGTTGTTCTTCAATGCTCCTGGTAATATCAGATCATTTTGCTTATCAACTATATTAAAAACGCTCGCATAGCCAGAAAATACTCCGTTTTCTTCTATGCTTTTTATTGACAATGGTGAATAGAGAAATTTCTTATTCATAAGTCCTCCTTGTAAATTATGGTATTGGGTTTGCCAGCGCTCTGAGCCAGCTTAAAATGTTGTATAGATTGTTTTCCTATATCTCAGGATGAGTATAAGGCACTACAATATAATTCTATTGTATGCAGTGCTTTGAAAATGGGGAAGTACTTTTTTAGTTATAAAATTTGTCATTTTATATACATAAGGGTAGGGTTTGTTGCACATTGGGTTGTTCAACAGCAGCGTTTTCTAGATTTGTAGAAACAGCTTCGTTTGTAGGAGTAATTATTTTTCCTAGAAGGAAGCCAAATCCCAAAGAAACAGCGGCTATAAAACCATTCATTAATGACTCTGTCCATGTTTCTCCCTCGTATTCTTGATAGATTTTAGAATATATCATTATTAGCTTCACTCGGGTTTAAATTTCTTTCCAACTCTTCTGATGTTTTCTCCCCAGCATCTTGGGATTTTGTTGATGAACTTTTCTGTAAGTTTTCTAATTCTTGTGCGTCCATCAACACCTCACTATTAAAGCTTAAGTACAAATCATACAGCACTATAATTGTTTAGTCAAGGTAAATACTAGTATATTAAGTAAATATTTACTATATTAATATGATTGCTTAAATTCACAACTAATTGTTTAGGGGAATAAAAAGATTGTGTTTTGTAGGTGATTTGCGTAGCGGAAGGTGTTACCCCAGTTTCACAACACCCGGGGTAACGATAAAGAAGGAAGTAGAGAAAGTTATATGTAATAGTTTAAAACTATTACAAGTTTATATGCTCTGTCCTTGAATATTTTGTTGTTCAGTGGTAGCATCTTCCAAATTTGTAGAGATAGGAGCAAACATCCTTCTCGCTAAAGCCGTTGACAATGTAGCACCAATTCCAGCTCCAATTGCAGCTATAAAACCAGGGCCTAATAATTCCATATTTGTTTCAGTGCTGCTGCTAGTTATATTGTTAGTTAACATTATCGCGCCTGCTCCTAAGGCTGCTACTAACCGAATCCTTGACGGTTTACTTGTTGCATCAAGAGAATATTGTACTACTTCTCTAAGCCCTGAATTCCTGTTTTTTAACGCTACTGCTATTGATATTGGTAATATGACCATTATTGGAATGGATAATAGTCCTCCAAGTGTTGTACCAATAATTTCACTCACTTTTGATTTTCCAAGATTAACTCCTAAGGCTGTTATACCTAATACTCCAATTGAGGTGATAATCCTTAGATTTCTCTCTTCCATTTCTCTCACATGCGCCTCATATTGTATTGTAGCTTCTGCTAACGCTAACCCAATACTATTTGGTTGCTGTGGAATCTGATTTACTCGCCCTAACTCTTGTGAAGTTTTCCCTCCAATACTTTTGACGGCATCTTCTAAGTCTAACAATGATCTGTTATTTAACCTTACGTTATCTTGACTATCACAAAGGATAATGTAGTCTAAAATTGTCATTCTCAGATCACTCATTTCTATATCATCATTAATATGATCTTTTAATTCATCGATAATCTTTAATGCTCGCTCTTTCATATCTTTTTCTTCTTCTGCATTAATTGGTGCAAGTATGAGAAAAATTATTCCAAGCAACTCTTGTTGTAAGTTTTTTAAATCCATAATAATTATCATTAATATTGAGTTAAATAATATGGTACTATAGTTACTTAATCAATTTAATTATTAAGATATTAAAGCATAAGATACCAAAGAGTAATATCCTTAGCCGTAAAATACAAAAATAACTGACGGGTTCTTTATAATTAGAAATATTAAGGAATTTACTAAATAAAAAAGGTAAAAGAATGTTATCTACTTTTCAGAGTCAGCTATTTAGCTAACTCTGAAGAGTAGGAAAGAGCTATATGCTCTGTCCTTGAATATTTGTTTGTTCAATAGTAGTACTTTCCAAATTTTGTAAAGATTCAAATTCTTCTTGCATATCCAGTATGTCTTCTATTACTTGCTGATCTTCATCTTTTTCTTCTAATTGAAATGCTGCTGCTTCTTGAGGTGTTTCTAGCAGTTTTTTTAATATTTCTGTGCGCAGTTTCTCTGTTATTGATTTCCACTGTAGCATTACTAGCATTTCATTGTGCAGCACTGACATTTTCTGTAGTGTTTTCACTTTTTCTGACAGTCCTTTATTTTCTTTTTGCAATGCTTCTATTTTTCTTTGCTGATACTGATTATCTGAATTTGTCATTGGTAATCCATGCATAACCTACTTCAAGTTAAAATTTAGATATTATTAATTAAGTGATACAGTTTCTTTAGTCAAGATAAGCATCAATATATTATAACATTAGGATTAACAACCAAAAGAATAGAATGAAATATCAGGCAATATCCTCTATAATTAAACTTTTAAGATGGAAAAATGACAATTCGTGTAGGAATTAATGGTCTTGGTAGAATAGGCAGAAGTGTATTGCGTGCTATTTTTGAAGTAGAAAACTATAGCGAGCAAATAGAAGTTGTGGCGGTAAATGGGTCGCTCAGTGCTGAGCAGCATGCACATTTGATTAAATATGACTCTGTTCATGGCAAATTTAACGGCGATATTGATTTTAACGAGTCTGAAAATTGGCTATCTATAAATGGCAGGAAATTTTCTTTATATAGAGAACGTAGCCCTGAAAATATTCCTTGGAATGTTGATGTAGTGCTTGAATGCACTGGTGCATTCAACAAGCGTGCGGAAGCAGCAAAGCATAATGCAGAGAGAGTAATTGTCTCTGCTCCAGTTTCAGATGCTGATGTAACTGTAGTTTACGGCGTAAATAATGATATGCTAAAAAAGGAGCATAAAGTGATCTCAGCAGGTTCTTGTACTACAAACTGTCTGGCTCCGATTGTACACGTTTTACACTCCAATTTAGGCATAAAAAGCGGTTTTATGACCACTATACATGCCTATACGAATGATCAAAATATTCTTGATGGCAACCATAGAGACTTACGTAGGGCAAGAGCTTGTGGCCTTTCTATGGTGCCAACTACAACTGGAGCAGCAAAAACAATTGGTTCTGTCATTCCTCAGTTAAAGGGTAAGCTAGATGGTACTGCTATTAGAGTTCCGGTTAGCAACGTTTCTATGGTTGATTTTAAATTTTTAGCTGATAAGAGAGCAACAACTAAGGAAATAAACGAAATATTTAAGAATTCAGCAAATCATGTGCTTTCCGTATGTAACGAGCCTTTAGTTTCAATAGACTTTGTCCATAACCCTTATAGTGCAATTGTGGATTTAGCTGGTACATATGTCACAGGTGATATCTGTAGAGTTGCAGCGTGGTACGATAATGAATGGGCTTTTTCACTGAGAATGTTAGACATAGCGTTATTGTAAAGTATGAACGAAAACTCACAAAAATATGCTTCATTTTATGAGCACTTTGCGGAACTTAGAAAAAGGGTTATTTTTTGCTTTCTATTTTTTTGTGTTACCTTCGGGTTTTGTTACTACTTTAAAGAAAATATATACCGCTTTTTACTTGCACCTTTAATAGAAGTTACAAAAGATAGCAATGATTTTTCTCTAATCTATACAGACTTAACAGAAGCGTTTTTTGTATATCTCAGGGTTGCAATAATGAGTGCACTGTTGTTTTCTTTTCCTGTGTTTGCATGGCAATTCTACATATTTCTAGCACCTGGCTTATATAAAAGAGAAAGGGCAGTGTTATTGCCATACTTAATTGCAACACCGGTTTTGTTTGTAACGGGAGCCGCTGTAGTTTACTACTACATATTTCCCTTAGCCTGGAAATTTTTTATTGCTTTTGAACATAGCGGTAAATCTTTCGGTATACCAATAGAGTTTATGCCATCAGTTAGTGAATATTTAGACCTTGTTCTTCAATTTATGTTTGCATTTGGCACTGCATTTCAAATTCCAGTTATACTCACCTTAATGGTAAGAGTAGGGCTAATCACTGCACAAAGTTTGTCAAATAAACGGAGAATTGCGATAGTGGTAATTTTCATTATTGCTGCAATCTTAACTCCACCTGATGTACTAAGCCAAGTAGGGCTTGCAATTCCAATGTTGGTATTATATGAGCTCTCTATCCTGATATGTAGATATATTGAGAAGAAAGCAAAGGATTGAATCAAGAATATTATTTATAAACAAAGAATGAGCACCGGAGCACTTTTTCTTGAACATTGAAGTGGGATTATGTAAACTGCCCTTATTGATTTTTTAGTAGACGCCAAGTGAATTAAAATATTACGAGGTGTGTTATGATAATAGTTGTTGGTGGTCAAAAAGGTGGTACTGGTAAAACGACCATAGCCACAAATATAGCGGTGATGCGTGCTAGGGAAGGTAGAAATGTGTGCGCCAAGAAGTGCGTAAGGAACAGTTGGTGAAAATCCAACACGGGTAAAGCTTAGCCAGCAACCTGGAACAAACCATTATGCTGCGTAAGGTAACGAGCGTAGTAAAGCTAATGGAATGGACAACATAGGGTGCAACGAAAGTGAAGGTATTGAGTCCCGTAATTCACGCGTCATGGGGGCCGACACTTTACATTTGGTGGAAGGCAACATGGGTAATAACGCTAAGGAAAGATATTACTCACCCCATCGGGATCGAAGGCCGCGTCATGTGTTGAGATGGACCTTACGTGAACTTGGGAGATCCTTTGTATTCCTGTAAGGGTACTCTGGAACAAGTCAATAAAGGCAAGGACTGGAGGAAGATGCAAAGGAAGTCGGACTAACTGATAGTACTCGGAGTGTGGGAAAGCCACATACAAGGGGAAGCGGTTAGCAATATAGTGACTGGTATAGGGATTGCTATACCAATACAACAGAGATTGGAGGAGTATGCAAGGAAAACTAAACCAGATAGCAGTAAGGGCTAAGCAAGATAAGCGAGTAAAATTTACATCGCTAGTTCATTTGATTAATGAAGAGAATCTTGCAGAGTGTTACAAGGAACTAAAACGCAACAAGGCTTGCGGTATAGATCGTGTGACAGTGGAAGCTTATGGAGAAAATCTAGAAGAGAAACTTAGAATGCTAGTGGATAGTATGAAGAGAAAGCAATACCGACCGCAACCAGTGAAAAGGGTATACATACCCAAAATTGGAAGCAAGGAAAAACGCGGTCTCGGAATACCATCAACAGAAGAAAAGTTGGTACAGGTAATGCTAAAGAAGATATTAGAAAATATTTATGAAGCAAACTTTATGGACAGCTCGTATGGATTTCGACCAGGAAGAAATTGTCATCAGGCGATAAACGTTCTAGATAAAGCAGTTATGCACAAACCAATTAACTATATTGTAGAAGTGGATATCAAGAAGTTCTTTGATAATGTTCAACATAAATGGCTAATGAATTGTCTAAGGGAACGAATAGCTGACCCAAATTTATTGTGGTTAATAAAACGATTTCTAAAGGCAGGAATAGTCGAAGTTGGATGTTATAAAGCAACCGATCAAGGCACACCACAAGGTGGTATAGTAAGCCCTGTATTAGCTAATATATACTTACACTATGTGCTGGACTTATGGTTTGAAAAGAAATTTAAGCCAAAAGCCAGAGGATATATACAGCTAATAAGGTTTTGCGACGATTTTGTAGTTGGCTGCGAGAGGGAAGAAGACGCAAAAGAATTTCTAGAATTACTGAAACAAAGACTAAGTAAATTTGGATTGGAAATAGCTGAAAATAAAACAAAAATAGTAAAGTTTGGTAAGAAAGAATGGTATCAAGCAGAAAGAGAGAAACGTAGGACGGCTAGCTTCAACTTTCTAGGATTTACACATTATTGTGGAAAAAGTCGTAATGGTAAACTTATGATGAAGCAGAAAACTTCAAAAATAAGCCTAGCTAGAAAGATTAAAGAAATCAAAGAGTGGTTGAAGATGGTACGAAGTCGTATCTGCCTCAAAGATTGGTGGCAGAAACTTAAAGCCAAACTAACAGGACACTATAGCTACTTCGGAGTTAGCGGAAATTATCGGTGTTTGATTCAATTCAATCGACTGGCAACAAAGTTAGCATTTAAGTGGATAAACCGACGTAGTCAAAAGAAAAGTATCGATTGGGAACAATTTATACACTATTTAAAAGTAAATCCATTACCAAAACCAAAGGTATATGTTTCTTTATACACAGGAGCACTAGTGTGAACGCTGTATTGTGGAGCCGTGTGCGGGAAATCCGCAAGCACGGTTCTTTTGGGGAGACTATGGTTATGAGACCAAATCGCTGATTTCAAGGTCATAAGTCTCTACCAGACTAAGTAATTCTTCTAAAGAAAAAAACTCTGAGGTTGTTCAAGGAATACCTGGACCAGTGTCAAGTGATAAATGGAATAGGACTTTCAATTTTCCTCCGAATAATAGGGTGAGAGCAGATGATCATCCATTTTTAGGTACCAAGCATGACCGCAAAATTGAATATTTAGATTGTGATGATGAAGAGTCAAAAAGGCGAATTCTTGCTGATAGCTCTTCTTATAATTCAGAAAATGAAAATCACGGTAAATATCTAAAAGGCAAGATTATTGATGAAACTAAGCAAGAAATTGCTCAACACATAGAAAACAGTGATGTAGAATCTGTACAGCTTAGAGTGAGAAGTCCAATTAGAACTATGTTGACTGCAAGAATTGTGCTGAATGATAATAAAGGAAAAATAAACATTAGTAATATTTTAACTAATGATTTTTTTGAAAGCAATAGGATAACGGCGGTTACATTGTTGCTACCTGGAGATGAAAAAAGAGGAATGCGTGGACGAGTTGATGAGCATGGAGTAAGAATTTATGAAGTAGCTAATGGCTTGTAATAGTTTAGACTTGATCTGACAGAAGAATTGAAAACTAATATCAGTCTTTTGTTTAATGTTACTAATATTTTTCTGATAAGCAATATGCATACTATCAAAAAAGGTTTGCATAGGCATAGCAATATTTACCTGAATGTGGTCTAGATCTATTGTAAGAATGCACCCAATGGTCTACGTCTAACTGAAGTTCTGCCAAAGAGGTGTAAATTTTCTTTCTAAAGATAATATTGTAACATTCATCTTGCATAGTTCTATGGAACCTTTCACATATGCCATTAGTCTGTGGAGAACGAGCTTTGGTTCGAGAATGATCAATATTTTCTACCCCTAAATATAGCTGGTAAACGTGATTTTCAGGTCTGCCACAATACTCTGTACCACGATCCGTCAAAACACGTAGCAATGATACTTTCTGTTCATCAAAGAACGGTACTACCCTATCATTAAGAAGATCTGCAGCTGTGATAGCAGTCCTTTCTGTGTAAAGCTTAGCAAAAGCAACTCTGGAATAGGTATCAACAAAGGTTTGCTGGTAAATTCGTCCAATACCTTTGATATTACCAACATAATAACTGTCTTGGCTACCTAAGTATCCTGGATGCTCTGTTTCAATTTCTCCATGGGCCTCTTTATTCTTCCTTAGCCTTTTCTAGAGCTGTTATCTGTTCTTCTGTTAAAATGATACCATCCTGAGCTACTTTTGCTTCTAATGCCTTTAACCTCTTTTTAAAATTTTCAAGATCGTTTCTTTGCCACACTGATCTTATTCCACTTGCAGAGATGAGAATTCCTCTCTTTTTCAGTTCGTTTGCTGCTCTTTCTTGTCCGTATGCTGGAAACTCTATTGCTATTTCAACTACTGCTTTTTCTATATCCTCCGACACTCTATTTGCATACAATGGCTTGCTTTTGCTTATCTCGTGTAAAGCCTCTTCTCCTCCTGTTTCATACAGTTCTTTGAAGCGGTAAAATGTATCCCTTGAATATCCCATTACTTTACACGCCTGTGATACATTTCCTAATTGCTTTGCAAGTTCTAGCAATCCCAACTTTGGTTTTAGTATTTTTTCTTGTGTTGTATTCATATCTGACACTCCTTTAAAACTTGTTTATATTTTTATCTTACTTTGTTTGCTTGTCAGATCAAGTCTAAACTATTACATAGATGTACTATCCTACTTACGTAAAGAAGGTTCTGAAATAGTAAAAGTTTCACAGAATCCTTCAACAAGTATGGAAAGTGTGACTATATCAAAACAACTTTCTTCTGCTCAAGGAGTAAGTAAATAAGAAGACTTTATGAGCTGCTTGCAAATGTAGGCAGCTTATATTTCAGTATCCTTATTTCATGTTCTCTAGAGTGTTTTTATTTCCTGTAATCTTTTTATAAAAACCATAGGCGCCAGTTGGTTTTAAAGTAAAGGTCAAGTATCTGGAATTCTGGACATAAAATCCTCCTGTGTAAAAAAAGTTAGAAAAAAATGCGGTGCATATACGACAGATATACACTGAAGAATATATTTTTTAATAAGTTTGATTAAAAAATCTGCAGACTAAAGATAGATTTTGAGCTCTTAAAATATCTCTAATTGTAATTATAATGAGGTTGGAAATATGCGGAAGTAATTTTTATACGTTAGCTACAGTTAAAACATAATTGACTTTGCCTAGTTAATATTTCAAATTATAAAAAAGGCAAATAATTTCTATGATATTGCAGGGCAAAAAAGGGTTAATAACCGGAATAATAAATAAGAGGTCAATAGCATATGGTATAGCAAAGACCCTCTCAGAACATGGAGCTGAGCTTGCAATCACTTATCAAAATGAAACAATAAAAGAGAAATTATTACCAATAGCAAGTGAATTAAATGTAGAGTTAATATTGCACTGTAATGTTTCAAATGAGGAAACTATAGATAATGCTTTTAAGGAAATAAAGGAGAAGTGGGGTGCTATTGATTTTTTGGTACATGCAATAGCATTCTCCGATAAAAATGAGCTAAATGGTAAATATGTCAATACTTCACTAAACAACTTTATTAATGCAATGCATATATCGTGCTATTCTTTTACTGCTTTAGCGCAAAGAGCGGAAAAAATGATGTTAAATGGCGGTAGTTTACTTACTTTATCTTACTATGGTGCTGAAAAAGTTATGCCAAATTATAATGTGATGGGTTTATGTAAAGCAGCACTTGAAGCAAGTGTAAAATATATAGCATGTGATCTCGGACCACAGAACATCAGAGTAAATGCAATTTCTGCTGGTCCAATCAGAACTTTGGCATCTTCTGGAATAAGTGACTTTCACTCCATATCGGAATGGAATAGAAGTAATTCTCCACTTAGACGCAATGTTACAATAGAAGATGTTGGCAAGGCAGCACTATACTTATTAAGCGACCTGAGTAGTGGTACAACTGGAGAAATTTTACATGTTGATTCAGGGTATAATGTTGTGGGAATGAAGATAGTAGACTAATACAGTACTGCAGATGCATGTGAAGCCTGTGTTTTTTTGTTATCCGAGTAATTGACATTGGAGCCCAGTATCAGCTACTAGAATGACAACATTTTTTACTTAAATCTTCGCATATTAACCATAGAGTTATTATTTTAAAAGTATTTATTGCCGCTGATCTTCTATTTTTACTTCTTCCATTTGGGTTAAGAGATTGTGCGTGAGGGTTGCTCTTGGTGCGCCAAGAAGTGCTTGGAGAACAGTTGGTAAAAATCCAACACAAACAAAGTCTAGCCAACAGTTTGGAACAGACCACTATGTTGCATGAGGTAACGAGTGTAATAGAGCTAGTGGGATGGACAATGCAGGGTACAACGAAAGTGAAGGGATTGAGTTCCGAAATACCTGAAGACATAGAGGTCGACATTTTCATGGCCATGGAAGACAGCATGAAGGATAACGTAAAGGCAAGTTATCACTCACTCTATCGGGATCTGAGACCGTGCCATGTATTGAAATGGACTTCAAGTGAACTTGGGAGATCCTATGCATTCCTACAAAGGTACGCTGGAACAAGTCAACAAAGGCAAGAACTAGCGGAAGATGCAGGGGAAGTCGGACTGATTGATAGTACTCAGAATGTGGGAAAGCCACGTACAAGGGGAAGCGATCAGCAATATAGTAACTGGAATAGGGATTGCTAGGCCAATACAACGGAGGTTGGAATAACATGCAAAATAAACTAAACCAGATAGCAGTAAGAGCAAAGCAAGATAAGCGACTAAATTCACATCGTTAGTCCATCTGATAAATACAGAGAATCTTGCGAGATGTTATAAAGAACTGAAGCGTAACAAGGCTTGTGGAGTAGACCAGATAACAGTGGAATCATACGGAGAAAATCTGAATGAGAAACTTGAAGTGCTAGTAGAAAGTATGAAGAGGAAGCAATATCAACCACAACCAGTAAAGAGGGTATATATACCGAAAGCTGGCAGTAAAGAGAAACGCGGACTCGGAATACCATCGACCGAGGATAAATTAGTACAGATTATGCTGAAGAAGATACTAGAAAATATTTACGAGGCAAACTTTCTGGACAGCTCATATGGATTTCGACCTGGAAGAAACTGTCATCAAGCGGTAAATGCACTAGATAAAGCAGTTATGTACAAGCCAATAAACTACATTGTAGAAGTGGATATCAAGAAGTTCTACGATAATATACAGCATAAATGGCTAATGAGATGTCTAAGGGAACGAATAACTGACCCAAATTTGCGGTGGTTAGTAAAGCGGTTTCTCAAGGCAGGGATAGTCGAAGCTGGAAATTATGAAGCAACAAAACAAGATAGACCCCAAGGTGGTATAGTAAGTCCTGTATTAGCAAATATATACTTACATTATGTGTTGGATTTATGGAGAGAAAAGAAATTTTAACCAAGATCCAGAGGATATATACAACTAATAAGGTTTTGCGACGATTTTGTGGTTTGTTGCGAAAGTAAGGTAGACGCGGAAGAATTTCTGGAATTACTGAAACAAAGGCTAAATAAATTTGGGTTGGAAGTATCTGAAAACAAGACCAGAGTAGTAAAGTTTTGCAAGAGGGAGTGGCAACAAGCGATAAGAGAGAAACGAAGGACGGAAAGTTTCAATTTTCTGGGGTTTACGCACTATGGTGCAAAAAGTCGTCGTGGTAGATTAATAATGGGACATAAAACCTCAAAGTTAAATCTAGCCAGAAAACTAAAAGAAATCAAGGAGTGGTTGAAAATAGTCCGCGGAAGTATTCGACTTAAAGATTGGTGGCAAGTACTGAAGGCTAAATTAACAGGACACTACAACTACTTTGGTATTAGCTGTAATAGTTTAGACTTGATCTGACAGAAGAATTGAAAACTAATATCAGTCTTTTGTTTAATGTTACTAATATTTTTCTGATAAGCAATATGCATACTATCAAAAAAGGTTTGCATAGGCATAGCAATATTTACCTGAATGTGGTCTAGATCTATTGTAAGAATGCACCCAATGGTCTACGTCTAACTGAAGTTCTGCCAAAGAGGTGTAAATTTTCTTTCTAAAGATAATATTGTAACATTCATCTTGCATAGTTCTATGGAACCTTTCACATATGCCATTAGTCTGTGGAGAACGAGCTTTGGTTCGAGAATGATCAATATTTTCTACCCCTAAATATAGCTGGTAAACGTGATTTTCAGGTCTGCCACAATACTCTGTACCACGATCCGTCAAAACACGTAGCAATGATACTTTCTGTTCATCAAAGAACGGTACTACCCTATCATTAAGAAGATCTGCAGCTGTGATAGCAGTCCTTTCTGTGTAAAGCTTAGCAAAAGCAACTCTGGAATAGGTATCAACAAAGGTTTGCTGGTAAATTCGTCCAATACCTTTGATATTACCAACATAATAACTGTCTTGGCTACCTAAGTATCCTGGATGCTCTGTTTCAATTTCTCCATGGGCCTCTTTATTCTTCCTTAGCCTTTTCTAGAGCTGTTATCTGTTCTTCTGTTAAAATGATACCATCCTGAGCTACTTTTGCTTCTAATGCCTTTAACCTCTTTTTAAAATTTTCAAGATCGTTTCTTTGCCACACTGATCTTATTCCACTTGCAGAGATGAGAATTCCTCTCTTTTTCAGTTCGTTTGCTGCTCTTTCTTGTCCGTATGCTGGAAACTCTATTGCTATTTCAACTACTGCTTTTTCTATATCCTCCGACACTCTATTTGCATACAATGGCTTGCTTTTGCTTATCTCGTGTAAAGCCTCTTCTCCTCCTGTTTCATACAGTTCTTTGAAGCGGTAAAATGTATCCCTTGAATATCCCATTACTTTACACGCCTGTGATACATTTCCTAATTGCTTTGCAAGTTCTAGCAATCCCAACTTTGGTTTTAGTATTTTTTCTTGTGTTGTATTCATATCTGACACTCCTTTAAAACTTGTTTATATTTTTATCTTACTTTGTTTGCTTGTCAGATCAAGTCTAAACTATTACAGAAGCAAAAAATTCTTCTAATTCTTCAAAAGGACAACTATTTTTCTCTAATTTTACTTTTATAATATTGCTTAACATTGTAACTCCACTAACCGTTTTATACATGTAGCTTAACACTATTTTAATAACTTATTAAGAAAGTTTAATTATTAATTATAATATTTAATAAAATAAATAGACTCTTTTACATTTCATCTGCAAGAATCTTTTCCTTAGTTTGTAAATAAAGATTTTCTGAATCTAATTGCCGCAGGTTACGTTTAGTAATATAATCTCATATTAAATAAAACTTTACCTAAGTTTATGCCAGACTCTACGTTAGTTTTAACAACTATTCTTACATTCTTCATCTTTACGTTGTCACTTTTTTATAAAAAAGGATATTTGGATCAACGAACAAGAAGATAATAAAATCTTTCAGAAAAATTGCTCAGCAGATTAATGCGCTAGAGCAAGAAATGCAGAGCTTATCTGATGAGGATCTTGCTAGTAAAACTGCGGAATTAAAACAAGAACTGAAAAATGGAAAAACACTAAATGACCTTCTCGTACCTGCATTTGCGGTTGTACGAGAAGCATCACGAAGATTCCTTAACATGAGGCATTTCGACGTTCAGCTAATTGGTGGCATGGTTCTCCATAATGGCATGATATCAGAAATGAAAACAGGAGAAGGAAAGACACTAGTCGCAACTTTAGCTGCATACCTAAATTCTTTAGAAGGAAAAGGTGTGCACGTCGTAACTGTTAACGATTATCTTGCAAAACGAGATACAGAGTGGATGAGTAAATTATATAATTCTCTTGGAGTTTCTGTTGCATTTATTACAAATAATTTGAAAGACGACGAGAGAAAAAAGGCTTATAGCGCAGATATAGTATACTCAACAAATAATGAACTTGCCTTTGATTATCTACGAGATAATATGAAATTTTCTCAAGAAGATATGGTTCAGAGAGGATTCAATTATGCAATAGTAGACGAAGTAGACTCCATACTGATTGATGAAGCGCGTACTCCGCTCATTATTTCTGGCCCACTTGAGGAAAATAATCAGATATATAAGCATATCAATAAAATAGTAATCAAATTAGTTGATTCTGACTATGAAGTCGATGAAAAGAGTAGAGCAGTGTTCCTCACTGAAAATGGCATTTCACGAGTGGAGGAATTACTAAAATCGTATAACCTCATTCCTGGAAATTCCTCGCTCTATGATACTAGCAATATTATACTGACTCATTATATAGATCAAGCACTTCGTGCACATAAGCTGTTTACTGCTGATAAAGATTATATAGTGAAAAACGGTAAGGTGGTAATTATTGATGAGTTTACTGGGCGCATGATGGAAGGTAGGAGATATTCTGATGGTCTTCACCAGGCACTGGAGGCAAAGGAGAATCTTGAAATTCAGCATGAAAGTCAAACTTTAGCATCAGTCACATTTCAGAACTACTTTCGTATGTACAACAAACTTTCTGGTATGACAGGAACAGCAGCAACAGAGGCAGAAGAATTTCGTGATATATATAGATTAAATGTAGTAAAAATTCCAACTAATGTGCCTGTTAAAAGAATAGATGTTGATGATGAAATTTATGGCACAGAAAAAGAAAAATTTAGTGCTGTATTGAAGTTTATAGCGGAATGTCACAAACGTCTTCAACCAGTGCTTGTTGGCACTGTGAGTATTGAAAATTCTGAAAAACTTTCCGATCTTTTGAAAAGCCATTCCCTTAAGCATTCAGTATTGAATGCTCGTTATCATGAACAAGAAGCGTATATAATAGCGCAAGCTGGAATACCAGGCAGCATTACTATAGCAACAAACATGGCAGGACGTGGAACTGATATTCAGCTTGGTGGAAATGTTGAAATGATTGCAAAAATAGAGCTCGAGAAAATAAAAAATGCTGATGAAAGAGAAAAAAAATATCAAGAAATAGTCGAAAGAGTAAAAAAAGATAAGGAAATTGCTATAAAAGCTGGTGGCTTATGTGTTATTGGAACCGAAAGGCATGAAAGCAGGAGAATAGATGATCAATTACGTGGACGTTCTGGCCGCCAAGGTGACCCTGGACTTTCTAAGTTCTTTCTATCACTTGAAGATGATTTAATGAGGATATTTGGTTCTGATAGAATGAGGAATTTTTTGCAAAAAGTGGGACTAAAGAACAACGAGGCTATTCATCATCCATGGATTAATAAAGCACTTGAAAAAGCACAGAAGAAAGTTGAAGTTAGAAATTATGATGTGCGGAAGTCTTTGCTAAAGTTTGATGATGTAATCAACAATCAACGTAAAGTTATTTTTAAGCAGAGAAATCATATTTTAAACAATGAAATCAATGATTTAGTTGAAGTATATAGTGAAGTAAATGAGGATATAATAGAAGGTATAGTACAAAGTGGTTATTACGAAGATTATGTTGAAGATATTGCAAAAGAATTCCACATAAGATACGGGATAACGCTTAATCTAGCAGAGTTTTTGAATAAACAAGAAGCCTTGGATTATATAAATGACAAGATACAAGAATTTTTTACTGAGAAAGAAAAATATTTCAATAGTCAACAAACTACAGATTTGTGGAATACGATAGTGAAACAAGTGATGATCATGACACTTGATCATTTATGGAGGGAGAACCTTTCGGTCTTAGAGAGCCTAAGACAAAGCATAAATTTGCGTGCCATGGGGCAAAAAGACCCACTGAATGAATTTAAATGCGAAGCTTTCTTAATGTTTGAGTCGATGCTTGAAAAGTGGAGGGAGCTTACCATTCACCGCCTAGCGCACTTTAAGTTGCTAGACAATCAAGAAATAGGCAATAGGTCACGCTCTACTAAAAATAGCAGACTTCCAAAAGTTTCAAGAAATGACAAGTGCCCTTGTAACTCTGGAAAAAAATACAAACACTGTCACGGTTCAGTTGCCGTAGTGAATTAGTTGTTGCAAGCACATTATAGCTGCTATAGCTAACCGAAGTAAGATCTGCTCGAGCACTCTGAAAGACAAAATCAATAGCCGAATTAATATTGGGCCAAAAGGTTTGTAGAGGCTTTCTTATGGCGTGCTTGATCAGAACTTCTCAATCGGATTTAAATCTCACTTTTACCCACAAATAAAAAAGTGAGTAAAATGGATACCAAATAAATTTGGGATTAAAATGAGTGAAGTAAGTACAAATGTGCAATATACTGATGGCTTAGGGGATAAATGGCTGGAAAGAGAGTTAAAACACGTTAATTTAGGAGATACAAGACTTAATAAGAGACTTATTAAAACAGGCTATTGTATAGAGGGTAAGGCGTCTGGATCAATTAATCAAAGCTGTAGTGGATGGAAAGAAGCTAAGGGTGCATACAGATTATTTAGCAATGAAAAGCTTAAGGATAAGGAAATTTATTCTTCCCATTACAAAGAAACTATGGAGAGAATGAAAGGAAATCAGTTTGTTTTTTCAGTTCAAGATACAAGTTATTTGGATTTTGACTCTCATATAAAAACCAAGAGGCTAGGTAGTATTTCTAAAGCTTATACGAAGCATAAAATGGGTTTACTGTTGCACAGTGCCTTAATAGTCAGCAAAGACGGATTACCTTTAGGTCTATCTCTCAACAATGTTGGGCACGTTCTATTAGGGAAAAAGAAACGGCACAAGAAAAAGCAAACAGGAAATACCGTACCTCCATAGAAGAAAAAGAAAGTTATAAGTGGATAACAGCTCTCAAAGAAAGCATAAACAACCTTCCTGCAAATGTACAACTTGTTACCCTTGGTGATAGAGAGGCAGATATCTTCAAATTTTTATGGATCACTGAGACATTAGGTAGTTTTTTGTGTAATAGTTTAGACTTGATCTGACAAGCAAACAAAGTAAGATAAAAATATAAACAAGTTTTAAAGGAGTGTCAGATATGAATACAACACAAGAAAAAATACTAAAACCAAAGTTGGGATTGCTAGAACTTGCAAAGCAATTAGGAAATGTATCACAGGCGTGTAAAGTAATGGGATATTCAAGGGATACATTTTACCGCTTCAAAGAACTGTATGAAACAGGAGGAGAAGAGGCTTTACACGAGATAAGCAAAAGCAAGCCATTGTATGCAAATAGAGTGTCGGAGGATATAGAAAAAGCAGTAGTTGAAATAGCAATAGAGTTTCCAGCATACGGACAAGAAAGAGCAGCAAACGAACTGAAAAAGAGAGGAATTCTCATCTCTGCAAGTGGAATAAGATCAGTGTGGCAAAGAAACGATCTTGAAAATTTTAAAAAGAGGTTAAAGGCATTAGAAGCAAAAGTAGCTCAGGATGGTATCATTTTAACAGAAGAACAGATAACAGCTCTAGAAAAGGCTAAGGAAGAATAAAGAGGCCCATGGAGAAATTGAAACAGAGCATCCAGGATACTTAGGTAGCCAAGACAGTTATTATGTTGGTAATATCAAAGGTATTGGACGAATTTACCAGCAAACCTTTGTTGATACCTATTCCAGAGTTGCTTTTGCTAAGCTTTACACAGAAAGGACTGCTATCACAGCTGCAGATCTTCTTAATGATAGGGTAGTACCGTTCTTTGATGAACAGAAAGTATCATTGCTACGTGTTTTGACGGATCGTGGTACAGAGTATTGTGGCAGACCTGAAAATCACGTTTACCAGCTATATTTAGGGGTAGAAAATATTGATCATTCTCGAACCAAAGCTCGTTCTCCACAGACTAATGGCATATGTGAAAGGTTCCATAGAACTATGCAAGATGAATGTTACAATATTATCTTTAGAAAGAAAATTTACACCTCTTTGGCAGAACTTCAGTTAGACGTAGACCATTGGGTGCATTCTTACAATAGATCTAGACCACATTCAGGTAAATATTGCTATGCCTATGCAAACCTTTTTTGATAGTATGCATATTGCTTATCAGAAAAATATTGATAGCATTAAACAGGATGCTGATATCGGTTTTGACTTTGTCAATTCTTCTGTCAGATAATTCATGCCTGTCAGATCAAGTCTAAACTATTACATTGCCAAATGGTCTAACAATAACTTACACGGCACTGGTATCCTGTATATTAGAGAAAAATAGTAAAGCTGTTAGAGGAGTTCTAGAAGCTTCTAAAAAGAATGGTATTTTGAAAGAAATTCTCAACCAAAAAGTGAAAGTAAAGAAAGCAGAAGGTCAAGAGATAAGCTATACACTGATTGATTATACTAATAAACAAAATTGTAAAGAAATTGCATTTATTCTGAAGGAGTTTGAGGAAGTTCTGAATATAGAAGTTGAAGCTGCAAGTAGTAATGTTGAAACTAGATGTGAGGGTATCAATAAAGACTGTAGAGATCTTGAAATACACGAAACTATGTTTGCAAATAGTGAAAAAACCCAAAATATTTCAACAGGAAGCAAAGATATTAAGCCCACATGTGAAACCAGTGTAAAAGAGGAAAACAAAGACGAAGAAAATTCTTTAAATTTTATTACTGATGAGCAAGAAGAAATCGTTAATATATTTGAGAAAGATGCAGAAAATAACACTGAGTGGCACAGAGAAAATCGTCATACAAATCAACCCATCTGTAAAATCAATAAGAAAGACCAAAATACTTTTACGCAAACTAATATGCAAGAACCAAATAGGTCATTTCAAGCTGAACCATATTTTAATATTGGATATGGCATTACTAAAGATGGAAAATCATCAAATCAACCAATTTTAGCTGGAGTTATTGGTGCAGTGTTATTAGTAAGTGGTATTGTGTTTTATATTATGGAAATACATATACTAGGGATAGTTATTGGAATTGCTGGGTTAGCTTGCGTAAGTTTTGGATTGTGTAGTAATTTAGAGCCTAATACCAGGCTTGAAAAAGTAGAGCAGCCTACTATCCACTCTTCAAACCCGATTTCTGGATTAGATTTTAGATAAATTATTGAAAATCTCGATTTTTTTAGCTAAGTCTAATCGAATTTAAAAGATGCTCATTAACTTTTCCATCGTAAATCTCGTAATTATAAGTTATCGATCTCTTTTTAATTATTAATACATAATTCAGGTTTCAGGAGTTATTAATAATTCCACAATAATATCTGCATAAAGTATGCAATAAACTAAGATTTTTAACAACTTATCTAAAATATAATAGAAAATCTATATTGTAATAAGAAATAAAAGGACATTACTGAATAAGTAACATCCTTTTGAAGAAGGTGAGCTGTTTTGTTTATCTTGATGTTTGCAAAGATTGTGTCACCTGAATTGGCTCTTGACCAGACATGAATGTAGAAGGCTGTTGTTCACCTATTTTTTCCTGCGAATTTACTTTTCTCAATTGTGACCTAGTTTTAATTAAGTTGTCCGAAGAAATAATCATCCTCTCTGGTGTAGAAGGAATAGATGTACCTTTTCCACTATCAGAACCACCAAGGTAACTGAAAGAACTGCTTTTAGACTCAATACTGCCATCCATACTACTACTAAAACTTGAATGGATATTATTAGAAGCTAAACTACTAACAGAATTACTGCGAGTTGGAGTTCTATTAGATAAAATATCTAGATTTCGTTTGACAGTGGGATGATTGAAAACATCTTCACTCAGAGAATTTTGTGAAAATGAATTTATAACCTCATTCAAATTAGTCAGTGAAGCACTTATATTTGGTACTTTTGGAGTTAATACCTTAGTAAGGTTACCAGTGCTATTACGTCGCGTTGTTCCTATTTTACCTCCTATTGTTGCAGTTGGTGTTTCACCTTGATACTTCACATTACTTACTTTTTTGCTTTTACTACACTTACTTGCTGCCTTATTAAGGTTCTCTATAGAGTTAGAAAGTTTATGCTCTATTTTACATTCTCTAATAATCCTCTCAATTTCATCATGATGTTCAGAGAAAATTTCATAGAGATTGTTATCATTTTGAGCTAACAAATTTTGCAACTTTTTAGCATCTAATTTATCGACAAAACTTGCTTGCTGTGTCAATTGATAAACTAATTGGTCCTTTTTGAAACCTTGTGGACCATCAATAGAACCAGCTTTTTCTGATATTTTTCTGTTTAATTCAGAGAATATTTCCTTAATTAAAGCAGACTTATTTACAGTCTTGTCTTGCAAAATTTCACTAACAAGCATCTCCTTCACACTGTTGAAATTTTTCGTTTTTTCTTCTGTTTTTAAAACAACAGTTTGACTCTGTAAGTCTATTGAATATGGAATGCTATCCAAATTAGATATACTTGAACCCACATTACCCAATTTACTTCCCACTTTTTTAAGTGTATCACTTGTGCCCTCCCTTGTTTTCTGTGCTACAGAACTTCCAGCTTCTTTTAATGAATCTCTAGCATTTATAAAGCCTTTTTTTATTGTGCCTGCAGTATATTGTGCTCCTTCAACAGTTTTTTCAGCTGACCATTTGAGTCCTTTATATCCAGATTGAACTGATTTTACAGCTACTTTTACAGCGAAATATAAAGTAAGACCAACTATAGCACCTGGTATAGCAAGTGTTACACCAACTGCTAAAAGTGGTAATAATGCTGTAAATAACCCACTT
This sequence comes from Wolbachia endosymbiont of Spodoptera picta, assembly GCF_018141665.1. NCBI lineage: Bacteria > Pseudomonadati > Pseudomonadota > Alphaproteobacteria > Rickettsiales > Anaplasmataceae > Wolbachia > Wolbachia endosymbiont of Spodoptera picta. The sequence continues at coordinate 1,328,139 of NZ_CP067976.1, forward strand.
GCTGTACCTACTACAAGAGCCTGATCTCCTTGTTTCATTCGAGAGAATTCTGTATCTCCTTTTAACAGGTCAGTGATTCTTTCCTTTAGCTTTTTGTGATTATTAACACTCTTCATATTCGATAGATCTTCAGTAAATTTCTTAAAATCAAGATCATTTTCTTGTTGAGTTACAAGAGAATATGAATTTGTTTCATTAGGTAACATTTTTAACCTCACTATTAATTCAATATATTATATTTTATATATGTCATCATTAAATTAGTGTTAACTTGATTACTAATATTGGTATAGCTTAAAATAATTTAGCTGGACATGATTTTATAGAGACTCAAATTTACGATTAGAGCCTAGAGTATAGTAATTATAAATGACTCAAGAGACTTTGTTCAGCCAAAATAATTAGATTCAAACTGATAAGGCTGTATATAGAATATCAGAGGATTATCCTGATAATAGTGTTAAATCAAGATTGGAATATACGAGTAATTATGCTATTTATTAGGAATGATTTTGTTAAAAAGTAATTGTGCAAAAAAGTGAGAATTTGACTGAAGATAAAAAATTAGCATCTGATATTCTACAAGAGGTTGCAGATGCTGGTAATACTAATAGTGACAAAGTGACGTTGTTTGAAATTGAAACATCTCTACAAGAACGTGGTTTTGGTATTTTAATAATTATTTTCTCCTTGCCACTATCTGTACCTATACCAGTTCCACCTGGCTATACAACTATACTTTCCATACCTTTAATCTTATTTTCACTGCAGCTTCTGCTTGGGTTTCATTTTCCTTGGATGCTAAATTGGTTGGAAAGCAAATCCTTTAAACGTTCAACACTAGACCTTGTGGTCAAAAAAACTTTACCTGCATTAAAAAAAATAGAAAAGTTCATGAAACCAAGAATGTCCTTTATCTTCCTAGAGCCAGGTGAAAAGATTTTGGCATTTATAATGTTAGTTTGTGCGTTGGTGATAGCCAATCCGTTTCCGTTAACTCACTTTATTCCAGCAATCGGTACAACTCTTATTTCACTTGGTATTATGAGTAAGGATGGGCTTGTCTCGATACTTGGAGTGTTGGTATCTTTATGTGGAATATTATTTGCTCTTATTGTAATGGTTAAAGGACCACAGCTTATAATTAGTACGTTTTCTTTTCTCAAAAGTTGTGTATATGGTTAATTTTTAACTGTGAGAACCTATTTTGAAAGTGAATAAAGAAGGGAATAAGATGAGGTAAGCAAAAAATAGGAGGGTAACAAGCGATATAAGTGACAAAGAATGAGAGCCAAGTGTTGCACAAGGAGCGATAGGTCGGCTAAGAAAGCACAATATCAGAATAATTATCAATACAATAAGGTATATAATGAGAGGTGGTTGCCAGTGGAGCAAAAGATTTTCCGCATGGAAAACAGTGTACGACTATTTTCTCAGGTAGTGGCAAATTGGAAAAAATACATGATATGCTAGTAAAAGAGGTAAGAAAAATGGTTGGCAAAAATGAAACACCATCAGTAGGAATAATTGATAGTCAATCAGTGAAGACTACTCAAAAAGGGGATCTATAGCTGGCAAGAAAATAAAGGGTAGAGAACGTCATATTGTTGTAGACACAGTAGGCCTAGTTATTATGGCAGATGTTCACAGTGCAAGCGTTCAAGATCGTCATGTTGCTCTAGATCTTTTTATTCGAGCTAAAGTAAAGCCTTAAAAGATAACTATATCATAAGGATTATTAATATTACCATAATAATATCTGCCATATATAATGAAAATTAACCTTGTTCATAGAAACTAAAACAAAATGAAGAATGTTTCTAAAATATTCCATATACCTTCACACTATAGTGTAATACATCTAAGTTACTACTGATCACTTGCAAAAAATATTTAAGTGTAATATACTCAAAGTACTATGTATTTGTGTGGGGGCAAAAATGAATCAACATTTAAAATTAACTGATCAAGAATTTAACAATAATACCGAGCTATTTAGTTTATTAGAACTAAAAGCTGTACAGGTTGTAGGCAAGAATTATCAGGAGATTAGTAGAATTTTAAAGAAACAATATATATAAGCTAGTGCTTGTAAATCACCCTGATAAAGGTGGAGATAAAAATAGATTTAATCAAATTTATAATGCTTATCAAGGACTAAAAAAATACATTGAACCCTGAAAGTACTAAAGGTCCAATCTCACAAGTAGATGCAAGAGTGGATGTAAATGGTACGATAATGTTACTTGATGTGCTTGTAAGAAAGTTAACTGGTAAACAATATATATTCGCAGTAGATCAATCTATACCTTTATTAGAGGCGAGAAGTTATGCACTAAATATTACAAATAGATTTGAGAAAGTGTTAAATAAAACTGCTATTAAATCAGGAATATCACTAACAAATCTAAACTTTGATCCTGTGGCAGTGCAATCAGCTATAATTGGAAAAATAATAAATGGAAAATTTTCTGAAATAGCAAAAACCTTATATTCATTTGCAAAAGAAGCATGTCCAGAATTTAAACAAACTGATAAGTTTCTAGATCATTTGAAAAGCTCTTTAAAAGAGGAAAAAGAAACAGTCATGCTACAACAGAAAGTAAAAAAGCCTTCTAAAGACTTGAGTCAGGAAGTTTCAAGGAAAGTAGAGTTATCTGAAAAGCCGAATACATTCTTAAATGGCACATCAGTAGTTAGAGGAATAAGCAGAGCGATAAATTGAGGGAACTATGAGGTCTTTTCTGCTTGTAACTGTTTGATCTCATCGAAAGAAAGACCTGTAGTTTGCGATACAACGTCAATAGAGATGCCAGCTTTAAGTAAATTTTTTGCAACTTCAATTTTACCTTCAATTTTACCTTCAATTTTACCTTCAATTTTACCTTTTTGATGGCCGATTTGGATGCCTTGATGAAGTTTTTCTTCAAGGGTAGATAAATAATCATCGGTACGTTTTTTAGCTTGATCATAAGCAAGACGTTCTTCTTTACTCCAATTATATTGGTTTAGCTCATCATAAGCCCTGCCAATAATTAAATCACTTCCTATTATTTTTTTTAGATCCTCTTCACTTGTTTCACCGGCGTGTTTAAAAAAATAACACCATTTCTCTATTATATTTTCTAATTGATCTTCTCTTTTTTTAAATTTAGGTAACTCTATAAAAGTAAAACTAAAGTCTTTGAGATCATGTTCAAAAGTTATCTTATCAAAAGTAATATGATCAGACTTATAAGCCAGCTTATTAGGAAATAAGATGAAATCAGCAATGGCAATAAAGATAACGCCTTTAAGATCATGATACTGGTCACCTACATCAGCTTGACTTGAATAGGCCTTAGCGGCATAATATTGGGCACGTTTTTCAAAGCCAGTAGTTTTAGCGACTTGCATCTCAATTATAGTTTTTATCCCTATAGAATCAACACAGAGAACATCAACAATGCTTTGCTTTTGAGAGGCAATGACAGGGTCTTGAATGGGACTGAGAAAGGAGACATCTTTAATCTTGTTGTCATCGGTAAGATCTAATATATCATTAAGAAAGTGAATAAGAATGTCTTTATTTTTTTCAGTACCAAAAATACGGCGAAAAGCTATATCATTGCGAGCATCAAGGAACTTCGAAAGAGCCATGAGAAAGTAAGATAAAAAGCATTGATCATTATACACAATTGTGAAGAAATATTCAACTAAAATTCAAACATAGAAAGAAGCATCCCTTTTGTATATCTTTATTTGGTAGTATTAACCTGTATAATATTTATGACAAACATCTCGATAAGGTACCAGATAGCACAAAAAGTAAGGAGCTGGAGGTTAAAGAGAAAATATACTCTAAAAGACTTAGTAGACAAAACAAGCATAAACTATCATACATTAATAAGATACGAGCAAGGAACATGTGGCATTCCAACTGAAAAGTTAAAAATCCTAGCAGAGGCGTTATCAATTCCTATTAGAAATCTCTTTCCAAGACGAAAAGTACTAAAAGAAGATAGTTGTTTCGACAAAGTCAAGACCGAGGAAATGTATAATTTCATAGAAAAAACAGGAGGACACAAAGCAATTTATGCATTTGTCCGAGCTGAAGAAGAAAGTAATATAAACATGCCGATGCTAGTAGAGAATTATTTATAAGTCAACTAACTTTTTTAAAAATATTTTAGTGAAGATACCATGCTAGTTAGTGTTATAAAGAATTGAATTATTGACTCTTTCTAAAATTACAAAAAAGATCGTATATTTGTGAGAACAAGCCGCGTAAAAATAAGGTTATAAAAATAGAATTTTGAAATCTTTGCAACAAGATCAGGAAATCAGTTCACATGTGAATTTAGCTGAAGTAGGCTAATATAGCTATCTTTACGGTATAGTAGAATTATTATATAAAAAAGTTCGCACGAATCAAGCAGTAGTCCAACGCATCCCAAAACAAACTCTTCTCTCACTAGCTAGTTTTGGGTTCTGGAAATGGCTGTGTCGTTTAGGTTTTTAGTGATGTGTGAGATTAAGTGGGTATTAATTTATTTAAAAGTAGAAAGGATCAGTTAGTACATTAAAGTAAAAAAATAGAAGTATTTTTGCAAGCACTGGCTTTAGTTTAAAAAAAATACTAAAACATGCAAAAAGGTTCTTGTTCTGCTAGATTTCTTTAGCTATAATGGACTTTAACATAATAAATACATGAGGTGTTGAGTCAGATGCATTGTATTATGTACATCATTCAGAAAGCAATCCTGGCTTTTTTAAGAATATATCTAGTTTAGTAAGAAATCAAAAGAAAAGCACACTGTTACTCAGCAATCAAAGTTACTTGGAATTAACTTAAGGTTTCTACAGCAAATTGTTTTGGTACAGCTGTATAAGAATCAAATGTTGAAACCAATCTTTAGAAAAGAGGTTTACGACAAAATCATCAAAATATGAATATTAAAATATAGGGGGCTTTATGTTAGGTAAAGAAAATACAAAGGAACAAGTAATAGATAATCAATCTAGGTTAATAAGAATGCAAAAAGAAGACACACTACTATCTAGCAGTCAGCAAATATTAAAGCTGCCAGAAGGTTTTACAATAGGAAAAGCAATTGGAGGAGGAGATTGTTTCTTTGATGCAGTTGCACAGGGACTTAGACAGCTTAGGCCTGGCATAGAATTTACTGTTAAGTCTTTACGTCAGGTTTGTAAGAAGCTAACTTTAAATGATCAACAATTAAGAAAGCAAGTTATACAGGATGCTAGAAACCGTGAAGATTCTACAGTAATACTTCCGCAGCCTGGTATTAATGATGATGAATTATGGAATGCTTACTTGGATAGCATAGAATATACTGTTGAAGATATAGAAAAAATGAAGAGCACAAATCTACCCTTGCATCAAGCATTAACTGGCTCAAAGTATGGAAGTACATTACAAGCTCCTATATGGGGTAGGGTTGAGATTGAGGGAAGGCTAATTTGTAAAAAGTATAATGTCAAGCTACATGTTATAGAGAGCAATCCATGGTATACTAATGATAATCAACAAGAGCCTTTTTTGCATCAATTAATAGATGATTCAGGTTTAAGAAATATAGGTGGATATGATAAAGTTGATTATAACGATGGTAGTATCTTGCATATAATAAATGGAGGATATTCTCATTTTGAGCCAATACTCAGAAAGGAAGTTCAGCAACCATTACCTTATTCTGACCTAACTCAAGTTCAGAGTATGTTGAAAGAACTGTCCTTGGAGCAAATATATGAAGAACTTATTAATACTATAGAGGACTGTAGTCTTTTAGAAATGGAAAAGCTTGAAAAGCTAAAAGTTTTTTTTAGAGCACATCCAAGGTTGGATGTTAATTGTCAGGTTAATCAACGTGGTGATACACTGTTACATATTGCTGTTTGTAATGACGAGTTAGAAATTATCAGGTTTCTATTGAGAAAAAGAGCTAACGCTAATATTTTAAACATGGAGGGTAAGACTTCCATAGACATCGCTAGAAGTAATAACAGGAAGGGTATTGCTAAGATACTGCAACCACTTGTTTCGTATAAAAGAATTGATGTCCCAGGAGATGGTAGTTGCCTATTTTGGTCTGTTGCTTTAGCTTATTTAACTCCTGTAAAATTTGACAATAATAAATTCTGCAAGAGATTTTACCAATTATTTGGAGACGGCCATGATGTACAAACAATCCAAAGGCTAATCCAAGGTGATGTACATATTTGCCAAAATGATATGCTAAGGTGGTTAGTAGAGAAAATATTTCGTGGAAGAGTTGTTGAAAAAATGCGTTCGTTTCAAGAGGAATTGAAAGACGAGATTAGTATGATAGACTTTTTTGAGAGTAAAAATGAAGGTTATATAACAAATGGTAGCTTTAAAGAAAAATTTCTTTCTGATTTTGGCTCTGAAATTGAAGTTAAGCAGCAGTATGGAATCGAGTCTAGTAAACTCCAGCCTAGCCACTTCAATAGTAATGCAGTAGATGACATTTGTATTGAGCTTGAGAAGATAAATAACCCTAAAAAGGTTCGTAAATTTCAATTTGAAGCATATGTAGAATGTATGAGGAGTCCTAAAGCTTGGGGTGGTACATATGAGATAAAAGCAATGTCCCAGCTATTAGAAACTGCAATAACAGTATGTAAGGAAAATTCATCCGAAACTTATGGTAAACAAAGAGAATGTCATAATAATGAAATACGCTTGTTTTATAAAAATAGGAATCACTGTCAATTTTACCAAACAGAATATTCAGATTTAGTAAAGTTTGTTCAGAGCTTTGTACAATCATTTGAAATGAAGCTTATTATATATTCTACATTTGGAGAGATGATAAGAAGGAAAAAAGAAGTGCTTCCACAAGAAGTAATTAACAAAGATTTCGTACGAAGCATCTTTGGATTTTCAGTATGTAGAGGTGTAAGGACAATAGGTGGTGAGAGAGCATATAGGAGCAGAAGTTTTTCTTGTCTATCAGATTTAATAGGAATGTTTGACAGTTGTAAGCTCATTTTTAGGAAAGTGTTAGTAGATGCTGGGTGTGATATTTTTCAAAGCTTTGAAGCACAACTTGAGAAAATTGGTTTTGATCAAGTTTCAAGTGTAGTAGATACCGTCTTGCAAGTCAACAAAAAAATTACAAAAATTGTTCAAGCTGTATCATAAAATTAAAAAATACTTCCAATTCACATTTTGTGTAACGGTACACAGATTATAGTTAGTGAATATGTTGATAAGTAAATTTCCGCTTTTTTGTACGTATAAAATTAATTTACTTATCAACATATTCACTAACCAGTTACAAAATTTGTGTAAGATACTATTTTACATAATTGGAGCGTTTTTTGCTTTTAAAGCACTAAACTTTCAGCCAAACTCCTAGCTCTGTAGTTTTTGATATGATCTGGATCAAAAGCCTTCTTTGACCTTAAAACACCAAAAACAATATGGAGTAACTTACGCATTGCAGCTCCCACAATGGCCATGTTATGCTTGCCTTTCTCTTTTAACCTTTTGCAAAAAGTCATAATAGTAGGATTATGATTCTTAGCTACTATGGCAGGAAAGTACATTGCCTTACATAATGTTCGTGAACCGGATTTACTTAATCTGGGCTTGGCATGTACAGACGTACCTGACGTTATATTTCGTGGTATAGCTCCAGCATATGCTGCCAATTGCCTGGCATCCTTGAAAGCTTTTATGTTAGGAACTTCAGCCAAAATAGCTACTGCTGATTCTTCTCCTATTCCTGGAATGGTCAATAGAAGTTGAAAATTTTCCAACAATTCTTTGTGTTTATTTAATAGTTCACGTAAGGAGTTTTTTATTCTTTCTATTTTTTGTTTTATGTTCATTGCAAGGTCTTCCCAAGCATTTGCAACTTCTTTAGGCAGTCTCTCTTTTTTTTCTAAGTGGTTATTTACTAATGTCAATTCATCTTTTAACGCAGCCGAGCAACGATAAAGATGCTTTAATTTCTTTAACTCAGGAGAAGGTGGTGCCCAACGAATAGGTTCCTGTCTTTGGCAATAATCGGCAATTATCTCTGCATCAGTCTGATCATTCTTTTGTCGTATAAGCTTACTTTTTGCATAAAATCTTATACAAGCTGGATTAACAACATTCACAAAATGTCCAGTATTGTGTAGAAATTCAGCTAAGGCTTCACTATAACAACCAGTAGCTTCCATGCAGGCTTTTACTTGTTCTACATTATGCTTTTGTAGAAAGCTCAGTAAACCTTGAAACCCATGATCATTATTCTTGAAACTCCTTTTCCTGGTTTCACGTTTTCCTTTGTTGCTTATGAATGAAAGAGAAACATCAAAGCGATCTTTTGATATGTCTATACCCAAAAAGTTGTTGATCATATGTAACTCCATACGTTACTATTAAAATGAAAAGTAAGGCTAACCTTGTGGATACAGAATTATAACCATTTAGGTCTTTCTACGATACCGTTCAGCCTATACTTTTGAGAAGGGAACTCTTGTCTACCACACAGATTTTATATCTAAGGAGATATTCAAAGTTCTTCCCTTCTCCACCTAATGCTTAAGCTTAAAACATCAGATGCTTTTAACAAGATACAAGGAGATATAGTTTCATGTGGGTTTAAAGTAATAAAAGGCAGTGAAAACGTGTTTGCAGGCTAAAAATGGAAGGGATGGACTCCAAAACAGGAAAAGAATTAGAAGGAAATAGAACATCTGAAACAATCAATAATTGATATACTGACCACTCCTATTAACAGTAGGATAATGAGAAGGGATTATGGGTCTAGACTATTTGAATTAGTGGATAAACCAATCAGTAGAGATTTAACACTTGAGATATATGCAGCAACAGCAGAAGCTTTAGGGAAATGGGAAAAAAGATTTAAATTAGAAAAAGTAAAAATAACAGAGGTGAAAGAAGGAAAAGTAACGCTTGACCTAGAAGGATTATACGTACCAAGTGGGAAAAACATTCGCTTTATAGCATAAAGATGCAGCAGACTAACATTATTGAGCGACTGAACTTCGAAGAAATTCTGTCTCGGATGAAGGAAGAGTTAGTGAAGTGTGATGCAAGTTTTACAGCATTAGTAGAAAGTGACCCAGCGATGAAGGTATTAGAAGTAGCAGCATGGAGGGAATTGTTACTAAGACAAAGAATAAATGAATCAGTAAAGAGCAATTTACTAAAATTTGCAATGGGAGAAGATCTTGATAATTTAGCTGAGTTTTATGGAGTGGAGAGGCAAAAAGAAGAAGATGATGAACGATTTAGAAAAAGAATTAAAGCAAAGATAGTAGGCTCAAGCACGTGTGGAAGCAAGGAGTATTATAGGTATCATGCACTGTCAGCAGATAGTAGAGTAAAAGATGCACTAGTGGAATCACCTATACCAGGGAAAGTACAAATTTCAATCTTATCAACACAATTATCCACAACTGGCATAGCTTCAGAAGAGCTACTAGAAATTGTAAAAAAGCAGGTTACTAGAGATGATATAAGGGTTTTAACAGATACAGTAACAGTAATTGGTTGCAATATTACGGAAATAGATATTCACAGCAGAATGAGCATAAGTCCTGTAATATCAGAGGAAGAAATCAAGAAGCAGTTTATTAAGAAGTTTGAATTAGCAAAAAGATTAGGGTGGAGTGTAATAAGATCGTGGATAATAGCGAATCTATTTGTAGATGGTGTAGAAAACGTAGAATTAATCGAGCCAAAAGAGGATGTTGTAGTATTGGGGAATGAGTGTGCAGTGCTTGGCCATGTCAAGTTAGATAGGATTTAAAACGTATTTTTTTGTTTTGTGGAATCGTACCAGTGAGGGGATTGCGTGCAATAAGTGGTTTACTGGATCCAATGTTAGGGAGAGGAAAGTATTGATTTTCTTCCAGAAGTTGTAATTTGTTTTTTAAAGTATGGATAATATGGTCAAATATTAAGGAAAGTGTTTTCGATATTAAGAACATCTTTATTTTTGATCAGTTCTGCAATGATCTCTTGCTTACTCATAAGCTACCTAAATAAAGGAAATTAAAGCAACTTGAAAGAAAAGACAAATGAAAAGTTTATTACCGCCAAACGCAACAAAGCAAGAAAAAGCGCTGGTTAATGCAATAGATTATAAGGTTGATCCGAGCTGTATCAGAGGATTTAAGTTTAGTCTTAAAGAAGAAACATTGCCGTGGTTAGTTGAAGAATATGGATTGGGGGAAATTCTACGTTGGATAAGGGATAAAAGAAAAGCCGTAGTAGAAGGAGTAAAATTTCAAAGACTGAGAGGAACTCCAGCATCACTAAAAATAGCACTAAAATGGGCAAATATAGAAGATATTAAAATTATCGAAGAACCACCTGGTAAACATTTTTTTGAGTTGCAAGTAGGGATAAAAGAGGTACCAAATGACTTCTTCGTAGATGCAGTAGTAGAGCTGGCAAAACTATTACTGCCTGTAAGATCCGGATTGATGAGGATTTTTAACGATTATTATAATGCGCAGAGATTTATATTGGATGAGAGTTTATTTGGAGATCTTCTTTCTGATTATTCAGGGGTAAAAATAGAAAAAGATGGACCAGTGTTATCATTTGGAAGAGTAAATTTTTTCAGGTCTAGTGGTCCAGTTATTAGGATTATAGAAAACTATCTACGCGATCATTATGAACGAGCTTTAAGCAATGATATATATCGCCTAGATGTAGCAATCCTTGGAGAAACCGAGCCTCACACAAAGAATTATAACGGTATTTATGAAAGAAATCATTTGTGGTACAACTTAAAAGCACTATATCCATTACCACAGAGTTTATTACCATCGATTAAATTTGCAAAAGCGCAGATAGTATTATCAGACAGTTGGGATTTAGGAGACATAAATACGTGCTTTCCAGTTAGTAGCGTAGAAGAAAGAGGAAATAAATTTGTATTGGGAAGCGATAAACTTTCATGGCAATATTGGAATTTAAAACACAAGCCAATTTTAGAAAGATTTAGCGTTACTCACAACTATAAAGCAAAAAATTATACAGATCAGAAGGTCAGAAAATATGTTTTAGCAGAACACAACGTTTACTATAAAAATGATTTAGAGCAAAAAGACTCAATACACGAATTAGAAAATTACATTTTAGTATTTTACCCAGGAGTACTAAAGTGGCATGAACATCGACATTTGCACAGAAGTTGGAAAAATAGTCAAGTAATATCTCTAATAAGTTAAGTACTTATATTTAGATCCTCATATATTATATTAACAATAGTTTAAAGTGTATGAAATAAAAAGAAAAGGACTTGCTTTCTTATGCTAAAAAAGGACATGAATTAAATAGCAGCAGGTAAACATAAGAAATTTATCTGGCGCTAGAAAAGCTAATTTTGTGAGGTAAGTATGAAGTTTAGCGAAGAAAAGAGAGAATCTTTTAGTAAGTTTTTTAAAGAAGTATCAAGTAACGGGTTTAAAAACATTAATAAAAGAAATGAAGAAGGAGAGACGATATTGCACCAAGCAGTAGAAATCTCTGATTACAAAACAGCGAGGTTATTAATAAAAAAAGGGGCAGAGGTAAATGCAAGAGA